>NZ_JAPKIA010000005.1:135144-276061 GCF_036759865.1 Kluyvera genomosp. 2
CTCCGACCGCTCGGTTCGTAGCCGAGTACTCTATCCAGCTGAGCTACGGATGCATCGGGAAACTTACTTTACTGCAGATTCGATACCGCTGCTAAGCGCTATCTGTTTTCTGTTACAACGCTAATGCGTTATCTCAGAGAAGATGGTGCATCCGGGAGGATTCGAACCTCCGACCGCTCGGTTCGTAGCCGAGTACTCTATCCAGCTGAGCTACGGATGCAAATGGCGGTGAGGCGGGGATTCGAACCCCGGATGCAGCTTTTGACCGCATACTCCCTTAGCAGGGGAGCGCCTTCAGCCTCTCGGCCACCTCACCAACAACACCTCTTGCGAGTGCTTCGAAGAACTTGTTTCTGCTCATCGTCGCTGTGTGGCGCACATATTACTTTCTGGGACTTATAAGTCAAACAATTTTCCGCAGATTTTTTTCGTTTGCACATTTCACAGACAATCAGGCGTTAAAAAAAGCAGAACGGGCGTTTTATCAACAGATAAAACGCGATTACGGCCGCAAAACGGCAATACGAAAAAATGGCGCTAAGGGAGAGAACAGAAGAAAAAAGGGCTGACGCAGAAGATAAAACGGGAAAAACGGCGGGAGTTGCGTCTCACCCGCTGGGTGAGACGCGAGAACTTAGTAACTGGACTGCTGGGATTTTTCAGCCTGGATACGCTGGTAGATCTCTTCACGGTGGACAGAGACTTCTTTCGGGGCATTTACGCCGATGCGCACCTGGTTACCCTTCACTCCTAAAACTGTCACAGTGACCTCATCTCCGATCATGAGGGTCTCACCAACTCGACGAGTCAGAATCAGCATTCTTTGCTCCTTGAAAGATTAAATGAGTCGGGTCTCTCTGTATCCCGGCATTCTCCATCATATAACGCCAAAAGGTCAGCGATGACAAACACCTTATGTGTAAGCAGTCACGGCATCACATTCTGTTAAATGTAAGTCTAGCCGATTTACATGACTTCAACCTGACTTTATCGTTATCAGTACCGCATATGCAAGACGCCTGAACAGATAACGTTAAGGCGTCTGCATGCGTTTATTGTTATTACAGTTTAGCGCTTACCCAGCCCTTCACGCTGGCCAGTGCAGCCGGGAGAGCCGCAGCGTCGGTACCGCCAGCTTGCGCCATATCCGGACGACCGCCCCCTTTGCCGCCCACCTGCTGAGCGACCATACCAATCAGTTCCCCTGCTTTCACACGGTCAGTCACGTCCTTAGACACGCCCGCAATCAGAGAAACCTTACCTTCTGCAACCGTCGCCAGCACGATAACCGCCGAACCCAGCTGGTTCTTCAGATCGTCGACCATGGTACGCAGCATTTTCGGCTCAACGCCGGCAAGTTCGCTCACCAGCAGATTAACGCCGTTAATCGTCTCAGCTTTGCTGGAAAGATTCGCGCTTTCCTGGGCTGCGGCCTGCTCTTTCAGCTGCTGCAGCTCTTTTTCCAGCTGGCGGGTACGTTCGATAACAGTACGTACTTTCTCCGTCAGGTTGTGGCTATCACCTTTCAGCAGCTGAGCAATGTCGTTTAAGCGATCGCTTTCAGCATGCAGAGAGGCTATTGCACCCTCACCGGTAACGGCTTCAATACGACGCACGCCTGCCGCTGTGCCAGATTCCGACACAATGCGGAACAGACCGATATCACCGGTACGAGAAGCGTGGGTACCGCCACACAGTTCGGTAGAGAAGTCGCCCATGCTCAATACACGCACGTGGTCGTCATATTTCTCACCAAACAGCGCCATTGCGCCCTTCGCTTTCGCCGCATCCAGATCCATGATATTGGTTTCGATCGGCAGGTTGCGACGAATCTGGGCATTGACCAGATCCTCAACCGCGCGGATCTCTTCCGGCTTCATGGCTTCAAAGTGGGAGAAGTCGAAACGCAGCACTTTATCGTTAACCAACGAGCCTTTCTGCGCCACATGCGTGCCCAGAACCTGACGCAGCGCCGCGTGCATCAGGTGCGTAGCGGAGTGGTTCAGACGGATGCGAGCACGACGTGCGTCATCCACGTCAGCCTGCACGGCATCGCCTACTTTCAGCGCGCCGGCCGCCAGCTTGCCAAGATGGCCAATAGCCTGACCGTATTTCTGGGTATCGCTAACGGCGAAGCTAAAGCCCGCGCCTTTCAGCTCACCCTTGTCGCCAACCTGGCCGCCGGATTCCGCATAGAACGGAGTCTGGTCCAGAACGACAACGGCTTCCTGGCCCGCAGTAATAGACTCTACCGCTTTACCGTCAACGAACAGGGCGGTGACTTTACCGTTCAGTTCCAGATGGTCGTAGCCTTTAAACTCAGATGCGCCGTCAACGCGGATCATGGCGTTGTAATCCGCGCCAAAACCGCTGGATTCACGCGCACGACGGCGCTGTTCTTCCATTGCGGCTTCAAAGCCAGCTTCGTCAACCTTGATATTACGTTCACGGCAAACGTCTGCCGTCAGGTCAACCGGGAAACCGTAGGTGTCGTACAGGCGGAAAGCGGTTTCGCCATCCAGCGTATCGCCGGTCAGCTTCGCCAGCTCTTCGTCGAGCAGGGCCAGGCCGCGCTCCAGCGTACGAGCAAACTGCTCTTCTTCGGTTTTCAGAACCTGTTCAACCTGCGCCTGCTGGCGTTTCAGCTCTTCGCCTGCGGCACCCATCACGTCCACCAGCGGGCCAACCAGCTTGTAGAAGAAGGTGTCTTTCGCGCCCAGCATGTTGCCGTGGCGGATTGCGCGACGAATGATACGACGCAGCACATAACCACGGCTTTCGTTGGACGGCATCACGCCATCGGCAATCAGGAACGCACAGGAACGAATGTGGTCCGCGATGACGCGCAGCGACTTGTTGCTCAGGTCGGTTGCGCCAGTGACTTTAGCCACGGCATCAATCAAGGTGCGGAACAGGTCGATTTCGTAGTTGGAGTTCACGTGCTGCAGAACGGCAGTTATACGCTCCAGACCCATACCGGTGTCCACGGACGGCTTCGGCAGCGGTTCCATGGTGCCGTCAGCCTGACGGTTGAACTGCATGAAGACGATGTTCCAGATTTCGATATAGCGGTCGCCGTCTTCTTCTGCGGATCCCGGAGGCCCACCCCAGATGTGGTCACCGTGGTCGTAGAAAATCTCGGTGCACGGACCGCAAGGACCGGTGTCACCCATCTGCCAGAAGTTATCGGATGCATACGGCGCGCCTTTGTTGTCGCCGATGCGAATAATGCGCTCACGCGGAATACCGACTTCTTTTTCCCAGATTTCGTAAGCTTCGTCATCGCTCTCATACACGGTAACCCACAGGCGCTCTTTCGGCAGCGCAAACCAGTTTTCACCGGTCAGCAGCTCCCAGGCGTACTGGATAGCATCGTGTTTGAAGTAGTCGCCGAAGCTGAAGTTACCCAGCATTTCGAAGAAGGTGTGGTGACGTGCGGTGTAGCCGACGTTTTCCAGGTCATTATGTTTACCGCCCGCACGCACGCAACGCTGCGCGGTGGTCGCGCGCGAATAATTACGTTTGTCGAGACCGAGGAACACGTCCTTGAACTGGTTCATCCCGGCGTTGGTAAACAACAGAGTGGGGTCGTTATTCGGCACAAGGGAGCTGCTGGCAACTACCTGATGGCCTTTACTATGGAAAAAGTCGAGAAACGCCTGACGGATCTCAGCGGTGCTCTTGCTCATAATTATCCTGAAATCAAGCTACACTTCATCCTTCAAACCGCCTCTTCGTTGGCTGCGCTCGTTCACCCCAGTCACGTACTTATGTACGCTCCTGGGGATTCACTCACTTGCCGCCTTGATGCGGCTTGAATGATTTCGTGTATTTAAGGAATATTCGTCGCAGACGCGGGCCACCGTAAAAGCAACCCGCATCCAAACGGAAAAAGTGGGAATAAGATAAGTTTTCTTTAAAGGGAAGTAAAATCCCGAGTGCGGTCAATCAGCAAAATTTCGCCATATTTCCTGGATATCTTCCATAAGGTAGCCGCGGTAGAGCAAAAAACGCTGGATTTTAACCTTCTCGGCAAACAGCGTCGGCAACGGATCGCCGTATTTTCGCTGCGCCTGTTCGCGCGCAAGCATCCCCCAGTCGATCTCGCATTCCCGCATCGCCTGTTCGATATCGTGACGGTTTATCCCTTTTTGCCCCAGCTCCTGGCGAATGCGCGCCGGGCCATAGCCTTTACGGCTACGGCTGGCGAGAAACTGCCGCACAAACCGGAGATCGTCCAGATAGCGGTTTTCAAAGCACCAGGCAATCACCTTTTCAACATCTTCCGGCGGCGCGTCAACGGCTTCCGGGCCATTTTTGGTCATCACCGGAGCGGTCAGCTTGCGCCGCAGCTCCTGCTCACTGTGGTCACGCATCGCCAGAATGCGGATTGCGCGGTCCAGCAGACGGGCATAGGCGGAGCGGCGCGGTGAGTTTTCGGTCATCGTTTTTCTGCCATTGTGATAAATGCAAAAAGGGCTGCATCAGCAGCCCTTCGTCTTCGTTCTGAGGTTATCAGAAGTCTTCGTTGGTTTCTTCAACGTTGTTGTTATCAACAACGAAGTCAGGTTTATCGTCCTGGTTATTGAGCAGCAGTTCGCGTACCTTCTTCTCAATTTCTTTCGCCGCAGCCGGGTTCTCTTTCAGCCAGGAGATCGCGTTCGCTTTGCCCTGACCGATTTTATCGCCGTTGTAGCTATACCAGGCACCTGCTTTTTCAATCAGCTTCTCTTTCACGCCGAGATCGACCAGTTCGCCGAAGAAGTTGATGCCTTCGCCATAGAGGATCTGGAATTCAGCCTGTTTGAACGGCGCCGCAATTTTGTTCTTCACAACCTTCACGCGGGTTTCGCTGCCGACAACGTTGTCGCCCTCTTTCACCGCGCCGATACGACGGATGTCCAGACGAACGGAGGCGTAGAACTTCAGCGCATTACCGCCGGTCGTGGTTTCCGGGTTACCGAACATCACGCCGATTTTCATACGGATCTGGTTGATGAAGATCAGCAGGGTGTTGGACTGTTTCAGGTTACCCGCCAGCTTACGCATCGCCTGGCTCATCATACGTGCCGCAAGGCCCATGTGAGAGTCGCCGATTTCGCCTTCGATTTCCGCTTTCGGCGTCAGCGCCGCGACGGAGTCGACCACGATAACGTCTACTGCACCGGAACGTGCCAGCGCGTCACAGATTTCCAGCGCCTGTTCGCCGGTATCCGGCTGGGAGCACAGCAGGTTGTCGATATCGACGCCCAGCTTGCGCGCATAAACCGGGTCCAGCGCGTGTTCAGCATCGATGAACGCACAGGTTTTACCTTCACGCTGCGCTGCGGCGATAACCTGCAGCGTCAGGGTCGTTTTACCGGAGGATTCAGGCCCGTAGATTTCGACGATACGGCCCATTGGCAGGCCGCCTGCGCCCAGCGCGATATCCAGTGACAGCGAACCGGTGGAGATGGTTTCCACATCCATGGTACGGTCTTCACCCAGACGCATGATGGAGCCTTTACCGAATTGCTTTTCGATCTGGCCCAGCGCTGCCGCCAACGCTTTCTGTTTGTTTTCGTCGATAGCCATTATTACTCCTGTCATACCGGATGAAACCGGATAGTGAATTCTGTTCTGTTGAGGCAATTATACTGTATGGTCATACAGTATCAAGTATTTTGTAGAAATTGTTGCCAGAGGAGTTTTAGCGCGAAAGCCGTCGCCTGTCGGCGCACTGATTCACGGTCGCCGGAGAAACATTCACACTGGGTCACCCCCTGCCCGCTGGCGCTGGCAACGCCAAACCACACGGTGCCTACCGGTTTTTCCGCGCTGCCGCCGTCCGGCCCGGCAATGCCGCTAACCGAGACCGCAAAGTCTGCTCGTGCCGCGCGCAGCGCGCCAATTGCCATTTCGACGACCACGGGCTCGCTAACCGCACCGTTCTGTTCCAGCGTCACTTCCCGCACGCCGATCATCTGCGATTTAGCCTCATTGCTGTAGGTGACAAAACCGCGTTCAAACCATGCGGAACTGCCCGCTACGTCGGTGATGGTTTTGGCAATCCAGCCGCCGGTGCAGGACTCGGCGGTGGTCATCGTCGCGCCGCGCGCTTTCAGCGCCAGGCCGACCTGCTCGCTCAGCTGCAGTAATTCTGAATCTGTCATTGTCGCTCCGCTTAAGCCGGATAAAGAGGCCATCAAAGATAGCACTTTCAGCACAGATATGGGGATGGGGTGGCGATTTTACGAGGGGCATTCCGAAATTGCATCGCCCCGACGACGTCGGGGCGAAACGGCGAGAAATTTAGCGCATGCTGGCGGCAATCAACTGGACATTATGACGCAACATTTTCACGTAGCTGTCTGCCACGCCGCCGGGCTTTGACAGCGCTTCGGGATAAAGTTCGCCACCCGGCTGCGACCCCGTGGCCGTGGCAATCTGTCGCACCAGACGCGGATCGAGCTGGTTTTCCATAAACCAGGTGTGCACGCCGTCGGCCTGAATCTGCTTAATCAGCGCCGCAACCTGCGCCGCACTGGCCTCGCTTTCCGACGACAGCCCCTGCGGAGCCAGGAAGGTCACGCCGTAGGCGCGGGAGAAATAACCGAAGGCATCGTGGCTGGTTAAGACTTTACGTTTCGCCTGCGGAATGCCGTCGAACTGTTTTTTCGCCCAATCATGCACTTCGTTCAGTTGCCCGATATAACGCTCGCCGGAGGCTTTTAACGCCGCGCTATCCTGGGGGTCGGCCTTGATCAACCCGTTCATGATGTTTTGCGCATACAGCGCGCCGTTAGCCGCGCTGTTCCAGGCATGCGGGTCGGTCACTATTTTTCCATCCTCATCCAGCGTGTGCGTCTTCACGCCGGTTGATGCAACCACCAGCTCCCCTTTAAAGCCAGAGGCTTTAATTAACCGGTCGATCCACCCCTCGAGCCCCAGCCCGTTCACCACCACCACATCCGCCTTGCTGAGCAGCGAGCTGTCTTTCGGCGACGGCTCAAAGGTATGCGGGTCGCCGTCCGGACCAACCAGCGTGTCGACATGTACGTGCTCGCCGCCAATTTGCTGCACCATATCACCCAGCACGGAAAAACTGCTGACCACGTTCAGCGTTTTCGCCATTACCCCCTGCGCCGTTATCCCGAGCGCCAGCGCCAGAATCACCCCAATACGCTTCATGTTTTCCCCTTATCGTCTTCAATTTCGCCAGCTGACGGTCAGCCGACTACGCTTGCCAAAAAATACCGAAACCAAAAAAACGCCGCTGGCGGTCAGCACAATCGACGGTCCAGCGGGGAGATTAGCCGCCCACGACAGGCTCAATCCCATCCACGCACAGACGCTGCCCATCAGCGCCGCCAGCAGTAAAATCCCCGGCAGCGTTTGCGCCCAACAGCGTGCAGCCACGGCAGGCAGCATCATCACGCCCACGGCCATCAGCGTGCCGAGCACCTGAAAACCGGCGACCAGGTTAAGCACCAGCAGCGCCAGGAACAGCCCATGAAGCACAATCGGCAGCCAGCGTGCATTGACCTGTAGCCAGGCGCTGTCAAAGGCTTCGCTCACCAGCCCACGATAAAACAGCGCGATACAGATAAGCGTCAGGCTGGCAACGCCCGCCACAAACAGGGCCGCGTTGCTGTCCACCGCCAGTATTGAGCCAAAAAGCAGGTGCAGCAGGTCGACGTTAGAACCGCGCAGCGAGACCAGCGTGACGCCCAGCGCCAGCGAGCCAAGATAGAACCCGGCAAAACTGGCGTCCTCCTTTAACGGCGTTCGGCGGCTCGCCCAGCCGGCAATCAGCGCCACCGCTATTCCGGCGATAAAACCGCCGACGGTCATCGCCAGCAGCGACATGCCGTTCACCAAATACCCCACCGCCACGCCCGGCAGAATGGCATGCGACAGCGCATCGCCCATTAAGCTCATGCGCCTTAGCAGCAGAAAAACGCCGAGCACGGTGGTACTCAACGACAGCGCCAGGCAGACCACCAGCGCACGGCGCATAAAGCCAAACTCAATAAAGGGTTGAAAAAAGGTATGCCAGATCATGCGCGCCTCACCGATTCAAACGCGGGCAATACATCATGGGTATGCCCCCAGCAGGCGTTGTTTTCCGCCAGCAGCAGCGTTTGCGGAAAGTAATCAGCCACCCGCTGGTTATCGTGCAGCACCGCCAGCACGGTCTGCCCCTGCTGATGCATTTCCTCAATCACCCCCATCAAATCAAACGTGGTCGCTTCATCAATTCCGGTAAACGGCTCGTCCAGCATGACCAGCGGCGCGCGTTGCACCAGTACGCGGGCGAACAGCATGCGCTGAAACTGACCGCCGGAGAGGGACTCAATCGGTGCGGTGGCCATGGCCGCCAGCCCAACCCGCGCCAGCGCGGCCTGGATGCGGCGCCGTACGTCGCGGCCAATTCCGCGCAGCAGCGAAATCCGCGGCCAGGCTCCCTGGCTGACGACATCAATCACCGTCAGCGGGAACTGCGACTCCAGCGCGTGACGCTGCGCCAGCCAGCCGATCGTTGGCCGCGACGGCGTCCAGCGCATAACGCCGCTGACCGGCGGAATAAATCCGGCCAGCGTTTTTAACAGGGTAGATTTGCCGCAGCCGTTCAGACCGACAATGGCCGTCATGCTGCCCTTGTGAATCATGCCGCTGAGAGCAGGCGTAATCGCCCGCCCTTCATAGCCGACAACGAGGTTATCGAGTTCAATCATGGCAGCGCGACCGCCCACCATACCGCCAGCCACAGCGCAGCCAGCAGCATCCCCGCCAGCCAAAGCCGCACGCCGGCGGAAGCCATAAAAACAGGAGTCAAAATCTTCGCCTCATAATTTGATGTTATAACATAACAATATAGAATGAGCGCTACGATGTAAACGGCTGGAAATGATGCAAGATGTAACTGACACCTCTCCGGACGGAGAGGTGCAGGAGAGGAAAGATTACTGCGCGCGAGCCTGAGACACCGCCAGGCCTAGCTGCCACACCGCCATAGCGTAGTGGGTGCTGTGGTTATAGCGCGTGATGGTGTAGAAGTTCGGTAAGCCGTACCAGTACTGATAGCCAGTACCGATATCCAACCGCAGCAGGCTGGCCTGCTGGTGGTTACCTAAAGGCTGCATCGGCGTCAGGCCAGCCGCCGCCAGCTGCGATACGCTGTATTTGGTTTTAAAGCCGTTGTCCAGGCCCGGCGCCTGACCCATCGCCTGTACGGCCACCGCATCGCCGCTCACCCAGCCATGCTGCTTGAAGTAGTTTGCCACGCTACCGATGGCATCTTCAGGGTCCCACAGGTTGATATGGCCATCACCGTTGAAGTCGACGGCGAACTCCTTATAGGACGACGGCATAAACTGTCCGTAGCCCATCGCACCAGCGAACGAGCCTTTCAGATCCAGCGGATCGTCTTGTTCATCACGCGCCATCAGCAGGAAGGTTTCCAGCTCGCCGGAGAAGTACGCCGCGCGGCGCGGGTAGTTGAAGGAGAGCGTCGCCAGCGCATCAAGAATGCGGGTTTTACCCATTACACGGCCCCAGCGGGTTTCAACGCCAATGATACCGACGATGATCTCAGGCGGCACGCCGTACACCTGCTGCGCGCGCTGTAACGCGCCTTGATACTGGTTCCAGAACGCCACGCCGTTCTGCACGTTATCCGGGGTAATAAACTGTTTGCGATAGCGCAACCACGCACCGTTCGGCCCGGTCGGCGGCAGACCGGTCGGCGCCTGTCGGTCCATCAGGCGCAGAACATAGTCCAGACGTTTCGCCTGAGAGAGAATTTCGTGCAGCTGCTGTCGGTCAAAGCCGTGCTTGCTCACCATCTTGTCGATGAACTGCTCCGCCGCCGGATTATTGGCAAAGTCGCCGCTCGGCATCATGGCATTATGCTGGGGTTCAAGAAGGAAACCGCCGGAGGTTTGTGCCGGTGATTCAGCCGTTTTCGGTTTGCTGCTACAGGCAGCGAGCAGGACACACAGGGGGAGTAAAGCCAGAACGCGACGCTTCAACATGGGACTTCCATTTAACAATATCAGCAAGAGTTAAATATGGTAAAGCATCCGCCGCGCTGCAAGGAAGCGCCTTCGCATCCGGCGGGGAAAAAAATCGCCGCCGTCGAACAATCATGATGCAATCGATGATCTCAACGGCCGGAATGTTTTATCATCGCCGCGCAAAACGGACCGTGTACGCGCTAATTATCGGAGAAAGTCATGAGTGATTTTTTGTTAGACGCCGGGCGTAAGGCCCTGTTACTGGAACTACAGGAAGCCAGCCGCCTGCCCGATCGCCTCGACGATACCTTTGTTCAGGCGGCAAAAGCCATTCTCGGCTGCCAGGGCAAACTGATCGTTTCCGGAATGGGCAAATCCGGCCATATTGGCAAAAAGCTGGCCGCCACCTTTGCCAGCACCGGCACCCCGGCTTTCTTCGTCCACCCTGCAGAAGCACTGCACGGCGACCTGGGTATGGTTGAAAGTCGCGACGTCATGCTGTTTATCTCCTACTCCGGCAGCGCCAAAGAACTCGACTACATTATTCCGCGCCTCAAAGAGAAAGCCGTTACGCTGCTGGCGATGACCGGCAAAGCCAATTCACCGCTGGCGCTGGCCGCCGACGCGGTGCTGGATATCTCCGTCGAACGCGAAGCCTGTCCAATGCACCTGGCGCCAACGTCCAGCACCGTCAACACCCTGATGATGGGCGATGCGCTGGCGATTGCCGTTATGCAGGCGCGCGGCTTTAGTGAAGAAGATTTTGCTCGCTCGCATCCGGCCGGCGCGCTCGGCGCGCGTCTGCTTAATCGCGTGCACCACCTGATGCGCAAAGAGGCTGATATTCCCCAGGTCAACGTGCATGCCAGCGTGATGGACGCCATGCTTGAACTGAGCCGCACCGGTATGGGGATGGTGGCGGTGTGCGATGATGTTTTGCAGGTTCACGGCGTGTTTACCGACGGCGACCTGCGCCGCTGGCTGGTGGGCGGCGGTTCACTGGCCGATAGCGTCAACGAGGCGATGACCAAAGGCGGCGTAACGATTCACGACCAGGCGCGCGCGATCGACGCCAAAGAAAAGCTGATGAAACTGAAAATCAGCGCCGCCCCGGTGGTGGACGAAGAACACCGTCTGGTCGGCGCGATTAACCTGCAAAACTTCTATCAGGCCGGGATCCTTTAATCCTTCAGGCCCAGACGCTTCGCCAGCCGATGCAGGTTGGCGACGTCTGTCTCCAGCGCTCTGGCGCTGGCCGCCCAGTTATTCTGATGCGCCGACAGCGCCTGGCGAATCATCTGCCGCTGAAAATGCTCGGTCGCATCGCGCAGGTTTTGCACCGTTGGCGCAACCGGCATTGTTTCAACAACCGCCGTATGCGCACCTTCCTGTAAGGCAAAATGCGGCGCCTCCAGCACCACTTCACCGCTGCTGCGGGTCGCCCGCGCCAGCACCACCGCGCGATGTACCGCATGTTCCAGCTCGCGTACGTTTCCTGGCCAACCATAGTTTTGCAGATGCGCACGCGCTCCGTCGCTCAACACTACGCGGGAAAGGCCCAGCCGCAATCGGCACTGTTCGCAAAAATAGCCCGCCAGCAGCAGCACATCGTCGCCACGCTCGCGCAGCGGCGGTACGGAAAGCGGAAACACGCTCAAACGATGGAACAGGTCGGCGCGGAAGTGACCGGCCAGCACCTCTTCACGCAGATCGCGGTTGGTCGCCGCCAGCACGCGCACGTCAACCCGCAGGCTTCGGTCATCGCCCACTCGTTGAATATCGCCATACTGCAACACGCGCAGCAGCTTGGCCTGTAGCGCCAGCGACAGCTCGCCAATTTCATCTAAAAACAGCGTGCCGTTATCGGCCATTTCAAACTTGCCGCTGCGGTTGCTGATGGCGCCGGTAAACGCGCCTTTCACATGGCCAAACAGCTCGCTTTCGGCCACGCTCTCCGGCAGCGCGGCGCAGTTAAGGTACACCAGTGGGCTGACCGCGCGCGGTGAACCTTCATGAATCGCTTTCGCTACCAGCTCCTTCCCGGTGCCGGTCTCACCGCTGATCAGCACGTTAAGATCAGAGGCAGCAACAATCTCAATCTCTTTTTTGAGCTGCATCATGCCCGGCGACAGGCCAATCATCTGCGTCTCTTTTACCTGCTCAAAATCGCCCGGCGTACCCGGTAACATGTTCTGGCTTTCGAGCTGTTCAATCAGCAGCGCGTTACTCAGCGCACCGGCCGCCAGCGCAGCAATCAGCCTGAGCTCTTCATCGCTGAAGATGTCGAACTGATCCGGTGACATACCGTCGAGCGTCAGCGCACCAATCAGGTTCTGCCCGGCAAATAGCGGCAGACCAACGCAGGCGTGCACTTTGAGGCTCTCCTGGCCGGGAATCAGCCCGTCGTAGGGATCGGGCAGCGAGCTGTCCGCCGGGAAACGCACGACGTCCCCCGCACGAGCAATCGCCTCTAACCGCGGGTGGCCCTCCAGCGTAAAGCGCCTGCCCAGCACATCTTTGGCCAGGCCATCAATGGCCAGAGGAATAAACTGCCGCGCTTCATAGCGCAGCAGCGCCGATGCATCGCACTCCAGCACCTGGCGCAGCGTGGTAATCAGCCGCTGGAAGCGATCCTGATGGCCAACACCGCGCTGCAGTTCAATGGCAATACCGGCCAGTACGTCAACGGAAAAACTCATCGCTACCTCACTGTCATTTTGACCATGCATCATGTCATATTGACAATTTAATGCATAGTCATTTTGACTAACAAAAAAGAGGTATAAATAAATTAAACCATAAAAATCAATGAATTAAAAAGTTGGCACGCAACCTGCAATTAGCAATACATCTTTTTTGAAAAACGCTGAATTAATTGAGGTTGCTATGTCTATTCTGGTTAAAAATAACATTCATTGGGTTGGCCAACGTGACTGGGAAGTGCGCGATTTCCACGGGACGGAATACAAAACGCTGCGCGGCAGCAGCTACAACAGCTACCTGATTCGCGAAGGCAAAAACGTCCTGATCGATACCGTTGACCATAAATTCAGCCGTGAATTCGTCCAGAACCTGCGCAGCGAAATCGACCTTGCCGATATCGACTACATCATTATTAACCACGCGGAAGAGGACCACGCCGGTGCGCTGACCGAGCTGATGTCGCAAATCCCGGACACCCCCATTTACTGCACCGCCAACGCCATTGACTCCATCAACGGTCACCACCATCATCCGGAATGGAACTTCAACGTGGTCAAAACCGGTGACAGCCTGGACATCGGCAACGGTAAACAGCTGATCTTCGTCGAAACCCCGATGCTGCACTGGCCGGACAGCATGATGACCTACATGACCGGCGACGCCGTGCTGTTCAGTAACGACGCCTTCGGCCAGCACTACTGCGACGAACGCCTGTTCAACGACGAAGTTGACCAGACCGAGCTGTTCGAACAGTGCCAGCGCTACTACGCCAATATCCTGACGCCGTTCAGCCGTCTGGTGACGCCAAAAATCACCGAGATCCTCGGCTTCAACCTGCCGGTCGATATGATTGCCACCTCCCACGGCGTGGTATGGCGCGACAACCCGACGCAGATCGTTGAGCTGTACCTGAAATGGGCGGCGGATTATCAGGAAGACCGCATCACCATCTTCTATGACACCATGTCCAATAACACCCGCATGATGGCGGATGCGATTGCCCAAGGGATCAACGAAGTCGACCCGAACGTGGCGGTAAAAATCTTTAACGTCGCCCGCAGTGATAAAAATGAAATTCTGACCAACGTTTTCCGTTCTAAAGGGGTTCTGGTCGGCACCTCCACCATGAACAACGTGATGATGCCGAAAATTGCCGGCCTGGTGGAAGAGATGACCGGTCTGCGCTTCCGTAACAAACGCGCCAGCGCCTTTGGGTCTCACGGCTGGAGCGGTGGTGCGGTCGACCGTCTGTCCACCCGTTTGCAGGATGCCGGTTTCGAGATGTCGCTGAGCCTGAAGGCGAAATGGCGACCGGACCAGGATGCGCTGGAGCTGTGCCGCCAGCACGGTCGTGAAATCGCCCGTCAATGGGCGCTGGGTCCGCTGCCGGAAATGACCGCCGCTTCCACCAGCGCAAAAGAAGCGTGCGCCTGTGCCGCAGCAGCAGCTGCCGACCTCGGCCCAAGCATGCAGTGCAGCGTGTGTCAGTGGATCTACGACCCAGCCAAAGGCGAACCGAATCAGGACGTCCAGCCTGGCACCCCGTGGAGCGACGTTCCGGATAACTTCCTGTGCCCGGAATGTTCATTAGGCAAAGACGTCTTCGACGTACTGGCAACGGAGGCAAAATGACTCATGGCATTGTGATCGTTGGCTCGGGCTTCGCCGCCCGCCAACTGGTGAAAAACATCCGTAAACAGGATGCGAGCGTCAGACTGACGCTCATCGCCGCCGACAGCATCGACGAGTACAACAAACCGGATCTGAGCCACGTGGTCAGCCGGGGGCAAACGGCCGCCGACCTCACGCTGCAAACCGCCGGCGAGTTTGCCGAGCAGTACAACCTGAATCTGTTTCCGCAGACCTGGGTGACCGGAATTGATGCCGAGGCCCATACGGTGAAGAGCCAGAATCAGGTCTGGCAGTACGATAAACTGGTCCTCGCCACCGGCGCCTCGGCGATGGTACCGCCGGTACCGGGCAAAGAGCTGATGCTGACCCTTAACAGCCAGCAGGAGTTCGGGGCCGCACAGAGCACCCTGCGCGATGCACAACGGGTGCTGATTATTGGCGGCGGTTTGATCGGCAGCGAGCTGGCGATGGATTTCTGCCGCGCCGGTAAAGCCGTTACCGTCGTCGACAGCTCAGCCAGCATTCTGGCGTCGCTGATGCCGCCGGAAGTCAGCAGCCGCCTGCAGCATCGCCTGACCGACATGGGGATCCATCTGCTGCTGAAAACCCAGCTACAGTCGCTGGAACAAACCGCCACCGGCATTCGTGCCAGCTTCGATCGCGATCGCCACATTGAAGTCGATGCCGTTGTGGCCGCCGCCGGCCTGCGCCCGGAAACGGCGCTGGCCCGCATGGCGGGTCTGGAGATTAACCGCGGCGTGAAGGTCGACGGTACGCTGCGCACCAGCAATCCGGATATCTACGCGCTGGGCGACTGCGCCGAGATTAACGGGGCGGTAATGCCATTCCTGCAGCCGATTTTAATGAGCGCCATGTGCCTGGCGAAAAACCTGCTCGGTCAGTCCGGGGAGCTGAAGCTGCCAAACATGTTGGTGAAGGTGAAAACGCCGGATCTGCCGCTGCATCTGGCCGGTGAAACCCGCCGTCAGGATTTGAACTGGCAGATCGAAACCCGCGCCGACGGTATGCTGGCGCAGGGCTACGATGCCGACCAAAAATTACGAGCGTTCGTGGTCAGTGAAGAGAGAATGAAGGAAGCGTTTGGGTTGTTGAAGCTGCTCGCCAGCTAAGCACGAGCAGCTTGCCGGATAGCGGCGTAAACGCCTTATCCGGCCTACCGCACCACCAGCGCGTCATAATTACGCCAGCGATAGTTCACCATCGACACCAGCCAGCACAGAGCGAACAGCCCAATCACCACAAACCCCGCATTACCGAGGTTATCGCTCAGCACGGCAACGTCATTCCACAGGCCGCCGGTCAGCCCGAACTTATCCATAATCAGCCCCAGCGCTTCCAGCCCGCCAATAAACAGCGCCACCACCACAGAAGCACCGGTAATGGTCATATTGTAGTAAAGCTTACGCTGCGGCTTATTGAAGGCCCAACCATAGGCGCCGACCATCAGAATATTATCCAGCGTATCCACCAGCGCCATACCGCTGGCAAACAGTGCCGGGAATACCATAATCGACCACATCGACATCCCGCTGGAGGCGCTGGCGGCAGAGATACCCAGTACGCCAATTTCGGTCGCTGTATCAAAGCCCAGGCCAAACAGGAAGCCGACCAGGTACATATGCCAGCTTTTGCCAATCAGCCGGAAGGTACGGCTGAATAGCGCGTTCATCAACCCACCGGAGATCGGTGCGTCAGCGGAAACCGATTCCCCTTTCTTCAGCGCCTGGAAGCTGCGCCACACGCCGCGCAAAATCACCAGGTTCACCAGCGCCATCGCCAGCAGGAACACGGCGGATACGGCGGTACCAATAATGCTGCCGGTGTCGTGGAACCAGCCCATCTTATGCTGGAAGGCCGTCGCCGTCGCGGCAATCGCCACTGACGCTAACACCACAATCGAGGAGTGCCCCAGCGAGAACCAGGCGCCGACGCCAAACGGACGTTTGCCCTGCTGCATCATTTTGCGGGTGACGTTATCAATGGCCGCAATATGGTCCGCATCGACCGCATGGCGCAGACCGTAGCCCCACGCCAGCAGGCTGGCGGCCATCAGCGCGCCGTTATGACCAAATGCTTGCCATGCCCAACCCCAGGCCAGTAAGTTCGCCATCACCAAAGCCAGCACCAGCAGCGACGCACGCGGCTGTTGACGAAGAACATTCCACAACATGAATTACTCCTTTAAATCAGATGACGAGCCGCCGCAATCACGGCCTGTCCGTATGAAATTGCTCCGTCCCCGGCGGGTAACCGCTTCGGAAAAAGCAAAGTGAAATCGTGTAAATAGTGCATCAGCCGCGCACGCAGCAGCGCGTTGTGCAGCACACCGCCACCGAAGGCCAGAGTGGAGACGCCTGCCTGCCGCGCGTGATGGCGCATCAGCTCGGCGATGCCCTGCGCCAGCGCGTCGTGAAAGGCCCACGCTTTTTGTGCAGGCGTCGCCTGCCAGCGCAGCCAGGTTTCCCAGAACGACGCAAGATCGAGATAGCGCTCGCGTACCGGCATCGTGACCGGGTGGCGAATGCCGTCACAGACCGCGGCCAGCGCTTCAAGCCGGCATGCTGCTTCGCCTTCATAGCTCAGCGTCTGCGGTGCACAGCCCAGCGCGCAGGCCACGGCGTCAAACAGTCGGCCACAGGAAGAGGCCTGCGGGCTATTGATCCCGCGCGCCATAGCCTGCTTCAGCAGCGGCCAGTTTTGTTGCTGTAAAGTCCGGGTTTCGCTGAAAGACAACCAGTCAGGCACAAACGCCAGGCATTGAGCCAGCAGGTTACGCCACGGCTGCTTCGCCGCCAGATCGCCCCCCGGCAGCGCTACCGGCGGCAGACCGCCGAGATGTTCGCATTCCCGGTAGCTCACGCGCAGGCACTCGCCGCCCCACAGCGCGCCGTTTTCCCCCATGCCGATGCCATCGAGCGCCATCGCAATCACTTCTCCGCCGTCAAGCGGCCAGTCGTGCTCCGCCAGGCAGGCGGCAATATGCGCGTGATGATGCAACACGCGCTGTACCGGTAGCGGGCTGTGTTCGGCCCAGTGTGACGAGCGGTAGCCATCATGCGCGTCAGCCACAACCGCCTGCGGCGTAAAATCATAGATGGCCTGCATCAGGCCCAGCGCCTGCCGCCACTGGCTTTCTACGCCGTCGTCTGTCAGATCGCCAAAGTGCTGGCTCACCACCGCCTGGTCACCGCGCACCAGGCAGAAAGTATTTTTCATGTCTGCGCCAAGACACAGCATGGGCGGCACGTCGCGAAAGCCCGGCGGCAGCGGCAGCGCGTCCGGCACAAAGCCACGTGAACGGCGCAGCATTTCGCCGCTCTGACGCACCACGGAGTCATCCATACGCTGCACGATATCGCGGTTGTGCAGCAGAAAACCGTCGGCAATGTCCGCCAGATCCGCCAGCGCCTGCGCGTTACTCAGCGCCGGTGGTTTGCCGCTCAGATTGCCGGAGGTCATCACCAGCGGGCGATCCGCGCCCTGTATCAGCAGGTGCTGAAGTGGGTTGGCGGGCAGCATCACCCCCACCTCGGCAAGCGCTGGCGCAATGGCCTCGCAAAGCTGCGCCACGCGGGCTTTATCGACCAGCACAATCGGCGCGGCGGGCGTTTGCAGCAGCGAGCGGGCATCCATCGGCAGCGCATCGGCGTTTGCTAGCATCACCGCCAGCGGTTTCGCCAGGCGACGTTTTCGTTTGCGCAGTCGGGCTACGGCCTCGGCGTTTGTGGCATCACAAGCCAGATGAAAACCGCCAATGCCCTTTACCGCCACGATGCCGCCGGCCTTCAGCAGCGCGATGGCGGCGGTCAGCGCGGCCTCTTTCTGCTCGCGCTGGTCGCCGCTGTGCCACGTCAGCCAAGGCCCGCATTCCGCGCAGGCCACCGGCTGGGCGTGAAAGCGCCGATCGTAAGGGTTGCGATACTCCGCCGCGCACTGCGGGCAAAGCGGAAACGCCGCCATCACCGTGAAAGGTCGGTCATATGGCATGGCGTTGATAATGGTAAAGCGCGGCCCGCAGTGGGTGCAGTTAATAAACGGATAGCGGTAGCGCCGCTGCTGCGGGTCGTTCATTTCCGCCAGACAGGCTGGACAGGTTGCGGCATCCGGCACGATTTGCGTGTTCATCGCCCCCGCGCCGCTCTGACGGATAGTAAATTCGCTGGGTAAGGTCGGCCACGCAAAGGGCTCGACCTGGGTACTGTCGATGCGTGCAAGCGGCGGACAGTGCTGGTACAGCGCGGCGATAAAATCGACTTCATCGCCGTACAGGCGCAGCAGTACGCCCGCGCCGTCATTACAGACATCGCCCAGGCAGCCGCGCTGCTGCGCCAGCTGCCACACAAAGGGCCGGAAGCCCACGCCCTGTACTTTTCCGCAAATGCGGATCTGCACACCGTTTGCACGCATAGTGATTTACCCGTGTACCGCCGCTTTCAGACGCATTTTCATCGACTGATAGCTTTGTAACGCATGATTTTCGGCCCAGTGCTGATCCTCAATCGCTTCCACTTTTACCGCGCAGTACTTGGTTTCCGGCGTTTTGGAAATCGGGTCGAGATTGTCCTGGGTCAGTTCGTTGCAGGCGCCAATCCACCATTGGTAGGTCATGTATACGCTGCCTTGGTTGATACGTTCGCTGACGTTAGCGCGGGTGATAACTTTGCCACGGCGTGAAGAAACCCAGACCAGCTGTTTGTCCTGCACGTTCAGCAGTGCGGCATCCTGCGGGTTAATCTGCACGAAGCCAGGTTCATCGGCCAGCGACTGCAGCGCTGCGCAGTTACCGGTCATCGAGCGGCAGGAGTAGTGCCCCACCTCACGCACCGTACACAGCACCAGCGGGAATTCGGCGTCCGGGCTTTCCGCAGGCGCACGCCACGGCGCGGCAAACAGATGGCCCTTACCGTCCGGCGTGGCAAACGCGTTGCCTTCATAGAGGTATGGCGTACCGGGATGGTCCAGCGTCGGGCAAGGCCACTGCACGTGGCCCATGTCACCCATTTTTTCGTAGGTCACACCGTAGAACAGCGGGCACAGCTCGCGCATTTCGTCCCAAATCTGCTGGTTATTGTCATAGTGCATCGGATAGCCCATTTCGGTGGCGATCAGGCTGATAATGTCCCAGTCACGCTTCACGTTATAGGTCGGTTCGATGGCTTTTTCGAAACGCTGGAAGCCGCGGTCAGCACAGGTAAAGACGCCGCCGTGTTCGCCCCAGGAGGTCGCTGGCAGCAGCACGTCCGCCTGTTCGGCGGTTTTGGTCATAAAGATGTCCTGCACCACCACGAAATCGAGCGCCTCAAACCCTTTGCGCACCAGGCCCAGATCGGCCTCCGTTTGCAGCGGATCTTCGCCCATGATGTAGTAGGCTTTGACCTTCCCTTCGAGCGCCAGGTGCGGGACTTCGGTAATGCGTACGCCGACTTTGTCATCCATTACGCTGGCATCAATGCCCCACGCCTTGGCGAACTTCGCGCGTACCTGCGGGTCAACCACATCCTGATAGCCGGGGAACTGGTTTGGCAGCACGCCCATATCACAGGCGCCCTGTACGTTGTTCTGTCCACGCACCGGGCCCACGCCAACGGCTTCGCGCCCGAGGTTGCCGGTCAGCAGCGCCAGGCTTGCCAGCCCTTTCACCACGTCAACCGCCTGACCAAACTGGGTCACGCCCATCCCCCACATAATGGTCGCCGACGGTGCCGCCGCATAGGTGCGCATCGCCTGACGTACCTGTGCAGCAGGAATGCCGGTCAGCGATTCCACCGCTTCCGGCGCGTAGTCTTTCACCACTTCACGCATCTCTTCCAGCCCGGTGGTGTAGCGGGCGACGTATTCTTTGTCGTACAGCTCTTCTTCCAGCAGCACGTGGGCAAACGCGTTCACCAGCGCCATGTTGCTGCCGTTACGCATCTGTAAGTGCTGATCGGCAATGCGCGCGGTTTCAATTTTGCGCGGATCGCAGACGATAATTTTGGCCCCTTTCTCTTTGGCCTTAATAACCCGACGCGCCACGATCGGGTGCGAGTCAGCGCAGTTGTAGCCAAAGACCAGCAGGCAGCGGGAGTTTTCAATATCGCCGATGCTGTTACTCATCGCGCCGTTGCCCAGTACGTCCTGTAAACCTGCGACGGATGGGCCGTGGCACACGCGGGCGCAGCAGTCGACGTTATTGGTATGCAGCACGCCGCGGGCGAATTTTTGCATCACATAGTTGGTTTCATTGCCGGTACCGCGCGATGACCCGGTAGTCATAATGGCGCGCGGGCCGAATTCAGCTTTAATGTCGCCAAGGCGCTTCGCGGTGTAACGAATCGCTTCATCCCAGCTCACGGGGGTCAGTTTGCCGCCCTTCTCATAGCGGATCATCGGCTGCGTTAAGCGAGGCGTCAGCAGCTGGGTGTCGTTAAGGAAGTCCCAGCCGTAGTAGCCTTTCAGGCACAGCTCGTTCTGGTTGGTTTGGCCGTTGGCGGCTTCGGCACGAATAATTTTACCGTTGTCGACAACCAGTTTCAGTTTGCAACCCGCGCCACAATAAGGGCATACGCTCGTGATTTTTTTCATCAGTAACAGACCTGTTAAAAGAGAAATCTAAGGATGATTAAAGAGAGATAGACGCGGCGCTTTCCAGCGCGGCGCGACGGCGTTTTTCCGCGCTCAGCTGTTCCAGCTTGTCGCGGTCAACGCAAAACAGCGCGTGTGTCGGGCACGCTTCCATACAGGCAGGGCCGGCTTCACGATGGAAACAGAGGTCACATTTATTGGCTTCCGCTTTTTCCGCGCGTACCTTCAGGCCCGCGCCGCTGTCGCGAACGACCGGACGCACCACCACTTCCATGGCGCCGTACGGGCAGGCCACCACACAGGTTTTACAGCCGATGCAGCGCTCCTGCATGACGTGAATAAACCCTTTGTCGCGAATGATAGCGCCGTTCGGACAGACGTTGGCGCACGGCGCGTCTTCGCACTGACGGCAGGCGGTGGCGGTCGATACATCCACGCCTTTGATAACGTGAATACGGGGCAGGAAAGACTGTGGCGTCAGTGCGGCGCAGTCCTGGTCCTGCTGGTGAGAAACAACGCAGGCGACTTCGCACGTACGACAGCCAATACATTTACTCGCATCAGCGATGATGAAACGGTTCATCAACTTCTCCAGCTATGACAGTGATTGCGCGGGAGGATGCATTATTCGAGCCAACTTTTACAAAGTTGATTTTTAAGGATATTTTTTAGATTAACCGTGAAGATTCGCTGTCATCGTCACTAATGACGATGACAGCTGACGACGCTAGCGGTGGGGACCCGCCGCGATGGAGTCACGGGCGATCAGTTCACCGGGGAAGGTTTGCTGGTATTTAAAATCGCCGCCGTCGAGCATAAAAATAAGCCGGTGGATGGTCTCTTTAATCATCTCCGTCACCGGAATACGTACGCTTGAAAGTGACGGAACCATATAGGGTGCCAATGTGATATCGTCGAAGCCAATCACCGACACCTGCTGTGGCACCGCGATATCGCGATCGTGGAGGCGCTTGATTGCCCCCACAGCCATATCATCGTTACTTGCCACCAGCGCACTAAACGGCACCTGCCGCGTCAGCAGCGTGTCAACGCCCGCGGCACCGGTGGCCGGCGTCCATTTACCTTCAACAATCAGCGCGTCACGCACCGCAATGCCGTGCTGAGCCAACGCGTCTTTGTAACCCGAGAGGCGCTCAATGCCGGTTGGCGAATCGAGCGAGCCGGTAATAAACGCAATATCGCGATGGCCCAGCGCGATTAAGCGCTCCACCGCCATCTGGCTGGCATTTTTTTGATCGCAATAGACACAGTGGCTGCTGTTGCGCCGCAGCCGACGGTTAATCACCAGCACCGGCTGGGGCTGCTGCTCAATCATGTCGTCAATTTCGTCGACGCTTAAAAAACGCGGATAAATAATAATGCCGTCGCAGCGCAGGTCGAGCAGATACTGAATGGCCTCCCGCTCTTCCTCCGCGCTGTGCTTGCCGTCCGCCAGCACCAGCCGTCGCCCCTGATCTTCCGTCATGCTTGCCGCGTGGTACAACAGTTCACTGAAGTACACGCCGTGATAAAGGGTATTGGTGACCACCAGCCCCAGCGTCTGCGTCTTTTTCGTCGCCAGGTTACGCGCCAGCAGATTCGGCCGGTAGCCGCTCTCTTCAATGGCCAGAAACACCCGATCTTTTGTTTCCTGGCTGACGTAACCGTTGCCCGATAGCACCCGCGATACGGTGGCTTTCGATACGCCCGCCCGTCGTGCCACCTCTAGCATCGTCGTCATCGTTGTTCCTTTAAGAAATGATCTGTCAGCAGTGTACTTCACCGTCTGAGGATTTTCAGCAACGGCAAAACCGCGGCAAAAGGGGTCTTCGCGCTTTCATGTGATCGGTTTCACGAATTAATTAAAAACAAAAATTAGATCTTGCTGCAACAAAATAAACACAAGATGATTATGTGGAACCGGTTTCCTATACAACGTTTCATCGCCGACCAGCCTCGGCCGATGCGCGACAAGTACCCTACTGATAAAACAGGATTTTCCGATGGCTAAAAATTATGCGGCTCTGGCGCAATCCGTGGTGAACGCGCTGGGCGGCGTGGATAATATCGCCGCCGTCACGCACTGCATGACCCGTCTGCGCTTCGTGCTCAAAGACGATTCGCAGGTTGATAGCGCCACGCTTAAAGGCATCAGCGGCGTGATGGGCGTGGTACGTACCGACAGCCAGTGCCAGGTGATCATTGGCAACACCGTCTCGCAGGCCTACCGCGAAGTGGTCAGCCTGCTGCCCGGCGATCTTCAGCCAGCCGTTCCGGTCGGGAAGCCCAAACTCACCTTCAAGCGCGTCGGCGCGGGAATACTCGACGCGCTGATCGGCACCATGTCTCCGCTGATCCCGGCGATTATCGGTGGATCGATGGTCAAACTGCTGGCCATGATCCTCGAAATGACCGGCGTGCTGTCGAAAGGTGCGCCAACGCTGACCATTCTGACCGCGATCGGCGACGGCGCGTTCTTCTTCCTGCCGCTGATGGTCGCCGCCTCGGCGGCGGTAAAATTCAAAACCAATATGTCGCTGGCAATTGCTATCGCCGGGGTGCTGGTGCATCCCAGCTTTATTGAGTTGATGGCAAAGGCCGCTCAGGGCGAGCACGTTGAGTTCGCTTTTATTCCGGTGACGGCGGTGAAATACACCTACACCGTGATACCGGCGCTGGTGATGACCTGGTGCCTGTCTTATATCGAGCGCTGGGTCGATCGGATCACACCGGCAGTCACCAAAAACTTCCTGAAACCCATGCTGATCGTGCTGATTGCCGCCCCGCTGGCGATCGTCCTGATCGGCCCGATTGGCATCTGGATCGGTAGCGCTATCTCCGCGCTGGTGTACACCATTCACGGCTATCTGGGCTGGCTGTCTGTCGCCATTATGGGCGCCCTGTGGCCGCTGCTGGTGATGACCGGGATGCACCGCGTGTTTACCCCCACCATCATTCAGACCATCGCCGAAACCGGCAAAGAAGGGATGGTGATGCCGTCAGAAATCGGCGCTAACCTGTCGCTCGGCGGCTCGTCACTGGCGGTCGCATGGAAAACAAAAAACCCGGAGCTGCGCCAGACCGCGCTGGCGGCAGCGGCTTCGGCGATTCTTGCCGGTATCTCTGAACCGGCGCTGTACGGGGTGGCGGTTCGCCTGAAACGCCCGTTAATCGCCAGCCTGATTAGCGGCTTTATCTGCGGCGCCGTCGCCGGTATCGCCGGTCTGGCGAGCCACTCAATGGCCGCACCGGGTCTGTTCACCAGCGTACAGTTCTTCGATCCCGCCAATCCGATGACTATCGTATGGGTGTTTGGCGTCATGGCGCTGGCGGTGGTGCTGTCGTTCGTGCTGACGCTGATCCTCGGCTTTGAGGATATTCCGGTAGAGGATGCCGCCGCCGATGCGCGTCAACGCCAGGCAACCGCCCCGGCCGCCGCGGCCCGCGTGGCATAATTTTTAATAGCGAGGTAACGCATGTCGACATTTCCGCAAGGATTTCTCTGGGGCGGCGCCATTGCCGCCAACCAGGCCGAAGGGGCCTATCTGGAAGGCGGTAAAGGCCTGACAACCGTGGATATGATTCCGCACGGCGCCAACCGTCTGCCGGTCAAACTCGGCCAGGAAAAACGCTTTGCGTTGCGCGATGACGAGTTCTATCCAAGCCATCAGGCCATCGATTTCTATCATCGCTACAAAGAAGATATTGCCCTCATGGCAGAGATGGGCTTTGGCGTATTCCGTACCTCCATTGCCTGGAGCCGTCTGTACCCCAACGGCGATGAACTGACGCCAAATGAGGAAGGTATCGCCTTTTACCGCGACCTGTTCCGCGAGTGCAAAAAATACGGTATCGAGCCGCTGGTCACCCTGTGCCACTTTGATGTTCCGATGCATCTGGTGACCGAATACGGTTCGTGGCGTAATCGCAAAATGGTGGCGTTTTTCACCCGCTATGCGCGCACCTGCTTTGAGGCGTTCGACGGGCTGGTGAAATACTGGCTGACCTTCAATGAAATCAACATCATGCTCCACAGCCCGTTCTCCGGCGCCGGGCTGGTGTTTGAAGAGGGGGAAAACCAGGATCAGGTGAAATACCAGGCCGCGCATCACGAACTGGTGGCCAGCGCATTGGCCACCCAAATTGCCCACGAGGTCAACCCGCAAAACCAGGTCGGCTGTATGCTGGCGGGCGGTAACTTCTACCCGTACTCCTGTAAGCCTGAAGACGTGTGGGCAGCGCTGGAGAAAGATCGCGAGAACCTGTTCTTTATCGATGTACAGGCGCGCGGCGCGTACCCGGCCTATTCCGCCCGCGTTTTCCGCGAGAAAGGCGTCACCATCGCGAAAGAAGCGGGAGACGACGAGGCGCTGAAGCACACCGTCGATTTCGTGTCGTTTAGCTACTACGCCTCGCGCTGCGCCTCGGCGGAGATGAACGCCAACAACACCAACGCGGCAAACATAGTCAAGTCACTGAAAAACCCGTACATCGAGGCCAGTGAATGGGGCTGGGGCATCGACCCGCTCGGCCTGCGAATTACCATGAACATGATGTATGACCGCTACCAGAAGCCGCTGTTCCTGGTGGAAAACGGCCTGGGCGCCAAGGACGTGGTCAACGCCGACGGGCAGATCGACGACGATTACCGCATCAGCTATCTGCGCGAACATATCCGCGCAATGGGTGACGCCATTGAAGACGGCGTACCGCTGATGGGCTACACCACCTGGGGCTGTATTGACCTGGTGGCAGCCTCTACGGGGGAGATGAGCAAGCGCTATGGGTTTGTCTACGTTGACCGCGACGATGCGGGGAACGGCACGCTGGCGCGGACGCGTAAAAAGTCGTTCTGGTGGTATAAGAAGGTGATTGCCAGCAACGGGGAAGATTTGGCGTAAAAATAGGGTGCCGGATGGCGGCGTTGCCTTATCCGGCCTACCAGAAACGTGCCGTACGTAGGCCGGATAAGCGAAGCGCCACCCGGCATCACAAACGGATCAACACGACTCGTCGTCCTCAGCCTCTAACTGCGCAAACCCGCCGTTCTCCTGCCAGTTTTCCAGCCGCTGATACACCACCTCAACCGCGTCTTTAATGGCCTGAGTCATTGGGTAATAAAAGCCCACGATATCCGGCTGAATGCCGAGGAAAATCACCTCGCCCACGTCGTCTTTCAGCTGATCGACCAGATAGTTCAGCGGCATATTGTGGGTGGTCATCATAAACATCTCGGCGATGTCGTCCGGATCGATAATACGTATTTCGCCCGGATTCAGCCCCATATCGGTAGCGTCAACAATCAGCAGACGTGCAGGGTTCAGCTCGCGAATCGCCACGATGTCATTTTCCGGCGCACTGCCGCCGTCAATCACGACCCACGCCCCTTTCGGCTGGGCGGCGCACATTTCAGCGAGCAGCGGACCGGCGCCGTCATCGCCCATCATGCTATTGCCAACACAGAGTAAAACGTCAGTCACGGAGCCTCCTGACCATCAGGTAGATGGCGCTTTCTTGATAAATGGCATGCAGCATATTGAGCATCGCTTCGCTCCACGCCTGCTGTTCCGGCGTCTGGCGTGCGCGCGCTTTGTCAAACGCGTTGGCCAGCATCGACACGTGGTTACTGTCGATAACAATTTCGCCGTATTTCGGCACCCCTTCCATTTTCCGCCGCGCCGTACTGCCCTCTTCCAGCGTAGCTATCCACGCCCGATAGTCATCCCACGGGCAGGTCAGCGCGGCTTCCAGGCAATCGATGACCCCAAGGTGGTGGCCAATCGCCAGGCTGTAATAGACAACCTGCTGCGCCTCGGAAGGCGTTGCATCGTTCTCATCAATGAATTTACGGCTCAGTTGACTGAACACCACCTGTTCGCTCATCGAATTCGCGCTCCTTCTACCACATGGCCCAGCTGCGTGACGATTTCCGTCAGACGCGGATCGTTTTCTGCCTCCAGCCACTGCTGAACCCGCTCGTCACCCTGCCCCAAATGCAGCATATAGTCGTCCGCAATCTGACGACCGTAGCGGTAGCCCGCCAGGCGACGCGCGGCGCGGTCAACCTGAACGCGCAGCGGCTGCACCATATCCGGATGGAGGATTTCGGCAGGCTGGGCATCCAGCTCGCCCGGCGCGCGGGCATGGATTTTCTGCTCCAGCAGACCCAGCGCCATGGCAAAGCCGTACAGCGTAGCGGCAGGCGTTGGCGGGCAGCCGGGGATGTACACGTCGACCGGCACGATTTTGTCGGTGCCGCCCCAGACGCAGTACAAGTCGTGGAAGATACCGCCGCTGTTACCGCAGGCTCCGTAAGAGATACAGATTTTCGGGTCCGGCGCAGACTGCCAGGCGCGCAGCGCCGGTGAGCGCATAGCGCGCGTCACCGCACCGGTAAACAGCAGAATGTCGGCGTGGCGCGGCGATGGCACCACTTTAATGCCAAAACGTTCAGCATCAAACAGCGGTGACAGCGTGGCGAAAATTTCGATTTCGCAGCCGTTGCAGCCGCCGCAGTCGACGCGGTAAACGTAGGCGGAACGCTTAATGTTTTTTAGCAGCGACGCTTTCATGCTGGCGATAGATTCGTCTACCGTCATCGGCACTGGCATGCCGTTATCGTCGCGTGGCCCGATTAAGTTGCTCATCAGATGGCCTCTTTCATGTGGCGAGTCAGGTCAATACGATCGGAGGGCACCAGACATTTCTGACGCTTACATTCCGGGCAGGTTTCAAAGCTTTCACGGTGGTGTTCCGCGCGGCTGTCACCGTTGTGCTTGAGAATTTCAATCGCGTAATCAATCTCTTTTTGCACCGCAAACGGACGCTGACACACGCGGCAGTTGCAGATATCGAAGCGAGACTGCTGGAGGAAATCTTCTTTTTTCCACACCGCCAGCTCATATTCCTGAGACAGCTTGATCGCCGCGGTCGGGCACACTTCCTCACAGCGACCGCAGAAAATGCAGCGACCGAGGTTGAACTGCCACGCCAGCTGATTGGCGGCGAGATCGGTTTCCACCGTCAGCGCGTTCGACGGGCAGGCGTTGACGCACGCCGCGCAGCCAACACACTGCTGCGGGTTGTGTTCCGGTTTGCCGCGGAAGTTTTTATCCACCGGCATCGCTTCCAGCGGATAAGACGAGGTGGTCACGCCGGTTTTAATGGCTTTTTTAATAAAGGTAAACATAGTTGCTCCCGGATGCGTGCGGGGTTTTACCCTCACCCTAGCCCTCTCCCTGAAAGGGAGAGGGAACAGATCGGCGTTGTCAGTGAATACGCACGCGATCTGCCCTTCCCCCTCGCCCCTTTGGGGAGAGGGTCGGGGTGAGGGGCCCCCACGCAATGCCCCAATTATTTCAGCGGCGAGTTCTTACGCTCGATGCTGTAGCGCTCAAGCTCTTTATACGGCACGACCTTGCTTTTCTTCTTACGCACGTCGACCACGGTCATGCGGTCGGTACAGGAGTAGCAAGGATCGAGGCTACCGATAATCAGCGGCGCATCGGAAACGGTGTTACCACGCAGCATATAGCGCAGGGTCGGCCAGTTGGCGTAGGTCGCCGCACGGCAGCGCCAGCGGTACAGCTTCTGGTTGTCGCCGGTCATGCTCCAGTGGATATCATCGCCGCGCGGCGCTTCCGAGAAGCCCAGCGCAAAGCGATGCGGAATGTAGGTGAAACCTTCCACCGCCAGCGGGCCGCCCGGCAGGTTATCAAGGCCGTAGTCAATCATGTTCAGCGCGGTGAACACTTCGTTGATACGCACTTTCAGACGGGAAATCACGTCGCAGCCCTGTTCGCTGTGCACTTCCATCGGCAGCAGACCGTAACCGACAAACGGGTGATCGGCGCGGGTGTCGCGGGCGTGGCCGCTGGCGCGGACCATCGGGCCGACGTTACTGAAGTCACGGGCGATTTCCGGGTCCAGACGGCCGATACCGACGGTACGCTGTTCCATGTTCGGCGTACTCAGCAGAATATCCACCAGATCCTGCACGTCGCGGCGCATCTGCTGCGCCAGCTGACGGGTCTGGATCATGTCGTCTTTCAGGAAGTCACGACGAATACCGCCAATCAGGTTCAGGCCGTAGGTTTTACGCGCGCCGGTGAGGATTTCTGCCATTTTCATAGAGGCTTCACGCACGCGGAAAAACTGCATAAAGCCAGAGTCAAAGCCGGTGAAGTGACACGCCAGGCCGAGGTTCAGCAGGTGCGAGTGCAGGCGCTCAACTTCCAGCAGGATGGCGCGAATCATCTGTGCGCGTTCCGGTACCACGATGCCCATCGCATTCTCGACGGAGGTGGTGTAGGCGGTGCTGTGGGCAAAGCCACAGATGCCGCACACGCGGTCAGACAAGAAGGTGACTTCGTTGTAGCCCATACGGGTTTCCGCCAGTTTCTCCATGCCGCGGTGGACATAGAACAGACGGTAGTCGGCGTCGATAATGTTCTCGCCGTCAACGAACAGACGGAAGTGTCCCGGTTCGTCGGACGTCACGTGCAGCGGGCCAATCGGCACCACGTTGTTTTTCTTGGTGCCCAGCTCGTTGATGAACTCGTAGGTTTCCGCATCGGTGGTCGGTGCCGGGCGCTGGCGGTAGTCCATGCTGTCTTTACGCAACGGGTACAGCTCGTCCGGCCAATCGTCCGGCAGCACCAGACGACGCTCGTCCGGCAGGCCGACCGGGCGCAGACCGTACATGTCACGCACTTCGCGTTCGCCCCATACGGCGGCAGGTACGCGCGGCGTAACGGACGGATACTCCAGGGTGTTGGCGTCCACTTCGACGCGCACGGTGATCCAGCACTTAGTGCCCTTCTCCATCGACAACACGTAGTAAACGGCGTAATGACCGTTCAGCTTACGTTCATCGTTGCCAAACAGCACCGACAGCCAGCCGCCCTGGTGGTAGTAAAGAAACTCGACGACTTCCGGCAGGTAGTTCACCTTCACGGTAATCGTTAACTGGTCTTTGGTCTGCCAGGCTTCGTCCAGCACCACGCCCGGGTAGGCCTGGTGCAGCGCGGCGAGGTAGTGTTGACCCACTTTTTCTTCAGACATGCTCACAACTCTCTTATCACGCCACCAGCAAGGAGACGAAGGCTAAAAAGGCTAAACCGAACCCGGTCCAGGTAATGCGGCCGGTGATATCCAGACGCAGACGCGCCATGCTGTTTTCGAACAGGGCAATAATCAGCACCCCGACCACCAGCTTGACGATGGCGGCAATCACCGCAAGAACCAGGCCGCCGACGCTAAAGCTGGTCATCTGTCCCCACGGGATGAAGACGCCAACAAACATCTGCAGCACCACCAGCTGTTTGAGGCTGATGCCCCACTTCAGCACGCCGAAGCCGCTACCGCTGTACTCGGACAGCGGGCCTTCCTGCAACTCTTGCTCTGCTTCCGCGAGATCGAACGGCAGTTTGCCCATTTCGATAAAGGTGGCGAAGGCGCAGGCGCAGAAGGCCAGCACCAGCGGAATGCTGCGGCTGACCGGCCAGTGGTACAGGGTGTTGGTGATATTGCTGATATGAGTAGAGCCCGCAACCAGCGCGGCGACCCACAGTCCGAGCAGCAGGATAGGTTCCACCAGCACGCCGAGCATCGCTTCACGGCTGGCGCCGATGGCGGTGAACGGGCTACCGGTGTCCAGACCGGCAATGGCGAAGAAGAAACGCGCCACGGCGAACAGGTAAATAAGGGTGATAAGGTCGCCCAGACCCGGCATCGGGGAAGCTACCGTCACCACCGGCAGCGCGGTCGCGATCGTCAGCATCACGCCGACCATCACAAACGGCGTCAGGCGGAACACCCAGCCGGAGGCATCCGGGCCAACGCTCTGACGGCCCAGCAGTTTGATGATGTCGCGATACTCCTGCATCACGCCCGGGCCGCGACGGTTATGCAACCGTGCGCGCAGCACGCGGGTGATACCGGAAAGCAGCGGCGCGACGGCGAATAGCACCAGCGCCTGCAGTACAGCAAATAGGAACGTCATGTTCAGGCTCCTCGAGAGATGACAATCACGACCAGCACCGCCAGTTCAACCAGCGCCAGACGTTGCAGCAGCAGCGGCGCCGCCGCGTTCTGCCAGCCCGGAACCCACGACACCGGATTCAGCCATTGACGCAGCTTCAGCACCGGTGCAAACGCCTGTTTCACCGGCATCGCGAAGCCGTGTGCGGTAATGACCATTGATTTTTCATGGTCGTAGCCGCACACCCACGCCGCGCCGCGCGAACGGCTCGGCAGACGGTTGCCTTTAAGCAGCGCCAGAATAATGAACGGCAGCAGTGGGCAAGCAATCAGCAGCAGGGTAATCATCGGCTGGGAGACCACGGTATGTGCGGTTGCCATCGGCAGCGGCACGGCGGTACTCAGCATGGGCAACAGCCACGGTGCAGCAACACCGCCGACGATACACAGCAGCGCCATCGCGACGGTGCTCGCCGACATCAGCAGCGGCGCGCAGCAGGCGTTTTCCGCTTCTTGCGTCCGCGGCGCGCCCAGGAAGGTGACGCCGTAGACTTTCGCCATACACATCACCGCCAGCGCACCGGTGATCGCCAGGCCAACCGCCAGCAGCGGGCCAAGCAGACGGCCAATAAACGCGCCGCTGGTGCTCAGTTTGAAGAACGACTGATAGATAACCCACTCACCGGCAAAACCGTTCAGCGGCGGCAGCGCGGCCATCGCCATCAGCCCTACCAGCATCGCCAGCGAAATCATCGGCATACGCTTGCCGATGCCGCCCAGTTTTTCGATATCGCGGTGGCCGGTACGGAACCAGACCGCACCCGCGCCGAGGAACAGCGTGGTTTTAAACAGACTGTGATTGAGCAGATGGTACAGGCCACCGACCAGCCCCAGCGCCACCATCACCGGCTGTTGCAGCGCCAGGCCGGTGATGCCCACACCTAAACCGAGCAGGATAATGCCGATATTTTCCAGCGTGTGGTACGCCAGCAGACGCTGGATATTGTGTTCCATTAACGCGTACAGGCCGCCCACGAAGGCGGTGATCATCCCCAGCACCAGCAGGGCTATCCCCCACCACAACGGCTGTGCGTTACCCAGCAAAGACACGGTGAGAATGCCGAGCAGTCCCACTTTCATCACCACGGTAGAGAACAGCGCGGCGGCCGGTGCGCTGGCGTTGGCATGCGCTTGTGGCACCCAGCCGTGCAGCGGGATAATCCCGGCTAGCAGGCCAAAGCCGATAACGCACAGCAGCCAGATGTCGGAGCCAATGGGCAGCTGCTGCGCGCGTTCATTCAGCAACAGCAGGTCCAGCGTGCCGTAGCGCTGCCACAGCAGCAGGCAGGCAATCGCCAGCAGAATCGTGCCCAGGCGACCTAGCGCGAACCACAGCTTGCCGGATGAAGCACAGCCGGTAAGAAATGCGCCGCACAGCGCCATAATTTCGGCCATCACCACCAGTGAACCTACGCTGCTGGCGACAATCGCGCACACGGCGGCGGCCAGCAGGACGTTAATCAGCAGGCCGTTATTACGCACCTTCGGATGACGATGCCAGTCAATGTTGTACAGGCTGACAAACAGACCACACAGGCCCAGCGCTATCAGCCAGACCGCATTCAGCGGGGTGACCAGTACGCTGTAGTGCACCAGACGTAGGCTGCCCATCGCCGGGAAGCCACGAACCAGCACCTGCACGCCAGCCAGCAGCGCGCACAGGCTACCCAGTGCGCCACCGATACCGGCAATCACACCGCTCAGCGATTTTTTCAGCGACAGTAAAAAGGCGAATACCGCGGCAAAAGCAAACCACGCCACCGCGCTATTAATTAAGGTCATCACGCTCATTTCACCTCTCCTTGTTGCGCCTGAAACAGCGAAAGATCGCCCAAATCAGTGTGGAAGGTCAGCTCACGCTTGCGTTTGCTGGCGCGGGCGATGTCCATGTTATTGACCAGATGCAGCGCTTTCGTTGGGCAGGTGCGTACGCAGGCCGGGCCCTGTTCATCGAACTGGCACAGATCGCACTTCACCGCGATGGCGCGAACGCCCGGCACCCAGTCCAGTAACGTACTGACGCGAGCCGGCGCCGGCGGAGCCGGTAGCGCTTTTGGCGTATTGGCGTTGGCCGGGATATCCAGCGGACGGCTGCCGGAAAATTCAATGGCGCCAAACGGGCAGGCAATACCACACAGTTTGCAGCTCACGCAGAGGCTTTCATTCAGCTGAACGGCTCCGTCTACGCGGGTAATAGCATTCACCGGACAAACGCCAGCGCACGGCGCGTCTTCGCAGTGGTGACACATCTGCGGCGCGGATTCTTTTTCATTGAGCATGACTCTGAGCCGCGGCATGGATTGCAGGCCGTGCTGGCGGTGCGTTTCCGCACAGGCCGCTTCACAGGTGCGGCAACCAATACAAACGGTAGAGTCAGCAATTACAAAACGATTCACCAGGTCTTCCTCAGGTGACAGTCATTTTTGACGAAATCATGCAGAGCAGGTGTCATTTCGACACCCGTCGACACACCAAATATTCAGGCGATGGATGCCCGATGAGGGTCCTGCGCCAGTTTGTCGAAACTCACCGGGCTGTCGCTCTCCAGCGCGGCATACAGGGTGTCGTATACCGGCGAGATTTTGTCCAGATAGTGTTCCAGCACCTGCTCGCGATCGCGGATGTTGACCGTACCGTCGATAAAGCCGCTGTCGCTCAGCTCAGCGCGCGCAACGCATTCTTTATTCAGGCCATCTCGCGTTTCCACGTAGTACTCAACGGTGTGGCTGTTAAAGTTGTCAGCCAGCGTAACGGAGACGATGAAATGCTCGAACAGCACGAAGCTCAGCTCTTTATCCGGTGCGCAGTTCATTGCATGATGCAGACGCGCTTTTGACAACGTGATCCCTTGAACCAGAGCGTTACAGTACACACGCCATTGATCCTGATGGCGGCGGTGACGATCGGCGATGTAATCGGCCTTCTCGCTAATTTCCCAAATAGTCATGTCGGTTACCCGGTTAATAGAAACAAGCCTCCTAAGCAGATTTCATGCCATGTTTTTAACTAATTGATTTTAATTATATTTATATAAATGACATGCCGTAGACGACATGTCATTTCGTCAGCATGACATCGTCATCGACAGTCTTTTACGACGCCATTCCATCTCTGGCATCGTTATTGCATTACATCTGCGAGTCATCAAAAACGAGAGGCGATATGCACGAAATCACGCTCTGCCAGCGCGCGCTGGAAATTGTCGAACAGCAGGCGAGACAGAACGGCGCTAAGCGCGTGACTGGCGTTTGGATCAAGGTCGGGGCGTTTTCTTGCGTAGAGACCAGCGCGATGACCTTTTGTTTTGATCTGGTGTGCCGCGGCACGCTGGCTGAAGGCTGTACACTCCACGTCGAAGAGCAGGAGGCAGAATGCTGGTGTGAAGCCTGCCAGCAGTATGTCCAGCTCGTGTCGGTACACGTCCGCCGCTGCCCACAGTGCAACAGCGACAACCTGCGTATCGTCGCCGACGACGGTTTACAGATTCAGCGAATTGAAATTGATCAGGAGTAATGTATGTGTAGCACCTGTGGTTGTGCTGAAGGCAACCTCTATATAGAGGGCGATGAACGTAACCCGCATTCGCTGTTCCGCAGCGCCCCCTTCGCACCGGCAGGCCGTCCGGCTCTGTCGATTACCGGCGTCAGAACACAAGAATTTCAGCCGCAGGCCGCGGACAACGGCGACCTGCACTATGGCCACGGAGAGGCGGGCACCCACGCGCCGGGCATGAGCCAGCGCCGGATGCTGGAAGTGGAAATTGACGTGCTGGATAAAAACAATCAGATTGCCGCACGTAACCGCGCGCGTTTTGCCGCCCGCGAACAGCTGGTGCTGAATCTGGTTTCCAGCCCGGGCTCCGGTAAAACCACCCTGCTCACCGAAACCCTGATGCGCCTGAAAGGCCGCGTCTCCTGCGCCGTCATCGAAGGCGACCAGCAAACGGTTAACGATGCCGCGCGCATTCGCGCAACCGGTACGCCGGCCATTCAGGTCAACACCGGTAAAGGCTGTCACCTTGATGCGCAGATGATTGCCGATGCCGCCCCGCGCCTGCCGCTCGAGAGCAACGGGATTCTGTTTATCGAAAACGTCGGCAACCTGGTTTGCCCGGCGAGCTTTGATTTAGGCGAACGCCACAAAGTCGCCGTGCTGTCGGTCACCGAAGGTGAAGACAAGCCCCTCAAGTACCCGCATATGTTTGCCGCCGCGTCGGTCATGCTGCTCAACAAAGTTGACCTGCTGCCGTACCTCAATTTCGACGTTGAGAAGTGCCTCGCCTGCGCGCGTGAAGTGAACCCGAATATTGAAATCATCCTGCTCTCCGCTACCAGCGGTGAAGGCATGGAGACCTGGTTAAACTGGCTGGAGGCGCAGCGATGTGCATAGGCATTCCAGGACAAATTGCCGCCATTGACGGCGTGCAGGCGAAGGTTGACGTTTGTGGTATCAAGCGTGATGTCGACCTGACGCTGGTCGGCGCAACCGATGAACACGGCCAGCCGCGTATCGGTCAGTGGGTACTGGTGCACGTAGGCTTTGCTATGAGCATTATTAACGAAGACGAGGCTCGCGATACCCTCGCGGCGCTGGAAAACATGTTTGAAGTCGAGCCGGACGTCGGCGCCCTGCTCTTTGGCGAGGAACGGTAATGCGCTTTGTTGATGAGTACCGTGCGCCGGAACAGGTGATGCAGCTCATCGCCCACCTGAAAAACCGGGCACAGCGTCTGGCCTACACCGCCGAACGCCCGCTGCGTATTATGGAAGTGTGCGGCGGCCACACGCACGCGATTTTTAAATTCGGTCTCGACCAACTCCTGCCAGAGAATATCGAATTTATTCACGGACCAGGCTGCCCGGTATGCGTGCTGCCTATGGGGCGAATTGACGCCTGCATCGAGATTGCCAGCCACCCCGACGTCATTTTCTGTACCTTCGGCGATGCCATGCGCGTGCCGGGGAAAAACGGATCGCTGATGCAGGCGAAATCACGCGGCGCGGATATCCGCATCGTGTATTCGCCAATGGACGCCCTCAAACTGGCGCAGCACAATCCGGATCGTAAAGTGGTGTTTTTCGGCCTCGGTTTTGAAACCACCATGCCGACAACGGCAATTACCCTCCAGCAGGCCAAAGCGCAGAACGTGGGTAACTTCTTCTTTTTCTGTCAGCACATTACGCTGATTCCAACCCTGCGCAGCCTGCTCGATCAGCCGGACAACGGCATCGATGCTTTTCTCGCACCGGGCCACGTCAGCATGGTGATAGGCACTCACGCCTACGGTTTTATCGCCAGCGACTACCATCGCCCGCTGGTGGTCGCCGGGTTTGAACCGGTCGATCTGCTCCAGGGGGTGAACATGCTGGTGGAGCAGAAGATTGCCGAAGCGCCTTGCGTGGAAAATCAGTATCGCCGCGTGGTGCCGGACGACGGTAATCGGCTTGCGCAAGAGGCCATTGCTGCCGTGTTTGCCGTGAAAGGCGACAGCGAATGGCGCGGCCTGGGGTTAATTAACGACTCTGGCGTGCAGCTGACGCCCGACTATCAGCGCTTCGACGCCGAAGCCCACTTTAAGCCACAGCCGCAGCGCGTCTGCGACGACCCGCGCGCCCGCTGTGGCGACGTATTGACCGGCCGCTGTAAGCCGCATCAATGCCCGCTGTTCGGTGCCACCTGTAACCCACAGAGCGCGTTCGGCGCGCTGATGGTGTCATCCGAAGGGGCGTGTGCCGCCTGGTATCAATATCGCAGTCAGGAGTCCGAAGCATGAAGACAATCCAGTTAGCCCACGGCAGCGGCGGCCTGGCGATGCAGCAGCTGATCGACAGTCTGTTTATGAAGGCGTTCGCCAACCCCTGGCTGGCGGAGCAGGAGGACCAGGCGCGTCTGTCGCTGGCTTCTCTGACCGCCCACGGTGACCGTCTGGCCTTTTCTACCGACAGCTACGTGATAGACCCCCTGTTCTTCCCCGGAGGCAATATCGGCAAGCTGGCGGTCTGCGGCACGGCGAACGACGTGGCGGTCAGCGGTGCGGTACCGCGCTATCTTTCCTGCGGTTTTATTATTGAGGAAGGGCTAGCGATGGAGACGCTGGAGGCCGTGGTCAACAGCATGGCGGCGACCGCCCAAGCGGCGGAAATCGCCATCGTCACCGGCGACACCAAAGTGGTCGGTCGCGGCGCGGCGGACAAGCTTTTTATCAACACCGCCGGAATGGGCGCCATTCCGGCGGATATCCACTGGGGCGCGGCAACGCTGACGCCAGGTGACGTGCTCATCGTCAGCGGTACGCTAGGCGATCACGGTGCGACCATTCTCAACCTGCGTGAACAGCTCGGCCTCGACGGTGAACTGCAAAGCGACTGCGCGGTATTAACGCCGCTGATTCAAAGCCTGCGGCCCATCGACGGCGTCAAAGCGCTGCGTGATGCCACTCGCGGCGGGGTCAATGCGGTCGCCCACGAGTTTGCCGCGACCTGCGGCTACGGCGTTGAAATCCAGGAACAATACCTGCCGTTAAAAGATGCCGTACGCGGCGTGTGCGAATTATTGGGGCTGGACGCGCTTAACTTTGCTAATGAAGGTAAACTGGTTATCGGCGTCAGCCGGGAGGCCGCCGATACGGTACTCGCCGCACTGCGCGCGCACCCACTGGGCGCGGATGCCGCCATCATCGGCGAAGTGACCGAACGTCGAGGCGTTCGCGTGGCCGGGCTCTACGGCGTGAAGCGCACGCTGGATCTCCCCCACGCCGAACCGCTGCCGCGAATTTGTTAACCGGCCGCTCAAGGTCAGCATTTTATTATTATTATTATTTATCGCACCCAACGCGGTGCATTTATGGGCAAGTTACATGTCGTATACACCGATGGGCGATCTCGGGCAGCAAGGGCTGTTCGATATTACCCGGACTCTTCTTCAACAGCCGGATCTGGCTGCGCTAAGCGAAACGCTGGCGCATCTGGCTAAACAGGCGGCGCTGGCCGACAGCGCAGCAATTATCCTGCTCCAGCCGGGCAACCTGCGTGCGGGCTATCATACCTCGCGCGGCGCGGGCCAACCGCTGGCCTACGAGGACGATAATATCCTGGCCAACGGCCCGGTCAGACGTCTGCTCTCGCGCCCCGACGCGCTGCACTGCAGCTACAGCGAGTTCAACGAAGCCTGGCCACAGCTGGCCGCCAGCGAGCTGTATTCGCCTTTCGGTCACTACTGCCTGCTGCCGCTGGCGGCGGAAGGGCGCATTTTCGGCGGCTGCGAGTTTATCCGTAAAGACGATAGCCCGTGGACGGAAAAAGAGTACCAGCGTCTGCATACCTTTACGCAGATCGTCGCCGTGGTCACCGAGCAGATCCAAAGCCGGGTCACCAACAACGTTGATTACGATCTGCTGTGCCGCGAGCGCGATAACTTCCGTATTCTGGTGGCTATCACCAACGCCGTGCTATCGCGTCTGGATATGGATGAGTTAGTCAGCGCGGTCGCCAAAGAGATCCACTACTACTTCAATATTGACGCCATTAGCGTGGTGCTGCGCGGCAACCGCAAAGGCAAACTGAATATCTATTCGACGCACTACATCGACGTTAACGATCCGGTGCACGATCAAAGCGAAGTTAACGAATCCGGCACGCTGACGGAGCAGGTATTTAAGAGCAAGGAGATGCTCAAGCTCAACCTCGACGAGCGCGATAAGCTGGCGCCGTACGAGCGCCATCTGTTTGAAATGTGGGACGACAAAATCCAGACGCTGTGCCTGCTGCCGCTGATGTCGGGCGACAAAATGCTCGGCGTGCTTAAGCTTGCCCAGTGCGACGAAAAGGTCTTTTGTGCCGCCAACCTGAAGCTGCTCAAGCAGATAGCGGAGCGCGTCTCCATCGCCGTTGATAACGCCCTCGCCTATCAGGAAATCCACCGTCTGAAAGAGCGCCTGGTGGATGAAAACCTGGCGTTGACCGAACAGCTGAACAACGTCGACGGCGAATTTGGCGAAATCATCGGCCGCAGCGAAGCGATGTTCAACGTGCTTAAGCAGGTTGAGATGGTTGCCCCAAGCGACAGCACGGTGCTGATCCTCGGGGAAACCGGCACAGGGAAAGAGCTGATCGCCCGCGCCATCCATAATCTCAGCGGCCGCAACACCCGCCGAATGGTGAAAATGAACTGTGCCGCGATTGCCAGCCGGCCTGCTGGAAAGCGACCTGTTTGGCCACGAGCGCGGCGCGTTTACCGGCGCCAGCACCCAGCGAATCGGCCGCTTTGAGCTGGCGGATAAAAGCTCGCTGTTCCTCGACGAAGTGGGCGATATGCCGCTGGAGCTACAGCCTAAGCTGCTGCGCGTACTACAAGAACAGGAGTTTGAACGCCTGGGCAGCAATAAGCTGATCCAGACCGACGTACGCCTGATCGCCGCCACCAACCGCGATCTCAAGCAAATGGTGCTCGATCGCGAGTTCCGTAGCGATCTTTACTATCGTCTTAATGTGTTCCCGATCCACCTGCCACCGCTGCGCGAACGCCCGGAAGACATTCCGCTACTGGTGAAGGCGTTTACCTTCAAAATCGCCCGTCGGCTGGGCCGCAATATCGACAGTATTCCGGCGGAAACGCTGCGCATCCTTAGCCAGATGGAATGGCCAGGCAACGTGCGCGAGCTGGAAAACGTGATTGAACGCGCGGTGCTGCTGACGCGCGGCAGCGTGCTGCAGCTGTCCATGCCGGAGCTGGCGTTTGCCTCAGATAACGCGGAGCCCGTTCCGGCCGCCGAAGCGCCGAAAGAAGGCGAAGACGAATATCAGCTGATCGTTCGGGTGCTGAAAGAGACGAACGGCGTGGTCGCCGGGGCGAAAGGCGCGGCGCAGCGTTTGGGGCTTAAGCGCACCACATTGCTCTCAAGAATGAAACGTCTGGGTATTGATAAAGATTCGTTAATGTAAAAACTGTGGCTATACTGACCTCTGATTCGATAACGAGTGAATGGAGGCAGTATCGTATGGCAGTTTCAGCACGTAACCAATTAACAGGCACCATCAGCGCAGTCTCAACCGGCGCGGTCAACGACGAAATCGAACTGACCCTGCCGGGCGGCGCAAAGCTGGTGGCTATCGTCACCCACAGCAGCAAAGAAGCGCTGGGCCTGGTCAATGGGAAGGAAGCCATTGCCCTGATTAAAGCCCCGTGGGTAACGCTGGCAACCGAAGACTGCGGTCTGAAGTTCTCTGCACGCAACCAGTTTGCCGGTGAAGTGACCCAGGTCACCGAAGGCGCGGTAAACGCGACCGTGCATATCAAAACCGACGCAGGCTTTGAGATTGTTGCGGTCATCACCAACGAAAGTCAGAGCGAGATGAAGCTGGCGAAAGGCAGCCGCGCTATTGCGCTGATTAAGGCTTCCGCGATTCTTATCGCCACCCGCGCGTAAGTTTTCCCCGGCGTCGCGCTGCTCAGTTGGGCTACGCGACGCCGGGAATAACACCCACCTCACACCTTCTTGTTTCTCTATTTATGAAACACCATTTTGTGAATGCATTCCCGTTCTCACAATTTAATGGATGATAAATAAGCGTTTTCCCCGTGGAGACGTTTACGATGCGCTTACCTCTGTCTGCTGCTCTTGTTCTGGCATTTTCCGCGCAGGCGGCTTTTGCCGCCCTGCCTGTCCTTTCCGTCTGGCCCAATGGCGAAGCGCCGGGGGCTAAAAACAGCCCGGTAACCTACGCGCTGGTGGAACGTAGCAAAGATCCCAAACTGCCGGATCGCGCCGTGACCGGTATCCGCGCGCCACAAATCACCGTCTACGCTCCGGCACATCCGAACGGCGTGGCGCTGCTGGTGACGCCGGGGGGCTCCTATCAGCGGGTGGTGCTGGATAAAGAAGGCAGCGATTTAGCCGCGCCGTTTAACGCCAAAGGCTACACGCTGTTTGTGATGACCTACCGCATGCCCGCCGACGGTCATGCCGAAGGGGCCAATGCGCCACTGGCTGACGCCCAGCGAGCGCTGCGCACCGTGCGCGCTAATGCCACAAAGTGGCATATTAACCCGCAAAAAATCGGCGTGATGGGCTTCTCTGCGGGCGGGCACGTGGCGGCAAGCCTTGAGACGCGCTACGACGAAGCGGTTTACTCGCCGCTCGACGATGTCGATAAACAGAGCGCACGTCCTGATTTTGTGGTGCTCGGCTACCCGGTTATTTCGATGGATAAAGCCATTGCTCACCCCGGTTCACGCACCGCATTAATTGGCGACACGCCATCCGCCGAGCAGATTAAGCGCTACTCTCCTGAGCTGAATATCACCGCTCAAACACCGCCAACCTTCCTGATGCACGCGGTGGATGACCCGTCAGTACCGGTCGAAAATTCGCTGGTGATGTTCAACGCCCTGCGCGCGCATATCGTGCCGACGGAGTTGCATCTGTTTGCCGAAGGTAAACACGGGTTTGGCATTCGCGGAACCAAAGGCCTGCCCGCCGCCGCATGGCCGGAGCTGGCGATGAATTGGGTTGCTTCGCTGCATTAGTCGCGCCTGACGGCGCTGCGCTTATCTGGCCTACAAACCCAAAAACGGCACGGACCTGTAGGCCGGATAAGGCGAAGCCGCCATCCGGCAATCTGGTTTACCACCCAGACAAAATTGAGATCTCATTTTTCCCTTTCGATCACAATAATCCAGTAAATCACCTCATTCTCTTCTGTCTCCCCGCCCCGTATTTGCCTAACGTAGAAGCCATAAGGAATGTCAGGTTAATCTCCCGAGGAGCCCGCAAAATGACTAATCGTATCCAGCGCCTGAAAGACGCCCTCTTTGCCAACCCGCGCGAAATCTCCCTTGAGCGCGCCGTCCTCTACACTGAAAGTCACCGTCAGACCGACGGCGAGCCGGTCATCATTCGCCGCGCCAAAGCCACCGCTCATATTCTTGATAACGTCGCCATCAGCATTCGCGACGATGAACTGATTGCCGGCAACCGCACCATCAAACCGCGCGCCGGGATTATGTCGCCGGAGATGGACCCGTACTGGCTGCTAAAAGAGCTGGACCAGTTCCCAACCCGCCCGCAGGACCGTTTTAATATCAGCGACGACGACAAGCGCCTGTACCGCGACGAGCTGTTCCCGTACTGGGAAAAGCGCTCGATGAAGGACTTCATCAACGCGCAGATGACCGACGAAGTGAAAGCTGCCGTCAGCACGCAGATATTCAGCGTCAACCAGACCGACAAAGGCCAGGGCCATATCATCATCGACTATCCGCGCCTGCTGAATAACGGCCTGGACGCGCTGGTTAATGAGATGCACGCCCATCTGCGCGAACAGCCGGATAACGCCTTTTACCAGGCGGTGCTGATTCTGCTGGAAGCCTCCCAGCGCCACATCCTGCGCTACGCCGCGCTGGCCGATGAGATGGCGAGCCGTTGCCCTGACCCGCAGCGTCGTCAGGAACTGGAGACCATTGCTAGCGTCTCGCGCCATAACGCCGGGCAGAAGCCGGAAAACTTCTGGCAGGCCTGCCAGCTGTTCTGGTACATGAACATCATTTTGCAGTATGAGTCGAACGCCAGCTCCATCTCGCTCGGCCGCTTTGACCAGTACATGCTGCCGTTCTGGCAGGCATCGCTGAACCACGGCGAGGACCCGGCGTTCATGCAGGAGCAGTTGGAGTCATTGTGGGTGAAATGCAACGACATCGTACTGCTGCGATCCACCAGCAGCGCCCGCTATTTCGCCGGTTTCCCGACTGGCTACACCGCCCTGCTCGGCGGCCTGACCGAAAACGGCCGCAGCGCGGTGAATATCCTCTCCTTTACCTGCCTGGATGCCTACCAGAACGTGCGTCTGCCGCAGCCGAACCTCGGCGTGCGGGTCAACGAACTGATCGACCGCCCGTTCCTGCGCAAAACCGCCGAAACCGTGCGCCTCGGCACCGGCATTCCGCAAATCTTCAACGATGAGGTCGTGGTGCCCGCGTTCCTCAACCGTGGCGTGTCGCTGGAAGATGCCCGCGACTACGCGGTGGTGGGCTGCGTCGAGCTATCGATTCCTGGTCGCACCTACGGTTTGCACGACATCGCGATGTTCAACCTGCTGAAGGTCATGGAGATCGTTATGCTGGAGCACGAAGGCGATGAGCACCTTACCTACGACGGCCTGCTGGCCAGCATTCGCGATAAAATTCGCCACTACATCAAGCTGATGGTGGAAGGGAGCAATATTTGCGATATCGGCCACCGCGACTGGGCGCCGGTGCCGCTGCTCTCTTCGTTTGTTGAAGACTGTATCGCCAACGGCAAAGACATTACCGACGGCGGCGCGCGCTATAACTTCTCCGGCGTGCAGGGCATCGGTATCGCCAATCTGAGCGACTCGCTGCATGCGTTGAAAGGCATGGTGTTCGATCAGCAGCGCATGAGCTTCGATGAGCTGCTGACGGTGCTGAAGGCCAACTTCGCCACGCCGGAGGGGGAAAAAGTCCGCGCGCGGCTGATTAACCGCTTTGAGAAGTACGGTAACGACATCGATGATGTTGATAACATCAGCGCCGATTTGCTGCGTTTTTACTGTAAAGAGGTCGAAAAATACCGTAACCCGCGCGGCGGTCAGTTTACCCCTGGATCTTATACCGTTTCCGCGCACGTGCCGCTTGGTTCGGTCGTCGGCGCGACGCCAGATGGTCGTCTGGCCGGCGAACAGTTGGCGGACGGCGGGCTGTCACCAATGGTCGGCCAGGACGGTCAGGGACCCACGGCGGTGCTGAAGTCGGTGAGCAAGCTGGATAACTATCTGCTTTCAAACGGTACGCTGCTGAACGTTAAGTTCACCCCGGCGACGCTGGAAGGGGAAAGCGGGCTCAACAAGCTGGCGGATTTCCTGCACGCCTTTACCAAGCTCAAGCTCCAGCATATTCAGTTCAACGTGGTAAACGCCGAGACCCTGCGCGAAGCCCAGCAACGACCGCAGGATTTCGCCGGTCTGGTGGTGCGCGTCGCGGGCTACAGCGCCTTCTTTGTTGAGCTGTCGAAGGAGATTCAGGATGACATTATCCGCCGCACCGCGCATCAGCTGTGAGGTGATTGAGACGCGCGCCGACACGGCGCGCATTTTCAATATCCAGCGCTATTCGTTAAACGATGGTCAGGGCATCCGCACCGTGGTGTTCTTCAAAGGCTGCCCACATACCTGCCCGTGGTGCGCCAACCCGGAGTCGATGTCGCCAAAAATTGAGACCGTCCGCCGGGAAAGCAAGTGTCTGCACTGCGCCACCTGTTTGCAGGATGCCGACGAATGTCCGTCGGGCGCGTGGGAGCATATTGGCCGCGACGTGACGCTGGAGTCTCTCGAACGGGAAGTGCTCAAAGATGAGGTGTTCTTCCGCGCGTCCGGCGGCGGGGTGACACTCTCCGGCGGCGAAGTGCTGATGCAGGCCGAGTTCGCCACCCGCTTTTTGCAGCGCCTCAAACAGTGGGGTATTCGCACCGCCATTGAAACTGCGGGCGATACCTCCCCTCGCCGCCTGCTGCCGCTGGCACAGGCCTGCGATGAAGTGCTGTTTGATCTCAAAATCATGGACTGCGCGCAGGCGCGCCAGGTGCTGAGCATGAACCAGCCGCGGGTGCTGGAGAACTTTCGCCTGCTGGTCGCGGAAGGTATTAAGGTGATTCCACGGCTGCCGCTGATCCCCGGTTACACCCTCAGCACCGATAACGTCGCACAGATTCTGGCGTTTCTGGCACCGCTACCGGTTGAGGAAGTGCATCTTCTGCCGTTCCATCAGTACGGCGAGCCGAAGTATTCCCTGCTGGCGCGTGAGTGGGCAATGGCGGGGATAAAAGCGCCGCAGGCCGACGAGATTGCGCCAATTCGGGCGAGGGTGGAACAGGCGGGGTATCAGGTGGTGATGGGGGGCTAGCCCTGCACAAAACCTGGAGGCCGGATACGGCGTTTACGCCGCCATCCGGCACGGCACAACAAATTGCCCGATGGCGCTACGCTTATCGGGCCTATAAAAAACGCTAATGCATGGCGTTATTCCACATCCAACAGCCACTTCTGCGCCGGGGTCAACCGGCTCGCCGTTTCCGGCGTTAACCAGCGGCGCTGATCCTGCTGCGCGGTATCCGCCCGGTCGATATACAGCCCGTGCAGCACGCGGCGGCGCGAGCCTTCGCGGTTCGTGGTGCCACCGTGCCACGCGTGGGCGTTGTAAATCATCACGCTGCCCGCTGGCGCAGCAAAAATCACCTCATCCGGATGCGGTGCTCCTACGTCTTTCAATACATCTTCCGGCAGCTCCGGGCGCAGGTGCGTAGCGGGGATGATACGCGGCGCGCCGTTGGCGGCGTACAGGTCATCAATCGCCCAGATAGTATTCACCAGATGCACCTTCGGGAAGTCGGGACGCGGTTTTTTCCAGTCGGCATGCAGCGGCTGATGACCGCCGTTATACAGCGCCTCACGGGCGTTGAGGCTGGACACTTTAAATCCTCCGTCAAAGATATAGCGACACGCTGACAGAATCAGCGGATGCGACCAGACCTTTTCCCAAACCACGCCCTTGTTAATCAGATTCGCCACGCGCGTCGCCGTCTCTTCCTGATGGTGTTCCACCGCCAGGTTCTCGCCTTCCAGCTCCACCAGATAATCAATACGCTCGCGCATCGCATGTAGCCAGTCGGCATCCGCCACGCCGTGCACAATCGTATAGCCCTGGGTATCCAGCTCATGTTTCATCGTGGCCGACAGTTCGCCGTTGGCGCCCAGTGCGTCCAGCCAGAATGCCGCTTGCTTGTCCATCTCGCCTCTCTTTTGTTAACCATTTCACAACATGTATGAAAAGTTACTGCACGAGCGGTCGGCATTCTGTATGAGATAGCTACACAACGCTGGATTTTTGTGTACAGCAAAATAAAGTGTGATGAGATTCAAAATCCAGAATAATAACCAGGACATGAGCATGTCAGAGCAATCCCTCGTCCCCGTGCTGGAGCAGCTGCTTGCCCGCCAGGGTGAACTGGTCGTGCGTTTTCCGCAAACGTTGCAGCCCGCACCGGAGCTGGCCATGAGCGTATCATTCCCGCGGCTGGAGATCGTATTGGACGGTGAACTGGTAGACGGCTGCCTACAGGAACCGCTTGGCCCGATGCAGGCACTGTATATACCAGGCAATCGCTGGAATGCCCCGCAGTGGCACGGCCCTGCCACCACGCTGAGCGTTCTGTTCAGTAAGCAGAAGCTGGGCTTTAGCCTGCAACGCTTCGACGGCAAAAAATTCGTTGAGATTCGCAAACAGCACGTCGCCAGGCTAGGCCCGCGAGTGGGGTCGTACCTGCTACTGGCGTTAAACGAGTTGGCCATTCGGCCGGTGATGCCAACAGCACAGATTGTCCTCAGCGGGCTGCTGAGCCACTGTATCGATCAGCTTACGCATCTGGCCGATACGGTCAGTAAAAGCAAAGAGCTGTTTCTGGCGATTCAGGAGTACATCGACGAACACGCCGCCGAAGCACTCAGCCGTGAAACCGTCGCGCGGAAGTTCCACATTACGCCAAACTACCTGTCGCACCTGTTCCAGAAATCCAGCACCGTTGGTTTTAATGAATACCTCACCGCCGTACGTCTGGAGCTGGCGAAGAAATTACTGCGCGGGTATGAACTGAAAATTAAAGAGATTGCCCACCACTGCGGCTTTGAGGACAGCAACTATTTCTGCCGGATTTTTCGCAAGCACACGGCGCGATCGCCGACGGAGTATCGCCGTCACTGCCGCACCCTGTGAGGGCTATTTTTTCGGCCGGTATTTCTCCGGCAGTTCGGGCACCGGACGCCGGTCATCAAGCAGATGAAGAATCGTGAGGATCGGATGGCGCCAGAGCATGCGCGGCCCGGCCCAGCGCATAATCTGCTTCATCTCTTCACGCTTGGCCGGCTGATAGCAGTGCACCGGACACTGTTTACAAGCCGGTTTCTCCTCGCCGAACACGCACTTATCCAGCCGCTTATCGGCATAATCGTTGAGCGCCTGATAGTGCCCGGCGTCATCCAGCGCCTGCGGGCAGCGGCGCTGATACAGCGTAATCATGCTGCTGATGGTCTGTTTTTCACGACGAATGCGATTGCCTGGCATAGTCCTTTCCTCACCATTAAAGATGCATTAATAATACACATTTAGTGATGCGTTGGCAGCCGCTTTATCCGTCGTGCTTGTCCACGTGGCCCAGCGGTTTCTCCGGGAAGCAGACGTCGCGTACCCGGCGCTTAAGCTCGGCGGCATCCGGGAAGCCCTCGTCCCGCTTGCGATCCCACACCAGCATCTCGTTCACGGTAATCGTAAAAATTCCGCCGGTTCCCGGCACCAGCGTAACGGCGGCGATATCGGTACTGAAGGTGTGCAGCAACTCCTGCGCCATCCAACTGGCGCGCAGCATCCAGTTGCACTGAGAGCAGTAGGTAATCGTAATGGCGGCTTTCTGCGTCATAACGTTCTCACAAAAGATTAAAGCTTAAAGTGTAAATAAATTGTTGCATAGAGACAGAATTATTTGCAAACATTATTGCAAATGATAATACCTATCATTACTATTCGCGTTGATAAAAATGGGACAACGTCATAACGCTTAAGGAAAAGCCGACGCTGGGAGCGTCGCGTGAGCCAATACTAATAACGATGAAGGCATGGCAACTATGTACAAATCTATTCAATCAGAGGCGTGGCACAAGAAAAGCCTACTGGTGACCTCATTGCTCGCAGCACTCTATCAGACGTCCGCGGGCGCGGCTGAAACACAGGATAAAACCGCCGCCGTAGATAGCGCGGAACAGATGACCGTTACCGCGCCCGCGCCGCTTCTCAAACCGGGTAGCCAACATGCGGTCAGCGCGCAGGAGCTGCAGGATAAAGGGGCCAACGATTTTGGTTCTATCATGCGTTACGAACCGCTGATCGGCGCAACCGGCGCCAGCGGCGGTTCAGGTAACGGCAAGAGCGGTTTCGACCGCGGCGGCTACACGGGTTATAACATCCGCGGTCTGGAGAGCAACCGCGTCGGCATCGATGTTGACGGTATCGCCCAACCGAACGCAACCGGACGCAGCTATGTCAGCCGCGCCGGGCTGAATACTTTTGGCATCGGTCGTGACTACATCGATCCGTATATGTACGGCAGCGTGGATATTCAGTCCGGCGCAACCGACACCGAAACCGCCAACACGTCCATCGGCGGTAACGTCTCCTTCAAGCCAAAATCGGCAGATGACTACCTGCATCCCGGCAAAACCAGCGCCTTCAGCTACCGCAGTGAGTATGACTCTTCGGACCGCAGCTGGCACAACGGCCTGACCGCCGCAGGCGGCGACGATACCCTGCGCGGGATTTTCGTCTACAGCCGTCGTGACGGCCAGCAGACAACCACCAACAGCACCCGTGTTGATGCTTATCCGGCAAACTGGCACTCCGACGCCTTTATGACTTCCGGGATCTGGCAACCGAACGATGAACACAAGCTGACCGGTACCCTCGACTACTACCATAAAACGAATCACACCCATTACGATGTGTGGAACGACAGCGGCAGCAAAACTATCGGCGATGCGCAGCAGACCAGCCAGACCCGCCGCTGGGGCCTGAGCCTCAAAGACGACTGGACGCCGATGAATGACGTTATCGACAGCGTCTCAACCAAAGTGTACTACCAGCACACCGAGGCACATGACCGCACCTGGATGCCAGACAGCAGCAGCGGAACGATGGAGACGGTGTACTCCAACTACGACACCGATACCTGGGGTATGCAGACGGCGCTGGCGAAAACCCTTGGCCGCCATGACCTGAGCGCGGGCTTCAATGCCAGCACCACGAAAACTCAGCGTCCGTTCAGCCAGTCGCCGATCCCGAGCGTCTACAGTGAGATCATGCAGCCGGAAGCGGACAGCCGCGATTACACGATCGCCGGTTTCTTACAGGATCAGATCAACTTCGATCTCGACAGTCACAACTTTGCGGTGATCCCCGGCATTCGCGTCGTGCATCAGTCAACCAAGCCGGAGAATCTCTCCAGCCTGACCACCAACAGCACGGTGCTGACCGAATCCTCGGTTGCCACGCTGTACGGGAAAAATGCGGATACCCAGGCGCTGCCGTCGCTGACCTTCCAGTACGACATCACGCCGCGCATGATGACCTACCTGCAGTACAAACGCGGCGCGGAATTCCCGAACACCAGCCAGTTGTACGGTTCATGGAATCTCGGTTCCAGCTATGCGGGCCGCGGCCAGTATGCGCTGATCGGCAATACCGATCTGAAAACCGAGACCAGCGACAACCTCGAATGGGGAATGAAGGGCGAAGTCACTGAAGGGATCACCCTGCGTACCGCCCTGTTCTACAACAGCTATAAAAACTTTATTGCCTACACCCGCTACACCCGCTCGAATAACCCGAGTCAGTTCACTAACGTACCGTCAAACATTTACACCATTTATCAGGCGGAAAACCGCGATAAAGCCTATATCTACGGCGGGGAGATCAGCACGAAGTTCAACTTCGGCACCTGGTTTGAACAGGTCGACGGGCTGAGCGCAACGCTGGCCTACGGCTACAGCGAAGGGAAATCGAAGTCCAGCTACTACGGCGATAAGTACGTTGATCTCGACAGCGTAGCGCCAATGAAGGCCATCGTTGGCGTCGCGTGGGATGACCCGGCGAAACGCTACGGCACCGCCCTGACCGCCACCTTTGTGAAGGGTAAGCGTGCGACTGCCACCAACCGCGAAACCTATACCAATACCGGCAGCGCAATCACCGATTCCACCAGCCAATACATGCGCGTACCGGGTTACGGCATGCTCGACTGGACGGCCTACTGGCGCGTGGCGAAGAACGTCCGTATCAACGGTGGCGTGTATAACCTGACCGACCGGAAATACTGGGACTATCTGAGCAGCCGCAATATTGAAACGTCAACAAACCAGGATGCCAACGATAAGTCGCTGGCGGTCATGCCGGGCCGCACCTGGCAGCTGGGCATTAACGTCGACTTCTGATAACAACATACCCTAAACCTGCACCCCGGCCGCTGGCCGGGGAAATTATAAGGAAGAGAGCCATGCAAAACACACCCGCCGAACTGTGGCAGCGCTATCAGGCCGTGAAAGCCAACGGCACCGCCAAATACGCCCGCGACATCGCCGCGGAAATGGGTATCAGCGAAGCCGAGCTAACCGCAGCCCGTGTCGGCCACGACGCCGTACGCCTGCACGATAACGCCCGCGCGCTCCTCGCCGCGCTGGAGAGCGTCGGCGAAACAAAATGCATCTGCCGTAATGAGTATGCGGTCCACGAGCAGGTGGGAGCCTTTACCCACCAGCATCTCGACGGCCACGCGGGCCTGGTGCTGAACCCGCGCGCGCTCGATCTGCGTCTGTTCCTGAGCCAATGGGCCAGCGCGTTTTACCTCAACGAGGCGGGACGAGAGAGCATCCAGTTCTTCGATCCGCACGGTGATGCCGTACTGAAGGTTTACACCACCGATGCCACGGCCCACACAGCCTGGCAGGCGCTGATTGCCGAGCATACCCAGAATACCCCAACGCCGCTGGCTATCCGCCCTGCGGAAAGCGCCCGCTACGCCGACACAGCCGACGGCGCGGCGCTGGAAAAAGCGTGGCGCGCGATGACCGACGTTCATCAGTTCTTCGTGCTGCTGCGCAAATACAACCTCTCGCGCCAGCAGGCCTTCCGCCTGGTAAGTGACGATCTCGCCTGCCGTATTGATACGGATGCACTGCCCCGCCTGCTGGAGACCCTTCAACAGGACGGCAACGAATTTATGATCTTCGTCGGCAACCGCGGCTGTGTACAGATCTTCACCGGCACGCTGGAAAAGCTGACGCCAATGCGTGGCTGGATCAACATCTTCAACCGTACGTTTACGCTGCATCTGCGCGAAGAAACGATTGACGAAATCTGGGTGACACGTAAACCGACCGTCGACGGCCACGTCACCAGCGTGGAGCTGTTTGCTAAAGACGGCACACAGATTGCTCAACTGTACGGCCAGCGCAGCGAAGGTCATCCGGAACAGGCACAGTGGCGCGCGCAGGTCGACAGTCTGACCGCGGAAGGCCAGACCGTATGAAACGGCTAGTGATTCTGCTGGCGGCCCTGCCGCTGTTCGCCAACGCCGCCGAGCGCATTATCACCCTCGGCGGCGACGTCACGGAAATCGTCTATGCGCTGGATGCACAGCCTCAGTTGGTGGCGCGCGACAGCACCAGCACCTGGCCCACGGCAGCACAATCGCTGCCGGACGTAGGATACCTACGCCAGCTCAACGCGGAAGGTATTCTCTCGCTGCGCCCGACATTAGTTCTGGCAAGCAGCCAGGCGCAGCCGTCGCTGGTACTGCAAAAGGTAGAAGGCAGCAAGGTGAAGGTGGTTAACGTGCCTGGCGGCTACGACACCGCGGCGATGGAACGCAAAATCAGCGTTATCGCCGACGCGCTCGACAAACGGCCGCAGGGCGAGGCGCTGCGTAAAACGCTCGATGAGCAGATGGCAAAAATCTCGCCTCAGGCGCTGAACAAACGGGTGCTATTCATCCTCAGCCACGGAGGTTCCGGGGCGCTGGTCGCCGGCCAGCAAACGGCCGCAGACGGAGCGATAAAACTCGCCGGTTTGCAAAACGCCATGCAGGGCTTTGACCACTATCGCACGATGTCGCAGGAGGGGGTGATTGCCAGCCGTCCGGATCTGGTGGTGATTTCCGCCGATGGGCTGAAGGGCATGGGCGGCGAAGCCTCGTTGTGGAAGCTGCCGGGCCTGGCGCAAACGCCCGCCGGTCGTCATCAGCAGGTGCTGGTGATTGACGACATGGCGCTGCTGGGCTTCGGCCCCCGTACGCCTCAGGCGCTGCAACAGCTGCGGCAAAAAGCGGAGCAGCTGCCCTGATGCGCATCACCGTCTCCCGCCAGCTGTGGCTCATGGTACTGCTATTGCTGGCCCTGACGATGCTGGCTACCACGCTTGGTGCCATGCGGCTGCCGTTAACCAGCCTGTGGCCGTCCGGCGATGAAGTGCTGCGTCATATCTGGCTCACCATCCGTCTGCCGCGGGTGCTGCTGACGCTGGTAGTGGGCAGCGCGCTGGCGCTCTCTGGCTGCGTGATGCAGGGCCTCTTTCGCAACCCGTTAGCCGACCCGGGGTTACTCGGTATCAGCAGCGGCGCGGCGCTAGCGGTTGCCTTCTGGCTGATTCTGCCGATTTCGGTCCCGATGCTGGTGGCGCTGTATGCCCCGATGCTGGCAGCGTTTATCGGCAGCCTGGCGGTGATGGCGGTGATTTTTATCCTCAGTAAAACCGGCGGCGGTTCGCTCTCCCGGCTACTGTTGGTTGGCATTGCCATCAACGCGCTATGCGGCGCGCTGGTTGGCATGCTGTCGTGGATCAGCAACGACACGCAGCTGCGCCAGCTTTCACTCTGGGGAATGGGCAGCCTCGGGCAGGCCGAGTGGCCGACGCTGCTGGTCGCCGCGACGCTGATTATTCCGTCATCCCTCGCGGTGTGGTGGATGGCCTCGCGCCTCAACCTGCTGCAATTGGGTGATGAAGAGGCCCACTACCTCGGCGTTAACGTCCGCATGGTGCAGCGTCTGATGCTGCTGTGCAGCGCCGTGCTGGTCGCCGCCTCGGTCGCCATCAGCGGCGTGATTGGATTTATCGGTCTGGTGGTTCCGCACCTGATGCGTATGTGGCTGGGGCCAGATCACCGCGGTCTGGTGCCAGGCTCGCTGCTGGCGGGCGCTATCCTGCTGCTGATTGCCGATACGCTGGCCCGCACCGTCGCCGCGCCCGCCGAAATGCCGGTGGGGCTACTCACCAGCCTGCTTGGCGCGCCGTGGTTCCTATGGTTGATATTCCGCCAGGAGAGATCCGCTCATGGATAAACACTATATTGCCCGCGCGCTGTCGCTACGCCTGGGGAAACGGCGGGTGATTGATAGCGTTTCACTCACGCTGCGGCCCGGTGAAGTCACCGCGCTGATCGGCCCTAATGGCGCAGGAAAATCGACTCTGCTGCGGCTGCTGACCGGTTTTTTAGCGGCCGACAGCGGCGAACAGCGCATAGAAGGCAAGCCGCTTAGCGAATGGTCCGCTGCCGCCCTCTCCCGCCGTCGCGCGGTGATGTTGCAACGCACTCAGTTGAACGCCAACTGGCCGGTTGAAACGGTCATCGCCATGGGGCGCGCACCGTGGGGGGCGCAGGACGATCCCGCGCTCATTCAACGCGTCATGGCGGAAACAGGCTGCACTCATCTGGCGGGACGCCCTTACCCGGCGCTTTCCGGCGGCGAGCAGCAGCGCGTTCAGCTGGCACGCAGCCTGGCACAGCTGTGGCACGGCGATGGGCCAAAGGGCTGGCTGTTTCTCGACGAGCCCACCTCAGCGCTGGATCTCTTTTATCAACAGCATTTGCTGCGGCTGCTAAAAAGACTTACCCGTCGCAACGAGCTGCACGTCTGTGTTGTGCTTCACGACCTCAACCTTGCCGCACTGTGGGCCGATACCATTCTCTTACTGCATCAGGGTAAGCTGGTGGCGCAAGGCACGCCGCATGAGGTCATCCAGCAGTCGATCATCCATCGCTGGTACGGGGCGGATATCAGCATGAATACGCACCCGGACGCGGCGGTTCCGCAGGTTTATCTGGCGCCCTGACGGGCGTTAGATTCATCTACTGAATCAATCGTGACCAGATTCACAATTGAATAGGTTGGGAATAGACAAAAATATTAAATCTAATAATGTATGCCTGTGTCTAATGGAGAACATACATTATGAACATCCGCACGCTAACCTATAACACGTCAAAGTGGTTTAATATTGACAGCATTATTGTCAATCACCGTCCTTAACGCCTCTCACGCCTCCTGATAAATATTTCTGACAACAGATTTATCATTATCTGTTTCGGATACCTATACCTATTTCATGATTTCTGATTAAGGTCAGCAATATTGTTGCGCCGGTTATTATACGCGCCGTATTTATTGCAACCAAAATACAGAAAGCGGAAGCGGGCATGCTTATTACGTTAAAAATGACGTATTGATTTTTATCGACGTCAGCGGAATACGCTTGCCAAAAAATTGAGGATAACACCATGAATAACTTTAAACATCTGCCAGAGCCTTTCCGTATTCGCGTTATTGAGCCGGTAAAACGCACCACCCGTGAGCACCGCGACAACGCCATTATTCAGGCTGGAATGAACCCGTTCCTGCTCGATAGTGAAGACGTCTTTATTGACCTGCTGACCGACAGCGGCACCGGTGCGGTGACGCAAAATATGCAGGCGGCAATGTTACGCGGCGATGAAGCCTACAGCGGCAGCCGCAGCTACTATGCGTTATGCAACGCGGTAAAAGAGATTTTTGGTTACCAGCACACTATCCCCACACACCAGGGGCGCGGCGCCGAGCAAATTTATATTCCGGTACTGATTAAAAAACGCGAGCAGGAAAAAGGCCTCGACCGCAGCAAAATGGTGGCGTTCTCCAACTATTTCTTCGACACCACCCAGGGCCACAGCCAGATTAACGGCTGTACCGTACGCAACGTGTATACCAAAGAAGCGTTCGACACCGCCGTACGTAATGATTTTAAAGGCGATTTTGACCTTCAGGGCTTAGAGCACGGCATTGAAACCGTTGGCCCGAATAACGTGCCGTATATTGTTGCCACCATTACCTGTAACTCTGCGGGCGGCCAGCCGGTTTCACTGGCAAACCTCAAGGCAATGTACGCGATTGCTAAAAAATACGATATTCCGGTGGTGATGGACTCCGCGCGCTTTGCGGAAAACGCCTACTTTATTCAACAGCGCGAGCCGGGCTATCAGGACTGGAGCATTGAAGAGATTACCCGCGAGACGTACAAATATGCGGATATGCTGGCCATGTCGGCGAAGAAAGACGCCATGGTGCCCATGGGCGGCCTGCTGTGTATTAAAGACGACAGCTTCTTCGATGTTTATACCGAATGCCGAACCCTTTGCGTCGTACAGGAAGGCTTCCCGACTTACGGCGGTCTGGAAGGCGGTGCGATGGAGCGTCTGGCCGTAGGCCTGTACGACGGTATGAATCAGGACTGGCTGGCCTATCGTATTGCGCAGATTCAGTACCTGGTCGACGGTCTGGAGGCGATTGGCGTGACCTGCCAGCAGGCGGGCGGCCACGCGGCGTTTGTCGATGCGGGCAAGCTGCTGCCGCACATCCCGGCCGAGCAGTTCCCGGCCCAGGCGCTGGCCTGCGAGCTGTATAAAGTGGCGGGGATTCGCGCCGTCGAAATCGGCTCTTTCCTGCTGGGCCGCGACCCGAAAACCGGCAAACAGCTGCCGTGTCCGGCTGAGCTGCTGCGCTTAACTATTCCGCGCGCCACCTACACCCAAACGCATATGGACTTTATTATCGAAGCGTTCGGCCACGTTAAAGAGAATGCGGCCAATATTAAAGGTTTAACCTTCACCTACGAGCCGAAAGTACTGCGTCACTTTACGGCAAAATTAAAAGAAGTCTAATTAACCACTGACCCGAATGGCCCTGCTGATAGCGGGTCATTCGGGTTCTTGTTACCTAGCGTCATAGTTTGTTCCTGACGAAAGCATTGACTTAAACGTTATCAACAAGGGAAAGCCATGGACGAAGATTCAAATACAAAACATTCCTCATTCTGGGGAATTATGGTCATTGCCGGCACCGTCATCGGCGGCGGAATGTTTGCTTTACCGGTTGACCTTGCCGGAGCCTGGTTTTTTTGGGGCGCATTTATTTTAATTATTGCCTGGTTTTCAATGCTTCATTCCGGCCTGCTTTTATTAGAAGCTAATCTTAATTACCCCGTTGGCTCAAGCTTTAATACCATAACGAAAGATCTGATTGGCAATAAATGGAATGTGCTTAGCGGTATTACCGTGGCCTTTGTGCTGTATATATTGACCTACGCCTATATTTCAGCCAACGGCGCGATTATCAGTGAAACCATCGCCATCAACGCCGGGACGCACGTCAACCCGCGTATTGTCGGCATCGGCAGCGCCATTTTTGTCGCGGCAGTACTGTGGTTCAGCTCGCTCGCCGCCAGCCGCATTACCTCTTTTTTCCTCGGCATCAAAATTATCGCCTTTATCGTGGTATTTGGTTCGTTTTTCTTCCAGGTCGACTACTCCATTCTGCGGGACATTGCCGCGCCGGAAGGCCATAGCAGCTACTTCCCGTACATACTCATGGCGGTGCCGGTTTGCCTTGCCTCGTTTGGCTTCCATGGCAACATTCCCAGCCTGATCATCTGTTACGGCAAGCGCAAAGATAAGCTAATCAAAAGTATCGTATTCGGTTCGCTGCTGGCGCTGGTGATTTATCTGTTCTGGCTATACTGCACCATGGGCAATATCCACCGCAGCAACTTTAAGGAAATTATTGCCTCGGGTGGCAACGTTGACTCGCTGGTGAAATCGTTTTTAGGCACCAATCAGCGCGGCGTCATCGAATTCTTCCTGCTGATATTCTCTAACCTGGCGGTTGCCAGCTCGTTCTTTGGCGTCACACTGGGGCTGTTTGACTATCTGGCAGACCTGTTCAAAATGGACAACACCCCCGTCGGCCGCTTCAAAACGCTGCTACTGACCTTTTTACCGCCCGCCGCACTGTATCTGATTTTCCCCAACGGCTTTATTTACGCCATCGGCGGCGCCGGGCTGTGCGCGACAATCTGGGCAGTCATCGTCCCGGCCTTCCTCGCCCTGAAATCGCGCGAGCGTTTTCCGGATAAAATATTTACCGTCTGGGGCGGTAAAGCGATTCCTGCCGTGGTGATTCTGTTTGGTGTGACGGTCATTCTGTGCTGGTTTGGCAGCACTTTTAACCTGCTTCCGCGCTTTGGCTAACACCATCCGGCGGCGCGCCGTTTTGGCGCGTCGCCGGACATATGCCCAGGGGCGCATCCCCGTTAAACGGCGATCCCGACTTTCGATTTCGCCGCTTTCCCTGAAATAGCTATCTCCGTTATCATAGCCACCCCTTGCGACAAAAACGAAAATGAAAAAGTTCGCTTTACACTATTAATCAGGGATCTGGATAACACCCCATGAGTAAAATCGACAATCTCGACGCCCACACCCCCATGATGCATTGGTGTGTCAATGCTGATTATTAAAGATTATTTTCCACCAGAGAATAAAAACTACATTTCAACCTACACTTTTGTAACTATCTGATTTTAAGAATATTGTTTGCTGTACTCATCCAGCGCTATAATCCCTTTGTTTTTCCATCCCTCCATTAACACAGGGCAGCCCCATGAGCCGATACCATGTATCCAGTAGCGAAGGTCAGTATGAGAAAGACTCTGACGAGCAGGTTTTGGCTAATAAACTGGGTATCGCTGCTTCCAATGAGATGGATGAAGCGGAACTTGTCCTGTTAGAACAACTCTACCAGTCTGTTTTTGAAGAACAGTTCCCGGAAGGACATCTCAGCGTAGCCATGCTAAAAAGCTGGCATCGCCGCTGGTTAGGTAACATCTACGAGTGGGCTGGACAAGAAAGAGCTGTGAATATCAGCAAAGGCGGCTTTATGTTTGCCCCCTCGGCACAGTTGCCAAAACTGCTGAACGAATTCGACACTAAGTATCTAGCTCAATACACACCGTGTAGCGACATGGACGAAGAACAACTCATCACCGCTATCGCCATCACCCATGTCGAGCTGATACTTATCCATCCATTCAGAGAGGGAAACGGACGCCTGTCGCGACTGCTAGCCGACGTAATGGCCGTTCAGGGTGGGTACAAACCGCTGGATTATCAAAGCTGGGAGCAAAACAAAACCCAGTATATCTCGGCTATCCATGCTGGCGTATCAATGGACTATGAGCCGATGAAACACTGGGTGCGAGAAGCATTAAGAAGGGATTAAACCGCAAGACGCAAATGAGCAAATTTTTTGCGCGTGGCTTCAAGTGAAGCTTCGATCTTCGCGGAGGACTGCCCTGTTTCAACAGCCGTAGATGTTGCTACTGAGCGAACAATGTCAGCACGAGATGGCTTAGCGTAGGCTGCCTGCGTTTTTTTGTTGTTGCTCATAATTACTCCTGAAAAACGGAATCTGGGCTGAAAACATCACTCAAACATTATACCAAAATTATCAGATTATGCCTCTAATAGATCTTGTATCCATGAGTGCGCAGCACTGCGTTGCCCACGCATGAGAAAATGCATATCACCACTAAAAGGTGCGTCTCGGTCTATTGCTCGTCGTAAACGTTCAGCTACTCTTATGAAATCACTTCGTCTACTATGATCATGGGTAGACAGCTCAAAAAGGCGTTTAGCTTCATCAAGATCAGCCATAAGTTGAACTGCAACAGTATGTCTATGCTTACAAGTAGGCTCATAGTTCAAATGGTAAACTTCTATAGAAACTTCTGCACGCTGTTTGGATATAGTATCTGTACTAGTTGCACAAGGCTGCCCATTTTCCTGATGACAACCCAGTAATTTCCAATCTGTAAGTTCACAAGGATCTAAGAGCATTGGATATTCTTGATCTATGGGACCTTCGCTATATACACGTGAAGTTTCATCGATTAGAGGAAAACGATCTGCTTTTCCTCCTGCTGTATTAACACCTAAGCGCCTGCTATTACAGTAAGTACAAGCATAGCGAAAATTAAATCGATCGAAAGCTAACCATTTATAGCCATCATGTTGATTTATTGCATCACTAACACAATTTTTAGGACGAAAATGATCTACCGCATTATCAGAACGGGTTATGGGAGACTCACAGTACCAACACTTGTCGTGCAGTAATTCTGCTAATCCATCTTTTAATTCACGCCAAATATGGTCGTAATCATTAGGGGCTGCCCCAGAGGCAACCGCTTGTGTAGCTCTTTGAGCTCGCTGTAACCAACCTGTAGGCATAGATAATTTTAGCCGACTTACATATCTCAAGAGTTTTCTCCTTCATCCTTATTTGGATGTTTCGATAGGAGCTCTGCAATTAAGTATTTAGCTAATTCCTCACGCTCTGCACGAGGCATTTCAACCACTTGCTTTGCTAATTCTTGAGGTAGTTCAGTATTAAATCGTTCAACCAAAATTGAATTTCTTAAGCGTAGATAACGTGAATATTCATCATCTGGATGGAAAAATCTAAATCCAAGCCTGTCAAGCTTGGCATTAATTGAATCTAAATCGTGTTGCTCATCTAAAGTTAACGTTTCTTTGGCAGCAAAAGCTCTCTGCTCTTCGAGTAGAAGCTGGGTTGGCTGATCTAATGTAGAAGCGATACCAAACATGTCGCTCGTTACGATCGCAGCATATCCCATTCCTCGAGGTGCTATTTCTGGATAGCATGCGACAATTTGACGACGCTCCTCTTGTTTTGACATACATAAAATCTGTACCTGTTCGCGCTCTAATTCGGCAATGGCAAGTGGATTATGCGTTGTCATTAGGATATGACTGGTTTCTGTTTGTTGAGCACCATCTATGATAAATCTCTTTAGATAAGAGATATAATCCACACTCCAACGAGGATTTAGATGTGTATCTGGCTCATCAAGCAAAAAAAGACTTTCTTCTTCGGCAGTGAAACGTAGCAAACCTAATACGGTGAGTAACTGTTGCTCTCCTTCACTTAGCTCACGAAAAGTTACACTTCCATCATTTTTCTTTAAGCGTACACGAATACGAACTTCTTCAATTAACTCAGAAACATAAGTACTTTCTAAATCACGGAAAAATTGTGCAGGGGACTGATTATCAACAAGACTTCGGAGAGCATGTATATCCTTAATAAAAAGATATTGAAACTCAGTAGATTCCTTATTCCAAAGAGTAATTTGCTTGTCTCGTTTTACTTTAATCGGTGCCATAGCTATATTTTGCAGACGATCTAAAAAGGTTTGAACGACACCTTTTGAACCCCAAAATCTATCATCTCCGTCCGAGTTATTTTTTTTTCCTCTTCTTTTACTCCATCCTGGCTGCTTTAGAACAAAGAGAACTGATTCAATACCCTCATCTGGATCAATGCCCATGTCTTTTTCAAGTAATTCCCGTACATCGTCTGATTGTTGGATCATAAAGGCTAGTAAGACAAACTGGCTATGTACTGGCATCGCATAGAATAGGCGCTTTAGCCCAGGGTCTACACCGTTACGCAGTTTACTATCATAACTTTCTAGATAAGGACGAAATACTTCATGCATTCGTGAGCTTTCGCCAGAGTAATAGCTGAATACATAATGAGGCAGATACTGTGTATCAGAGTTAAGGAACGCAGTCAGTTTTATCGGTTTTTCAGATAGTGTTGTATAATCAACGTCAAGATCTTGAGCGTCAAGGATATTATTATTTGATTTATTTTCTTTTAGGTTAGTAACGTAAATTAAAAATGCGTCTTTCTTACGGTCAGGGTCGGCATCAATGCGTATTCTTTGCTTGTCATTACCCGCTCCCATGCAGTAGGAAAGTTGAAAGGCAAATTCTGGAGTGCGTTTCTTAGCAATTAAGTCACGAAATATAATAGCCAAAGCCTCTAGAACATTAGACTTGCCAGTGCCATTCCAACCAATTACTACTGTCACCCAACGTCCTTGAGCAAAATCGATAGTAACATTCTTCAGATTTTTAAACTGATGCGATGGGCTATCTTTAAGACTTCCAATTGTTAGCTTGTCCAGACGCATATTTAGACTCCTACCAATTTCAAGCGGTCATAAAGCTTCCGACCTTGCTCATCAGTCACGGGATCAATTTTCAAGCGACCAGCTTTGTCTAAATCACGCAATTCAGAGTATAGTTCTTCTATTCGCTCAGTCGGTGTTCCATCTGCCACTCCACACAGACGAAAAGCTTCTTGTGCAGCTATCCAATCTCTGGTTTCTTCAAGCACACTAATAAGTTTATTCGCCATAATAGTAGAACTCTCCTTTTTTTTCTTGACTATAGAAGAACGGGGCTGTTTTTTTATTGTCTCTCGTTCAATTTTTATTTTTTTAAGTAAAGCTTCAGCGCTATTTTCACTACTGATTAAATCTGGGTGAATTGCTCGCCAATCAGTAGTAAGCTCACCACGAAAAGCTTTGGCTAAAACTGATTGAGTGAGATTATTCACCCGTGCCAATGCAGAATTAGTTTTTTGCTCGATGGAATCGGAAAAGGCGAAGAGTTCTTCAACACGATGGACGATTTCAGTTTGTTCATTGATTGAAGGCAAATACACTTCGTGGTCAACTATATCGCTTTTAGTTAAGCCAGGAATCAGCCCTTTTGCTTTTAAAACAACATCTTTTGCTGATGCCTGAATGGCAAAAAGAATATAGGTGTAGTTCATATTTTCATTAGGTACGAATGCATATACATCTCGCCCAATTGCAGCATAGCAACCAGGAAATGTAGTGCCAACTCCGGCACCTTTAACGGTCACAAATATTGACCTTTCTGGAGCCATTCGCTTCGGATACTCAGTCCATTTGTGATGCAATATTTGTCTACCATCCCACTGTTCTGGGCCAGTTACATATGGCTCACCTTTACCTTCAGAATTAACTTCTGATTTGCTAGGTGATTGTCCCGCAATTACTTTCCCTGCAAATGCCAGAGGTTTAATCTCACCAAACACTTTAGCGTTGGTGACTCGCCACTCCTCTGTTAGCTTGCCGCTTACAGCCGCGGCTAGCACTGATTGGCGGAAAGTTTTTAGAATTTTGGGTATGCGTTCGAGGCGGGATTTGGTAGCTTGCACCTGCGCCAGCAGAGCGTCAAGTTTATCAGCAATCATTTTTTGTTCGGCTAGCGGAGGAAGTGCTATATATTGACTATATGCATCTTCCCTGTTTAAACCGGGTATTGCTGTAGATCTATTCAACTCTGTTAGAGGTAACGCCTTAAGCTGATAAAACCAATATTTTAATGGTTGGTTAAATAGATTATCCACATAATAAGTTGTATCGATTGGGAAAAATGGAGAGTTTGATAGATGCACTTCCCCATATGAGCCTTTTCGGCCCACGATAATACCTTCTGTTTTTACTAATGGTTCGGAATGGCTTCCAACGATGCCGTTTGAACCAAAAACTGAAAATTTCCCATTGTCTCTTTTTGAGGCAGGTAAAGACTTGCCGTATTTTAATTCAACTACGTTTCCTAGAGTTGTAAGGCACCATCCCTCTGGTAAATTAACTTTGTTCATTAATTCGCCTCTTCTAATGCCGTCAACAGCCTGTCCAGCTCGTTCAATGCAGCCTCTAATTCCTCTCTTGCCTCGCTCGCCAGTACGTCCGGCTCCGGCAAACCAGCGGTATCTACACTATCTTTATCTTTTAGCCAGGAGATATCCAGAGAGTCGCCCTTGGTGCTGGCGATCCACTCTCGACTAAAGCAGCGCCAGCGAGAATGAGCGAGCTGTTCATCAATATCCTTATTTTCTTCTATGGCCTCTTTATCTACTTCAATATCTTGCGCGCCAAAGCTATATTCACCTTCTGTACGCTTGCTGGTTCCATCGGGACTGTCGCCAAACACTCTCTCAAATGCACCGAGGTGTGGGTCTGTGCCAAAGCCTTCTGGTGCAAAGCCAATGTCGGCATTACCAAAGGGTGTGCGTTTACCAAAGCTGGGCATATTGGTACGTAGGTCGTATACCCAGATGTTTTTAGTACAGTTCTCTTGCTGAGATTTGTCTTTGGCGGAGCCTTTGGTAAAGAACAAGACATTAGTTTTAACGCCTGGAGCGTAAAAGATACCGGTAGGCAAGCGCAAAATAGTATGCAAATTGCACTTATTCATTAAGTCGCGGCGTACATCAGTACCGACACCGGATTCAAACAATACGTTATCTGGCAACACGACAGCAGCCCGACCGCCAGCTCTAAGCCCCAAATAAATATGCTGCAAAAAAGCGAGTTGCTTATTTGTATTGGGGAATGGAATATCGTTGCGCAAAGGACGTTGTCCCCCGGCCTTATTGCCAAAGGGAGGGTTGGCTACGATTACATCGGCTTTGTCCAACTCGGCTACGTCATCAGTCAGTGCATCGCCATAAATAATATTTGCGTCTAAATTATGTAAAAAGGCATTCATTAAGCAAATTCGACGAGTATTTTTCTCTATTTCCACCCCTTGATATTTAGGAGGGTTAGATTTGTATTTTTCTCGTGAATATTTATTCCGAATATAGCTGTCAGCAGAAATTAAGAAGCCGCCACTTCCAGTCGCTGGATCTTGAATTAATTCGCCACACTCTGGCTGTATTAATCTCACTATAGTATTGACTAAAGAACGTGGAGTGAAATACTGCCCTGCTCCAGAACGAGTATCCTGAGCACTTTTATCAATTAAGCCACTATAGAGGTCGCCAAATCCATCTTTTCCTACTTGGTGCCACTCTATTTTCGAAATACCATCTACAACAGCTTTTAAATTTTCAGAATGGGAGAAAACAGTTGTAGGGAATGCGTAAATCTCTCTTATGACTTCATTTTTAACATGCGCACCCAAGTGGGTGAGCATCTCTTGATAAAACCCTAATAATCCTGCTTCTGGATGGGATTCAAGATCAGCCCAACGGTAGCCTTGAGGTATCAGTTTTTCTGAACCATTCTCTTGAGCAATCTTCAGAAAAAGCAAATAACTTAGTTCAGAAACATACTGATAATAGGTGATACCATCACCTCTTAGTATGTTGCAGAGACTCCAAATTTTTTGAACGATCGTTTCTTGCTTCATATTTTCAATTAACTCAGGATATAGTTGCGCTCACTTTAAATGAGAATACACTATAACATAATGAAAAGATACAATAATTTAACCGGGCAACAGCCCTGTCTATGAGCTCTCAGATTTAGATAATGTATAACTTGCTTCAATGCTTTTTCTCAATCAAAAGATATGGATGGGACCAGTCAGTGACCTCTTCATATGAAACAAACCCATCGTGCTCCAGTGCGCAAACGCCCTTATGGATGGCAACGTAATCGTACACAGCCTGGCTTTCCAGCCCCTGTAACATGTGCGCAAGTAGCTTTCGGCGCATCTGCGCTGGCTGCCATGCCTGTCTGGCGCTGAAATTCTTCCAGCTACAGTTAAAATTCTGCCCCACAGCATTTTTCACGCTAAGCCCGTATCGATTTGTGGTTCCCGTCGCCAAATAATCGTCGGTCAGCCTCTTCAGATCTTCCCGCAGCGGTTGCATCAATTTTTTCCAGCGTTTGAGCACTTTTTCTGCCTTCTTATCGCCCAGAACTTTATTCAGCCTCTTCCTTACTCCACTTTTCACCGATAGGCTGACCGAACCGGCGCTAAAAATAGCGGCAAACCTGAATTGTTTTACCTCATCCGTGGTGACGCCCAGTTTCTTTGTAATGTAATCCGTTTCCAGCCGCTTCAGGTTTTTATCGGATAATCCGATACGCTGCAGCTCATGACGCAGTATCTCAAGCTGGCTGCTTTTTATATCGTAGTTATAGCCCTGCCCCAGACATGCCCATTTCATGCCTTTTGGCAGATACTGAAACCCCTTCCCCACCTCAAACGAACGCCCGCCCAGCCTAGCCGTACGATATACCTGCCGATATGAGACGATTAACGGACTCAGGCTGATAACGTCAACACCGGCTTCACAAAGATGGCTGATAAAATTGTGATAATAAACCCTGTTCACAGTGGATGGTTGCTCGTTACAGTACATCCTCAGCGCATCGATGTTAACCGGCAACGCTTCAAGCCGGTCATACACCGCTGCAACCCGCTCACGAAAGGCCTTATCAGGTATATTCCGGGTTGACGTTAAATGCCTGACTTTGCACTTTCGTAACATGGCCTGAGCAAGCCGTTCTTCCAGCGTCATCGGTCCCATACGTCTGCGGTAAACATCGGTCAGATAGCCATACCGATCTTCCAGGTTGAGATAAGCAGTTCTGTCCCCGGGAAACAGCACGTCGAGAAACCGCCGAGAAAGCGCAAATTCCCGGCATTTGTGACGTATAACATCGTGTGTAATGATTCTGATAAACCCTACTTCCTCTAGCTTTTCCAGCGCTCTTTCAAACGGTAGCTCTCTTGAGCGTCTGAATACTGCCGGAGCCACTTTTTCTCCCAGTGCATAAGGAAACGGAACTGAACAGGTCCATAGTCGGTTCCCCTTAAATTGCGACCGCTTACGCGTGTTACGGCTCGCAGTGGCGCTGCAAATAAGATGCTGCAAAAAAATAGCAATGGACATATACCACGTTGGCTTGCATCGCCCGTCACATGCGTCGTCGAATGGGACGCTAAAAATAGCCTCGCTGAAAGCATTCATCGTGCTTTCCGTGACGAGAATATTGTTTTGTGTGCAGTAGGCTTTCATTTCACTGTGCTCCGTTTTATGAACATGCTGCCTGTTTACAGGCTGTACATTTGCACAGTGAATTACGGTTGCGCTGAGTGATGTGACTCAGGCTGGCTGCACTTTTTGGGGGGCTATCTCAGGATCTGAATTTTCCTCAAAACAATGCCTTGTGGCTTGTCGCAATCTCATTGAGGGTTCTAGAGGAAGAACAGACTGGTACTGGTATATACTGTATACACCATACTATAGCCATACCCCCTGTTCAGCTGTGATGAGGCGTGCCTCACAGAATATATCAGGGGGAGCCCTTTTTTTGGTCGCCAACAGACGAGGGTGGCATCACACCCCCTCTGATATACTTCTGGCTTATCTTCAGCGGCTCCCTCGCCACTTCACGCGATTACGGTAAATCCAGTACTGAGGCTGCGCGAGAAGCCCGAGTTTTGCGAGAATGACCGGCAACTGGTCCCAGATAGCCGCAGAATCAAACAATGCCACCCGGTAATTAGCCATGACCTTGTCCACGCGTTTCCTGGCGGCCTTTGGAGCCGTACTGACAAGTCGACCATTCAGACTCGTCGCGGGTTCAAATGTGGCCCGTGCGCGTGGTACTGACATTAACACCAGCCGCTGCGCAAAATCCGGATCCAGCCAACGATCCTGGAGTACCTCCCGACGCCAGAACATCAGCCTGCTGACCAGACTGGCCATACTCGTCATCTGACTCAGCTTCAGTTGCTGACGCCCCGGCTGCAGGCGAAGTTCCAGACGTAAAAAACGCTCGAATTGTGCCTCCTCCAGCGTAATCTTTGGAGATGCATAGCGCTCCTCCACGCTCAACGACGGAGAATGGACCTTGGCGTAGACAGAGGCTACCAGCGTGGCAGAGCCCAGACGCAACCCTTCGTGTTCACCATACAAATCGTAAAACTCACCATCATGAACCTTTGCCAGACCAATCAGGTAGTCATGAAGTTTCATTCCCTTTACATCCAGTGCGTAGTGAATGGACGTCACCCATGCCTGGCGCAACCCCCTGTACAGGTACTTCCCCAGACGTCCCTTACGCCCAAGCCAGATGAACAGTCCGGTGATCTGCTCTGCTGAATAGTGCTGAGGACTCATTTCCATACGCACTGAGCCCCGCACCGTATTCGTCGGCGCAAAGTAAATGACCAGCATCAGCGGATGATGACTGGATTTGCTCTTGAGACGGATCTCCACCACGGATCGATAGAGGCCAGAACACTCCCCTTTACCGGCAGGGCGGCACCGCACGATATAGTTTCCTCCCGCTCGCAGCCCAGCCAGACGCCCGCTCAGCACTGCATTCTCGCTATCATCAGACAAATCCATTACCCAGGCGAGTTTATCAATTCGCCCATAGCACCTATTGCCGTCAGTATTTCGCCCCAGGTATACAGACCCGGAGAGATTGTCCACACGCTCACGATTAACTGTAATCATCGCCAGTTCCCTTAGCCTCACGGCCATTCATGGGCAGCAGCTATCCGTAGAGGTTGCTACTGACTATGGTGAATGACCCCCTGTACGAGGGGCTATATGAGGCTTACAGACGAGCTGCTTCAGCCAGCTCAACATTGGGCAGCCCACTGATATGCGCGTGGATATCCTCCATACGCCATGCCACCCGACGGGTACCGATGCGTACAGGCTCCGGAAAGAGCCCCGCCTTGATCTGGCGATATAGCGTTGCGCGTGATACTGGGTACATCCCGAGCACTGTCTTGATATCGAGCAGCCTGCAGTTATTCATACTTTTAACTCCATCTATCCACCCCCAGCGGGCGGCCAGCCCTCCCTTTACAAAGTTGATTTCGGCCGATTATTCATGGCGATCGCCGGTCAAAGTGTTCGCGGCCCACTTTTGGACGGTCATTCTTCGGTGTAGAATGACCGTCATTGATTTATGACGGTCCAAAAAGACCTCTGATAGTGGCAATCCGAAAGTGAGGTATGAGTTATGGGAAAAAACGAAGAAAATATGGGTGAGGCGGAGCCCAAGACGCCTAAGCAGAAAAGCCGGGAAGGGCTGGAGGAGAAATATGGAAAGCGGTTTGAAACCAACCTACATGAAGACAGCCTGGCGCGATTGCTGGAAATAACCAACTGGCTCGATGGCGAGGATTACTCAACGCTGAAGAAAGGCATGGGGAACGTATACCGGAAAGCGCTGAGTGATGTGATCAACATGGTCTACATAGACTATGTATACGAACCCGTGTCGAAAGAAGCGAAACTGCTGAAAAAACTATATCTGGAATTTCATCAATTACGTGGAACTCACTCAGTGGATGAAACTATCGAAATGTTGCGCAAGAAATACCCCTCCCCACAGTCCATCAGCCGCGGACAACCAAAGAAGAACGTAAAGTGGTCAAGCACAAGCCTAGCGCTGCTAACAAACTATCGAAGCCTGATACGGATAATGGAAAAACTGGATGGCGTCCAGCGCCCCGCCAACCCCACAAAGCGGCGCGTCGGGAACGCCTGATAAAGAACAATTCTGTCTGGCTAAGGAAGTGCTGACAAGTGAGACTATGGCGTCGTCTTGATTACAGGCATATGCTGTACCCACTTTGAGGAAAAGTATGCTGCCACGTTATCCCCCCACGCGGGGGAGTACGATAGTGTCATTCATCAGGGGTGGTGAGTTGGTCGTATTTCCCCGGCCACCCCATTGCACTGAGCCCGCCCTGGACGTGCCTTTGGGGCATCAAAAATATCTCCGGGACCCTCTGGTGAATTTAATCAGCAGGTGACGAAGGCCATCCCCCACCCCATGATGATTTACCAGCAACAGAAAGCCCTAGAGGCTCTGTCCTGCGTACCCCGGCCTCTGTAGTCATATCGGGTGGTTGTGGCGATATCGGCATGCCCCGCAAGCTGGCGTACCACGTTGAGGTCGGCTCCCTGCTCCAGCAACTGTGTGATGAACGTTCGTCTGAGGTCGTGCGGGGTGAAATAGTTTACGCCAGCGGCCTCGCGTAGCTGTGCTAACAGCCCCGTCAATCCAGTCGTGGTAAGCCTGTGTGGCCCTGGCCGGTCTGCCCGGCTGATACGACTGAACAACGGCCCTTCATGGTCTCCACGGCACTTCAGCCAGCGGCGCAGTTGCGTGCATACCTTCGCGGCAAGGTGAATATCACGACTTTTGCGCCCTTTCCCCTCCCTGACCCAGACAATCCCTGCGGCAACGTCAATATCCTCCGCATTGAGGGCAACCAGCTCACCCGCTCGCAGCCCGGCACCACACAGAAGCAACAAAATGGCCCGTTCGCGCTGACAGCGCACAGCGGAGAACGTCGCTGCCGCCGCCAGCATTGACCGAATTTCATGGCGGGCCAGCGCACGCCCCAGCCTACAACCGTCACCACTGACCCGCCTAACGTTGCGTATGCGCGCAAGCGTGTCAGCATCCATCAGACCCATACTGAACGCGCTCATGGCAACCGATTTCAGCGCCGACAGTGCCATGTTCACGGTAGCAACAGCATAGCCAGCATCCAGCATGTGCGCACGGACCAGCATCACCCCCGTGTAGTTCAGCATCTGCCAGGGATAGCTGTTGGTATCCGAGCCCGGAAGCAGGATACCGGCACAGCGCCGAAGCTGGCTTTGCATCCCCTTGCGCCCGGCAGGCGTCAGACCTGCCAGCCAAAGCTGTGCCGGGTTGATGGTGGGGACGTTTTTTTGGCGCACAGTTTCCGCACGCCTGCCCTTGCGGTTCGAGGTCATAACATCATCCTCAATACTTAAAAATGGAGTATCCCGGCCATGCAGACCGGGGAAGCCGTCAATTCATCTGGTGATGCCATTCAGCCCTGTGTGGTCACTTTTTCACACCATAACGTTGCAGATAGTGGTTAAGCCCCTGCCCGGCTCCTGACTCAAAGTTCCATGCCCGCCAGATAAGCTGACCTTCAGCATCGCGTATTGCCAGACGGAAATGGGTATGCTGGTCATCCTCAATAGCCACACGGTCATACGCCGCCATAATGGACTCCGCGTCCTGTCGGGTGAATGTGTCCGATGGTAGCAATGGCAACGGCGTGGAGGGGCTTGCTGGTACTGAGCTGTCCGGGCCGGGCCTGCGCCCCTGCGTGATGTAACTGACGACCTGATACGTTTCCCGCTTCAGGAGCCCGGTGGCTTTTCGCGCCCGGAGAACATCAATAGCAGTAATCAATGAGGAGTCAGGGTGAAAGCCCGCATGGCCCCGATCTGTGCGTACCAGGTCATACTTCTCAACGACGGTATTCAGGGCTTCCATCATGGAAACACCAGCGTCAATATGCGCCTGAATGGTGCCTTCCTCACCAAACGGCGTATCGTTGAGGGCAAGCCCGTAGTGCTGTGCCAGCAGGTGAGTCAGCAGGGTACGCCAGACATCAGCGGGCGACAGGCAGCACGATGTCACCCGTGTCGGTGAGACAGGTTGTTTTTTCATGACAGTATTCTCGTAGGTAATGTGAATGGTATTGAAAAGAAGGCGCGAACATGAACGGCAACCCGATCCGCGCTTATGGAAATCCGCCCGCCAGAAGGGAGAACGGATGTTTACCGGTGCGCCCGACAGCTCAGTGGTTCAGCTTTCCCACAGCACACGGGTGGTGTAGACCCCACTGGCGTGATAGCTCAGGAAGTTGCGCTCCCACAAGGTGTAGAGCGCCCGCGCGTCAGACGGGGACAAATCCCCTGTCCGCCAGTGCCAGACGTAGCCCTGCGACCAACTGATATCGATGATTTTCTCCAGTTCCGGGTAGACCGTGCCGACGTAGCCAAAATCGGTGGCATAGTCCAGGCACCACTCGTCCCCCTGGTGAACCAGCCGGATTTCCACCGGGTGATAACCGCCCCGCTCCGCGCTGTAGTCCGGGTCCCGGAAGTTGAGTGTAACGGCGGTGACGCGATGCTTGTGAGCGGGTATTTCTCTCGCCTCTGCCATCAGCATGTCGAACAACTGCAGACTGACAGGCAGCACAAAGCCTGCCGGCTGAATAACGGCATTGATGTTCATGGGTAAAACCTCAGTATTTACAGTTTAAAAAAACGTGAAGGGATAAAGCGGACGTGTCTTAGCGTGGATAATGTGTATTAAACCAGGTAACTCACAGTAACCCGTGTTCAGCGAAAGACCAGGCTTTGTCGCCTCCCACAATGAGATGGTCGGTCACGCGGATATCCAGCAACGCCAGTGCGTCTGTAATTTTTTGGGTAATGAGTTTATCGGCCTGGCTCGGTTCAGGCTCACCACTGGGATGGTTATGCACCAGTATCACAGCAGCAGCGTTGTGCGTCAGTGCCAGGCTGACTATTTCGCGGGGATAAACCATCGTCTGGCTCAGCGTACCGGTAAACAATGTCTGATAGCCGAGAATATGATGTTGCTGTGAAAGCATTATCACACCAAAAGATTCACGGTTTTCAAGCGCCAGCTTCATCACCAGCCACTGACGTACATCTTCAGATGAGGTGATTTTTCGGCGATTGCGAAACTGGCGGGTCAGCAAAGAATGGGCAAACCGGATAATCTGTTCGCGGGTAACCGGCTCCAGCGTCTGATAATGACCGCTACGATCACTTGCGATAAACGTCATGATGTACTCCTTACCTTTTAGTTCAGAATTCACGTTCAACAAAGTAAATGGCATCCGGCAGCAACGTATGGCGCTTCAGCTCAGGTTGTACTGAAAACGTGTCCTTTCGCTGGCTGCGTATCCCCAGGCTATCAAACAAAAACAACCGGGTAGCATCGGTACGAACCACCACTGACCAGTGCCATGTGGTCCCCATAATCACCACGCGCTGCGCTTGATTCTCCGGTGAAGCCAGCCAGTCGCTGATATCATGAAATATTCGGTGAGTTCTCAAGGTTCGATAACGGAAGGGAGTATGAAAATAGAGGGGATAATGTTGGGCGTAATGCCCTCTCAGCAGAACATCTGCTATCAGGTGGTCCATCTGCTCTTCATCCAGGCCAAGCGTCAGGAGATCAAATAAGTCCCATCGTCGCTTATAGCTGCTTAGCAGGCGGTACATTAATTTTTCCCGCCTTACTCTGCCGTCATAGAGGTAACTCAGGGTATTAATCAGGCTGTAGATGCCACACAAATAGTCATGCTGTCCCTGGCGGGACGCATGAACGTCTCGAGGAAGTGTCATTGTAAATTTCCGGGATAAGTGATGGCTGTGAACCAGCCGGAATGGTGGTGATACAGTGGCTGAGCGCATGATGGCTGCCACTGTATAAATTATAACAAAATCAATATATTAATGCAAGTGATTCTTGTTATCACTTATCCAGCGACTCCTTCACTTGTTACTGGTTAACGTCTCCTTCAGACAGGTCCCTTGCAACCTGAGCCAGAGCCTGCTGCAAAAGTTTATCCCTAGAGGCCGGTTTCATGGTACGGAACAACTGTATCCACAGGTTAAGCTGCTCGTCTGCTGAGGTATCTGCCGCATCCCGCTCACTTTTCAACGCCATCCCTGCCGCGCTGATATGGTACAGAAACCCCTTCCCACTGGTGCGTTTGCGGCGGATTTCCGGATGTAGGGCTGTGAGCTTTTCCAGACGTAGCCGCGCCCCTTTCGCTGTGCCCGGCATTCCTTCCATTCCGGCAAACTGCTCTGCTGTAAGCCACTCCCCCCTGTCCGTCATTCCGGCATCACAGGGCTCAGTCATCTGTTCACTGCTCATAAAATTTCACCTCTTATCAAAGCGTTAGTTAAATGAGCGCAAATAACCATAAAAGGAACTTGATAACTTCCTTTTGTTCGCTTTTAATATCTCCGGTACTAACAACCCGGAGTGAATACATTGAGTAACTCAACAGATTCGCAAAAAAAGCGAAGTAAGGGAAGTGCTGTTAACTGGCACCGGGCAGATATTGTCGCCGCCCTGCATAAGCGGGGACTTTCCCTGTCAGCTCTCTCCCGGCAACACGGGCTGGCTTCCAGGACGCTGAATAACGCTTTTGAGCGCCACTATCCGCGGGCGGAAAAGATTATTGCGGAGGCACTGAACACTACGCCCGAAACCATCTGGCCTGAGCGCTATGCAGGTAGGTCTGTCAAAAACGAAAGCTGAAGGAAGCAGGGTATGTCGACCACCATTACTGAAGTAACGGAATGCTTTGAGTACCTTTTTAGTTCCCTTTACCGGAAAGCATTTGTCAAAACCCTGCGCCTTAACGAATGCAGTGAACGGGAGTTGCTACCGCTGGTACGCTGCTACCTGCTGGGTTGGTTTGCCGACAGCGTCTCACCGGAAGTCCGGGGGAAACTGCCCGGCAGTATCTCCGGGCATGGCTATATTGATTTCGTCATTGACGATGTGGCGGTGGAGTTCGCCGTCCGTAAGCCAGGAGCCGCCCGTTCTGCACTGTCAGCCTCAGTCAACAGCACGGAGGTAAAGAAACTGATGAAGTATGACGGCAAAGCCCTGCTGGTACTGTTCGATTTTTCTGACACGCCCTATACCGAAGAACAGATTGAGTCCTTCAGAAACTGGCCCTCCCTGGGCCGAGGCAACCATCGTAAATCAGCGTTCAATGTTGCGTATTTCTTTGTGGAAAAACGCAGCCCGCTGACACCCAGGAAAATCACCAGAAATATCCGCATCCGTTAACGGTAGCGCGCATAACGGATAATGAAAACGTCAATGAAAGGAGATCACCGAAGATGAGGAAAACCGCTGCCATGTTGCTTCTGGCATTTTCAGGTTGTGCCGGGGCAAAAACACTCCCCGCAGAAAATTTGCAGGGGCTGTATGAGGCTTATGCCACCCTGAATACCTGCCACCAGTATGGTTACACTGGCGATGAGGCCTTAACCGCACTGGACAAACTTATCCGCAGCAATCGCTATCAGGATAATACCGGCAACATCATGACATTAACGAAGGACAATATTAACTATTACCATTCCCTTCAGGACCGCTTTATTCTTGAGCAGCAATTCAAAAGCGAAGGAATAAACCAGAGCGGTATCCGGCTCCAGATAAAAACCCTCTGCGACCAGATGAACGCCGCTGTTGGTGGGAAGCTGGGTGTGAAAACTCGAGTTATTTCACCGGATGACCTTCCCGCCAGCGCAAAACCTGTTTTTGACAAACCGGCCACTGACAGTGCCCCGGCAATTCCGGAAGACCGACCGATGACATGGGACAACAGCCCGGTCCAGGGTATTCCGGTTCAGTGAGGGGTAACACAATGAAGAAGCATATTATTACCGCACTGCTCATCACAACAGTATCCGCTCCGGCGCTGGCAGCGTACCCGGTAAGCCAGCCTGCTCAGGCCGCAGAAGTGATGGTCAGTATGTGCCAGCAGCAGCGTTCGGGTATGGACAAGAACCAGGCCATCCGTAAAGTCTATGGCACCGTAAGCGACTGGCCCATAGCTTCAACAACTGAAGTTGCTGCTGCGATGGATGAAGGATGGAATTTTGCTGTACAAAATCCAGAGATAAGTTGCGACAGAATTTATCCCATGATGATTGACATGCTGGATGGGAAAAAGGATTGAGAAACCAAGCTTAACTTAAGTTGGCAAAACCAATCTGCATCAATTGAAATTTCACATAGCGATGTGCCCTCCAGCAGGGCACAATTATTATAAACCGTCTGCTATGAGCGAAAAGCGGACATTCCTGTACAAAGCATGGCGTTGGAATACAGTAAGATCATTGATTAATAAGTGAGTCGAATCAGAACAGTAGCCAATGAAACAAAAAATTCGCAAACGTAACCAAGACTGGATATCAAGGCAATTGAAACGTGCGCAAAAGAGGAAATGCCGTTAAGTTTCTTTATTAACTTTCCCTCAATATGAGCAACTGCTTGTAATGGTGTGCGCCTTAAACGGCATGGTCGTCTCAAGCCGGACTGGAGTCGCGCATTGTTTCATTAGGGTTGGGGAGAAGTGCCTATTGTTGGGCAAAAAGTAGTGTTTACTGGTTTGAGGGATTTGATAAGGAGCAATTGCCTGTTGAATGGGGTGCGCTGTGGGAAGATGCCTGAATATATTGGTTTTGATTTGATCTCACAGTGCAACACACAATCAACTCTTACAGTCTGCTGTGAGCAAAAATTGCACATTTCTAACAGCCTTCCGTGTGAATCAACGAGGAGCAGGTCACTGGCACAGAGGGGACGTTTAACCCCGTCCGGCCTCCGCTGAATTGGCTGCCAATTCCGTCCGGTCGTACCTGCCTGAGCCGTCTACTTCAGTAAAAACTGAATCAGCATAGCAAACATATATACTGTCGCTGCAATTTGTATTGTTCGCACTCCCCATCTGAGATATCGCCATTTATGACGTTCTCTGGCATCGGCTTCTTCAATGGTGGATTCAGTATGCTTTCTTCTCTTTGTCCTGAATGGATCAATTACCCATAGGGCAAGAATAAAGAGAACGATTGTTTTCTGAAGTATGGGATGATCCACGAAGAGTGACTCCGGCCTGCTCGCTGATACAATCAGAATAGATGAACAATCCCGAAATAATCAACACTAAATGTATGGCAATTATTTATTTTCGTCCTGGCTGGATTTTGTGACCTGCTCCCAACAAATTAACATAGCACAATGTAAGCAAGTTCTGCTTTTGGCACGAAGCGGACTTGTTAACTGGGTTGGAGATCCGCTTTGAGCGAGAAGTGGGCCTTCGGTTATATCATTTCCTTTGTGCAAATAGTTATCATCACAATCGCAATCTGTGAGTGATTATACCAAGCGGATGGCAACACCAGTTACAACGTGGCAAATACGCCACAGCCCCCTGATGTAATTAATCCAGAAGGGTATCTAAATAATCAGCCCATATCTGCAACCATTTTTTACACTCAGCATCATATTTATATAGATTATAAATACCTTCTACCCCGCCTTTGGTATGCCCAAGAACAGCCTCAGCGACTTCATTAGGGCATTGTAACCGTGATAACCCTGTTCGTACCGTCCGCCTTAAATCATGTGGCCTCCAACCGGGTATATCTAGCATTTTTCCTGATTCCCGCATACGCCAAGCGTTCTCAGTGAGATATTTCTGCTGTATTGGCAACTTCGTACGGGATGAAGGGAACAAATAAGCATCGGAATTGAGTCGTAAAACCTTTAAAAAATCAATGGCCTGATTAGGTAGCTGCACATAGCGTTCAATGCCTGTTTTTGTTTCACGTAGGTGTATTGTCCCCTTTTCAAGGTCAACATCCTTCCATGCCATATTGCAGACTTCACCGGTACGACACCCGGTCCAGAGAGTCAGACGTAACACGTTTTTGATCGTTGGCGTGTAAGCCGAACCCGGAAGCCATTTAAGGAATTTTGCAAGCTCGTCCTCGCTCAGTACTCGTGTTCCACGTCCGTTTGTGAGCTTGATTCTGGTCTGTCGTAAGCTGGATTTTGCTAACAGCGCCGGATTCGCGAAATTATCATCAAATCGCCCAAGGCCGATTGCAAATTCATATGCGAGTGAAAGCTCCCTCAGTACATTCCCAGCCTGTACGGTTGCACCTCGAGCTACAATGTTATTGATTAAATTAATGACATCCTGGCGCGTAATCTCAGCAGCATTCCGGGTTCCTAAGCTTTTAACAGCGTCACCATAGAGAGTACGACGAACCTCAGCCTGCCCTTTCGGCTTTCTGGCACCGGGAATGACCTTCCCGTCCTTCGTTTTACGATCCTCAATACGTTCGGTAAGATACAGTTCAACCAATCCCTGTACGGTCAATTCAGGGATCTTAGCCTGTTCAGCTTCAATCGCACGCTGGAGCTTATCTTGTTTGAGTTCAGTCGCAGGGCACCGACCTTCCTGTCGGAGGAGCTTTAATTCGTGGAGTTTGAGACGTGCAGCAGCTAGAGAAGTCTGCGGAAAGTTACCAATTTTAACCTGAGCAAGCTTGCCAGTCAGAGGACTTGTGTAACGGTAGAAAAAAGACTTAACCCCAGTTGCACCGCAGGAGACACGTAAGCCACGATTTTCGCCTACATCAGCCTTATCTTTGTCGCCAGGCTTCATCATTTCTACCGCTTTAAACGAAAGTGGCTTTCCCTCTTGTTTTCCTACCATAAAGACTCCGTTATCATGCACCTTATGCAGTCATGAACATAAATGTAGGTTGCACTGTGTGTGCCCATATTTTACCAAGTCACAGGTTGGCAAGCTACACTTTAACCTACATTTAAATGTAGGATTTCATGATATTCGATGAGACATAGTGAAACCTAACGATAACCACAAAAACCACTAACTCATTAAAAATTAAGAAAACGGACATCACAAACCGATGAGTACAATAGAAAATCTAGACTCTCACACCCCAATGATGCAGCAGTATCTGAAGCTAAAAGCACAGCACCCGGAAATTCTGCTGTTCTACCGCATGGGCGACTTCTATGAACTGTTCTACGATGACGCAAAGCGCGCATCGCAGCTGCTGGACATCTCGCTGACCAAGCGCGGCGCCTCCGCCGGGGAGCCGATTCCAATGGCGGGTATTCCGCATCACGCGGTAGAAAACTACCTCGCCAAGCTGGTGAATCAGGGGGAGTCGGTCGCGATTTGTGAACAAATTGGCGACCCGGCCACCAGCAAAGGGCCGGTTGAACGTAAAGTGGTGCGTATCGTAACCCCCGGCACCATCAGCGATGAAGCGCTGTTGCAGGAGCGTCAGGACAATCTGCTGGCGGCTATCTGGCAGGATAACAAAGGCTACGGCTACGCGACGCTGGACATCAGCTCCGGGCGTTTCCGCCTGAGCGAACCCACCGACCGCGAAACCATGGCGGCAGAGCTGCAGCGTACCAATCCCGCCGAGCTGCTGTATGCCGAAGACTTCGCCGAGATGTCGCTGATTGAAGGCCGTCGCGGCCTGCGCCGCCGCCCGCTGTGGGAATTTGAAATCGACACCGCGCGCCAGCAGCTGAATATGCAGTTTGGCACTCGCGATCTGGTTGGCTTTGGCGTCGAAGGCGCCCCCCGGGGTCTGTGCGCCGCTGGCTGTCTGTTACAGTACGTAAAAGATACCCAGCGCACCTCGCTACCGCACATTCGATCCATCACCATGGACCGCCAGCAGGACAGCATTATTATGGACGCCGCCACCCGCCGGAATCTGGAAATTACCCAGAACCTGGCCGGGGGCGTAGAAAATACGCTGGCAGCCGTGCTGGACTGCACGGTAACCCCAATGGGCAGCCGCATGCTCAAACGCTGGCTGCATATGCCAGTACGCGACACAAAAATCCTTACCGAGCGTCAACAAACCATCGGCGCCCTGCAGGATGCCACCGCCGAGCTGCAGCCGGTGCTGCGCCAGGTAGGCGATCTGGAACGTATTCTCGCCCGTCTGGCGCTGCGTACCGCGCGCCCGCGCGACCTTGCCCGTATGCGCCATGCTTTTCAGCAGTTGCCAGAGCTGCGCGCTCAGTTGGCTAGCGTCGACAGCGCGCCGGTGCAGATGCTGCGTGAAAAAATGGGTGAATTTCGCGAACTGCGCGAGCTGCTGGAACGGGCGATCGTTGATGCGCCGCCGGTGCTGGTCCGCGACGGCGGGGTTATTGCCCCCGGCTATCACGCCGAGCTGGACGAGTGGCGCGCGCTGGCCGATGGCGCGACCGACTACCTTGACCGCCTGGAAATTCGCGAGCGTGAACGTACCGGTCTGGACACGCTGAAGGTGGGCTATAACGCCGTCCACGGCTATTACATTCAGATCAGCCGCGGCCAAAGCCATCTGGCGCCCATCAACTACGTACGCCGCCAGACGCTGAAAAACGCCGAGCGCTATATCATCCCCGAGCTGAAAGAGTACGAGGACAAAGTGCTGACCTCAAAAGGCAAGGCGCTGGCGCTGGAAAAACAGCTATATGACGAGCTGTTTGAGCTGCTGCTGCCGCATCTGGCCGATCTTCAGCAGAGTGCTAGCGCGTTAGCCGAGCTGGACGTGCTCATCAACCTCGCCGAGCGCGCATATACGCTGAACTACACCTGCCCTACCTTTACCGACAGGCCCGGCATTCGCATTACCGAAGGCCGCCATCCGGTAGTGGAACAGGTGCTTAACGAGCCGTTTATTGCCAACCCGCTAAACCTGTCGCCACAGCGCCGGATGTTAATCATCACCGGCCCCAATATGGGCGGTAAAAGTACCTATATGCGGCAAACGGCGCTGATTGCGCTGCTGGCCTATATCGGCAGCTACGTGCCGGCGCAAAGCGTCGAAATTGGCCCCATCGATCGTATTTTCACCCGCGTGGGCGCGGCGGACGATCTGGCATCCGGCCGCTCGACCTTTATGGTCGAGATGACTGAAACGGCCAACATTCTGCATAACGCCACCGAGCACAGCCTGGTCCTGATGGACGAAATTGGCCGCGGAACCTCAACCTATGACGGCCTGTCGCTGGCGTGGGCCTGCGCCGAGAGTCTGGCAAATAAAATCAAAGCGTTAACGCTGTTTGCCACCCATTACTTTGAGCTGACCCAACTGCCGGAAAAAATGGAAGGCGTAGCTAACGTGCACCTCGATGCGCTTGAGCACGGCGACACGATTGCCTTTATGCATAGCGTGCAGGACGGTGCGGCGAGTAAAAGCTACGGGCTGGCGGTCGCCCAGTTGGCTGGCGTGCCGAAAGACGTGATTAAGCGCGCGCGGCAGAAGCTGCGCGAGCTGGAAAGCCTCTCGCCAAATGCGGCTGCGACCCAGGTTGATGGTACGCAGATGTCGCTGCTGTCGGTACCAGAAGAGGTGTCGCCGGCGGTAGAAGCGCTGGAAGGTCTGGATCCGGATGCGTTAACCCCACGTCAGGCGCTGGAGTGGATTTATCGGTTGAAAGGCATGGTGTAAATCGTTCCCGATGCCGCAGCGCGCGGCCGGGCTACGCCTGTAGCCCGGCAGGTGGAAATGAATGGGTGCTGGAGGGTAAACCCGGGCAGTCAATACGCGGGGTTGCCCCCGCGTCGTCGCTACTTCTTCGGTTCGTAAGCGAGAATAGCTTTAAACTCCATACCACGCTCCCGGATACTCAACTCACACAGCGAATCGCGCACCATTAACGTGAACCCTAGTGCTGTGGCACACAGCACGATGATTGCCACCAGGGCATACTTCGTCAGCATATCTTGCCTCCCTGCAAAGAAGAGACTAACATTCAAACTGTTCGGGTTTGTACGCTAGCCTCAGGTTGATAGAAATATCGTCTGGGGCTTTCGTCTTTCTGGAACCCTGAAAATGCTCAAAGCCCACAAAGCCTCAAGCACCCGCCGCTATTCTATGTCCGCTTGCCGCATCGCGAATAAATTCAGTCCGTTGCTACGAGGCTGCTCGCAAAATAAAAAAGCCCGGAGAGTCCGAGCTTTAGAGAGAGCGGGATGGCCTGATGGCGCTTCACTTATCAGGCCTACCGACAGTTTGCCGACCCGTTTATCAGCGCTTATCTTCCGCCAGCAGCGGCGGAATGCTCGGCACCATCGGCGCGTCGTCGATATCCTTCTGCGTCATGCGGAACGCTTCCGGGTAATGTTCGCGATGGGTGCGGCGTAGCGGCTCGGTATCTCGCCAGGTGTACAGACAGTGCTGGCACTGGTATACGGTCCAGACATCTTTGACCGGCGATTTTGCCATGATTTCAATATGTTCATCGGCGCAACGTGGGCAAATCATCATTTTCTCCTTACTTGCGGTTAGCCAACATAGCGGTCAGTTTTTCAGCCCATGCTTTCGTTTCAGGCAGATCCTGTACGGGCTGGCTGTAGTGACCGCGGTTGTCCGGCGCAACCGGGGTCGTCGCGTCGATAATCAGTTTGTCGGTAATTCCCGCCGGGCTTGATCCCGGATCGAGTTCCAGTACCGACATGTTCGGCAGTTGCACCAGATCGCCCGCCGGATTGACCTTCGAGGAGAGCGCCCACATCACCTGCGGCAGGTTGAACGGGTCAACGTCTTCGTCAACCATAATCACCATCTTCACGTACCCCAGGCCGTGCGGCGTCGTCATTGCACGCAGCCCGACCGCGCGGGCGAAGCCGCCGTAGCGTTTTTTAGTGGAGATAATCGCCAGCAGGCCGTGGGTGTACATCGCATTCACCGCCTGCACTTCCGGGAATTCAGCCTTCAGCTGCTGGTACAGCGGCACGCAGGTCGCCGGCCCCATCAGGTAGTCGATTTCGGTCCACGGCATGCCGAGGTAGAGCGATTCAAAAATCGGTTTTGTACGATAGGAAACTTTGTCGATGCGCACCACGGTCATGTTGCGACCGCCGGAGTAGTGACCGGTGAATTCACCGAACGGACCTTCAATTTCACGCTTACGGCCTTCGATTACCCCTTCGATAATCACTTCCGAGCCCCACGGTACGTCGAAACCGGTCAGCGGCGCGGTGGCAATGGGGTACGGGCTTTCACGCAGCGCGCCGGCCATTTCATATTCGGACTGATCGTACTTCAGCGGCGTGGCGCCCATCAGGGTGATGATCGGGTCGTTGCCCAGGGTAATGGCGATCGGTAAATCCTCACCGCGCTCTTCCGCTTTATGCAGGTGCAGCGCAATGTCGTGCATCGGCACCGGCTGCAGGCCAAGCTTGCGCTTGCCCTTCACTTCCATACGGTAAATACCGACGTTCTGCTTGCCGAAGTTATCCGGGTCCAGCGGGTCACGCGAGACAACGCACGCTTTGTCGAGGTAGAAGCCCCCGTCGCCGTCATTCAGGCGGAACAGCGGCAGGATGTCGAACAGGTTAATGTCGTCACCGTCGACGGTGTTTTCCGCCCATGCCGGGTTAGCACGGCGTTCCGGGGCAATCGGAAAGTTGTCCCAGCGGCGAATAAATTCATCAATCTGCTTTTTAACCGGCGTGTTGATTGGCAATCCCATCGAGATGGCATGGTTCTGCCATGAGCCAATCGTGTTCATCACCACACGCGCATCGGTAAAGCCGCGAATATTGTCAAACCACAGCGCAGGTGCGCCGTCGCCAATGCGCCCGGTCGCATTGGCCGCCGCCGCCAGATCCGGCTCGGCGTTAACCTCTTCGCTTATTTTGAGCAGCTGACCCTGGTCCTCCAGCGCCTGCAAGAACCCGCGTAAATCATCAAAAGCCATTATGCATTCTCCTGTGAAAGTGGTGTCGCCGTCGACAGCCCCTGCCAGCGGCGCGCCTTATCATGTTTGAGGCCGAACTGATCGAGCACGCGGGTCACCACGTGCTGCACGATGTCGTCCACCGTTTCCGGATGGTTATAAAACGCCGGCATAGGTGGCACCATGGCAACGCCCATGCGCGAGAGCGCCAGCATGTTTTCCAGATGAATGGTGCTAAGCGGCATTTCGCGCGGCACCAGCACCAGCTTGCGCCCTTCTTTCAATACGACGTCGGCCGCACGGCCAACGAGACCATCGGCATATCCCGCGCGAATACCGGCAAGCGTTTTCATACTGCAGGGGATCACAATCATGCCGTCGGTCTGGAATGAGCCGGAAGAGATGGTCGCAGCCTGATCGGCCGGGTTATGGCTGAAGTCGGCCATTGCCGCCACTTCGCGCACGGTCCACGGGGTTTCCAGTTCGATGGTGGTTTTGGCCCATTTCGACATCACCAGATGCGTTTCCACCTCCGGCATGTCGCGCAGCGCCTGCAGAAGCGCAACGCCCAACGGTGCGCCGGTTGCGCCGGTCATGCCAATAATCAGTCTCATCGTTCACCTCAAATTCGTTCGTGTACGAACAATGTGCTTAACCTACTCCTGTCGACGGTATCTGACAAGGTCGTTCGCATTTTTTGTTCAATGACACGTGAGCGGCTATCATAGTCGCAGGGTTATCGTCGGAGAGCGTTCGTGGAAATTAAAAATGAAGCCTTTCACCTGCTTCGCCATCTTTTTCAGCAACATACATCACGCTGGCAGCAAGAGCTGCCCGAGCTGACGAAACCGCAATACGCGGTGATGCGCTCCATCGCCGAATGCCCCGGTATTGAGCAGGTGGCGTTGACCAGCGTGGCGGTCAGCACGAAAGCCACGCTGGCTGAGATGTTGAGCAGGATGGAAACGCGCGGATGGGTCAAACGCGAGCACGATCCCGACGATAAGCGCCGTCGGTTCGTCTTTTTAACGCCGGAAGGTGAAGCGCTGCTGGCGGCCAGTCAGCCGGTGGGGAATCGCGTCGATAATGAATTTTTACAGCGCTTAACCGCCGAAGAGCAGCAGCAGTTTACGCAGTTGATTCGTAAAATGATGGACTAGCGCGGAAAAATGGCAAAGAAAAAGGCCAGTCTCTCGACTGACCTCTTTGAATAAAACAGGCTTATTCGCGGAACAGCGCTTCGATATTCAGCCCCTGCGTCTGCAGGATTTCACGCAGACGGCGCAGACCTTCAACCTGAATCTGACGCACGCGTTCGCGGGTCAGGCCAATCTCGCGGCCGACATCTTCCAGCGTCGCTGCTTCATACCCCAACAGACCAAAACGACGCGCCAGCACTTCTCGTTGTTTGGCGTTCAGTTCGAACAGCCATTTCACGATGCTTTGCTTCATGTCATCGTCCTGCGTGGTGTCTTCCGGACCGTTTTCATTTTCATCGGCCAGGATATCCAGCAGCGCTTTCTCAGAATCCCCCCCCAGAGGGGTATCAACTGAGGTGATGCGTTCATTGAGACGCAGCATACGGCTAACGTCATCAACCGGCTTATCCAGCTGTTCAGCTATCTCTTCTGCGCTCGGTTCATGGTCCAATTTATGGGACAGCTCGCGCGCGGTACGCAGATAGACGTTCAGCTCTTTAACGATATGGATAGGCAGACGGATGGTACGGGTTTGGTTCATGATAGCCCGTTCAATCGTCTGACGAATCCACCAGGTGGCATAGGTTGAGAAACGGAACCCACGCTCCGGGTCAAACTTCTCTACGGCACGAATCAACCCCAGGTTGCCCTCTTCGATCAGATCCAGCAGCGCCAGACCACGATTGCCATAACGGCGGGCAATTTTCACCACCAGACGGAGGTTGCTTTCAATCATCCGACGGCGTGAGGCCACATCGCCACGCAGAGCACGGCGTGCAAAATAGACTTCTTCTTCAGCGGTCAATAACGGAGAATAGCCGATCTCGCCTAAGTACAGCTGGGTCGCATCGAGTACACGTTGAGTAGCACCCTGCGATAAGAGCTCTTCTTCTGCGAGTTCGTTGTCACTGGGTTCCTCTTCATTTAAGGCCTTCTCATCGAACGCCTCTACTCCATTCTCATCAAATTCCGCGTCTTCATTTAAATCATGAACTTTCAGCGTATTCTGACTCATTTTAAGGTGGCTCCTACCCGTGATCCCCAGGCAATGCACCTTATCATGTCACTCTTCAGGCGACCTCTGCGGCTGCCGATGCCGCCTGAAAGCGTTCATGTGAAGGACTTTGCCGACTTATCGCTGCGGTAAGTACTGCAGCGGGTTGACGGATTTCCCCTTGTAACGAATTTCAAAATGCAAACGTGTTGAACTGGTTCCGGTGCTACCCATGGTAGCGATTTTCTGCCCCGCCTTGACGTCCTGTTGTTCCCGGACCAGCATTGTATCGTTATGAGCGTAGGCACTCAGGTAATCATCGTTGTGTTTGATGATAATAAGATTACCGTAACCGCGCAGTGCGTTACCGGCATAGACGACGCGCCCATCGGCGGTTGCGACGATTGCCTGTCCTTTACTGCCCGCAATATCGATGCCTTTATTGCCACCGTCGGTGCCGCTAAAGTTTTCGATGATCTTGCCGTCAGTCGGCCAGCGCCATGAAGAAATTGGCGAACTGGTTGAAGTACTGCTGGCAGTCGGTACGGTCGTGCTCGCAGTCGGTGCCGTTACAGGCGCTGTGACAGTCGTCGCAGGCTTGTTGTTAGGCAACATTTTGTTAGCACTTTGTTCACCTGAATCCTCAGAATACGTAATTGTCGGAGTCGACGCAACAACCGCGGTTGATTTTTGTGCAGGTTTTGAGACTAATCCGGTATTTCCACCGCTGGCCTGCGCGCTGGCCACAGCGACCGGGTTATTGCCGGTAATCGGCTGGCCGGAAGCGTTGCCGACCTGCAGTACCTGACCCACGTTCAACGCGTACGGGGCCGCCACGTTATTACGCTGCGCCAGGTCACGGAAGTCGTTGCCGGTCACCCAGGCAATGTAGAACAGCGTGTCGCCGTGTTTGACCGTATAGGTGCTGCCACCGGTGTAGCTGCCTTTTGGAATATCGCCGTATTTACGGTTGTAGACGATATGGCCGTTCTGCATCTGCACCGGCTGCTCGGCAACGGGCTGAGACACGCGAGGCTGGGTTTGAACGGGCTGGGTCTGCACCGGCTGTACCGGCTGAATCTGAGGCGTTGACTGCGCCGTGCTGCCCATTTTTGGCGGCGGCGTAATCAGCATGCCGGAGTTGGTGCTGCTGGTGCCACCGCTGTTCACGGAGCTCACTGGCGCTGGCGCATTATTTGAAGAAGAACAGCCGGCCAGCCAAAGTGAAACCAGTGATAATGCCACAACACGATTGACGGTAAATTTAGGGCTTCCCGCGCTCATTTATCCCCCAGGAATAGGTTAACTGCCAGTGACTTAATACCGTGCAACGCAGGTGATGAACACTGGAAAATATGCTCACCATACGCTGAATTGGGCTGAAAACCCTCAGAAAAATCCGGGTCTCAGGCCAGTTCCCCCTTAACAAGAGGAACGAAGCGAACGGCCTCAACGGTATCAATAATAAATTCGTCTCCCCGCCGATGAACGCGCTTAAGATACTGCTGATCATCGCCCACGGGTAAAACGAGAATTCCGCCTTCATCCAGCTGCGACATCAGCGCAACCGGGATCTCCAGCGGAGCCGCCGTCACGATGATGGCGTCAAACGGGGCGCGTGCCTGCCACCCCTGCCAGCCATCACCGTGGCGGGTAGATACATTATGCAAATCAAGCTGCTTCAGGCGACGCCTGGCGTGCCATTGCAGACTTTTGATGCGCTCAACCGAGCAGACGTGATGCACCAGATGCGCCAGAATCGCCGTCTGATAGCCTGAACCGGTGCCGATTTCCAGCACCCGGGACTCCGGCGTCAGCTCCAGCAGCTCGGTCATCCGCGCCACCATATACGGCTGCGAAATCGTCTGCCCCTGACCTATCGGTAGCGCAACGTTCTCCCACGCATTGTGTTCGAACGCTTCATCAATAAATTTATCGCGCGGCACCTGCGCCATTGCCTCAAGCACGCGCTCATCGCGTATGCCCAGCTGACGAAGCTGATTAAGCAGGCTCTGGATACGTTTACTGACTACCATTGTGTATCGACCCTCGCCTGCTCAAGCCAGCCGGTGACCACGTCGTGGGCGCTGTGTGCCGTGAGATCGACATGCAGCGGCGTAACCGACACGTAGCCGGCATCAACGGCAGCAAAATCGGTATCCGGGCCGGCATCGCATTTGTCGCCCGGCGGGCCAATCCAGTAGAGCGTATTACCGCGCGGATCCTGCTGCGGGATGACTTTATCCGCCGGATGGCGGCTGCCACAGCGGGTAACGCGAATCCCTTTGATTTGATCGAGCGGCAGATCCGGAACGTTCACGTTCAGGATACGCCCGGTACGCAGCGGTTCGCGAGAAAGCGCCCGCAGCAGCGAGCAGGTCACGGCGGCAGCAGTATCGTAGTGCTGATGACCGTTCAACGACACCGCCAGCGCGGGAAAGCCTAAATGGCGGCCTTCCATCGCGGCCGCCACCGTGCCGGAGTAAATGACGTCATCGCCCAGATTGGGCCCGGCATTGATGCCGGAGACCACGATATCAGGGCGCGGGCGCATCAGCGCATTGACGCCCAGATAGACGCAGTCCGTCGGGGTGCCCATTTGTACGGCGATGTCGCCATTATCGAAAGTGAAGGTACGAAGCGAGGATTCCAGCGTCAGTGAGTTCGATGCGCCGCTGCGGTTACGATCGGGTGCAACTACCTGAACCTCGGCAAACTCCCGCAAGGCTCTGGCCAGCGTCTGAATACCTGGCGCATGGATCCCGTCATCGTTACTCAGCAATATTCGCATAATCACCTGTTGTATTGATAAGTTCCCTTACCACGCTGGTTGCAAAGCTGCCCGCCGGAAGCCAGAAACGCAGTTCGACGGTAACGTCGTCCCACCAGTTCCAGCTTAGCTGCTGTGGATACAGCAGCATCGCGCGACGCGCGGCCTCGACTTTTTCGCGCAGCAGCAGCGACTGCAACGCCGTCTCGTCGGCCAGCACGGTCTGTTCAAATTCCAGGGCGCTACGCTGTGGCCCCCAGTCGCCGCTCCCGGGCAGCGCTGCGGTAATCATCAATTCACGCGCGTCGACGCGAGCCTGCAATTCGGCCCGCTCTTCTTCGCTGGCAACAAACCAGCTGCCGCGTCCCGCTAATTGTAGCGCATCGCCGTCAACAACTTGATTAAAGTCCAGTTTTTTTAGGCGCTCGCTCACTAGCTGATTAAACAACGCGCTGCGGGCCGCCGACAACCAAAAACTGCGTTTATTCCGATCGCGTACCGGCGCGCCGCTTTCTGCCCAGCGCAGTGCGCCCTGCAGGTTGCTGCCGCCGATGCCGAAACGCTGGGCCCCGAAGTAATTTGGCACGCCGCGCTCGGCGATGGCCTGCAGGCGCGCCTCAACGTCGTCACGCCCGCGAACCTCGCGTAGCACCAGCGTAAACTGGTTGCCCTTCAGCGCCCCTAAACGCAGCTTACGCTTATGGCGGGCATATTCCAGCACCTGACAACCTTCAAGCTGAAACTGGCTTAAATCCGGCATGGTATTGCCCGGCACGCGTGCGCATAGCCACTGTTCGGTCACCGCATGCTTATCTTTCTGCCCGGCAAAGCTCACTTCGCGGGCGTGGATTTTCAAAAACTTCGCCAGCGCGTCGGCCACAAATCGGGTGTTGCAGCCATTTTTCAGGATGCGTACCAGAATATGCTCGCCTTCGCCGTCAGGCTCAAAGCCTAAATCTTCGACCACCAGAAAATCTTCCGGATTGGCCTTTAACTGCCCCGTCCCCTGCGGTTTACCGTGCAGCCAGGTGAGTTCATCAAACTGAATCATGACGTTGCCTTATGCAGCAGTGCGACCGCCTCACAGGCGATACCCTCGCCGCGCCCGGTAAAGCCGAGCTTCTCGGTGGTGGTCGCTTTGACGTTAACATCGTCCATATGACAGCCGAGGTCTTCGGCAATAAAAACGCGCATCTGCGGAATGTGCGGCAGCATTTTCGGCGCCTGGGCGATAATCGTGACGTCGACGTTTCCCAGCGTGTAGCCTTTGGCCTGAACCCGTTTCCACGCTTCGCGCAGCAGCGCGCGGCTGTCGGCGCCTTTAAACGCCGGATCGGTGTCCGGGAACAGCTTGCCAATATCACCCAGCGCCGCAGCGCCCAGCAGCGCGTCGGTCAGCGCGTGCAGCGCAACGTCGCCATCAGAGTGCGCCAGCAGCCCTTTTTCGTAAGGGATACGCACGCCGCCAATGATAATCGGGCCAACGCCCCCAAAGGCGTGTACGTCAAAACCGTGTCCAATTCGCATTATGCATTCTCCGGGTTACCCGAGCGGGTGAGGTAAAATTCAGCGAGCGCCAGGTCTTCCGGGCGAGTCACTTTAATATTATCAGCGCGTCCGGCGATCAACTCGGGGTGAAAGCCACAATATTCTAATGCCGATGCTTCATCAGTGATCGACGCACCGTCGTTCAGCGCGCGGGTCAGGCACGCTAACAGCAGCTCGCGCGGGAAAAATTGCGGCGTCAATGCGTGCCACAGATCGTTACGATCGACGGTATGCGCAATGGCCACTTTCCCCGGTTCGGCGCGCTTCATGGTATCGCGCACCGGTGCGGCCAGAATGCCGCCCACGCGGCTACGTTCGCTGAGCGCGAGCAGACGAGCAAGGTCGTCCTGATGCAGACACGGGCGTGCGGCATCATGCACCAGCACCCATTCGGCATCATCAATCGCACGCAGGCCCGCCAGCACGGAATCGGCACGTTCGGCACCGCCTTCTACGACGGTAATCTGAGGATGTTGCGCAAGAGGAAGCTGCGCGAAGCGTTCGTCTCCGGCAGAGACGGCGATAATCACCCGCTGGACGCGGGCGTTAGCCAGCAGCGCATCCACCGAGTGTTCAAGAATCGTTTTGTTACCGATTGAGAGATATTGCTTTGGGCAGCCCGTTTGCATGCGGCGGCCAAATCCGGCTGCCGGCACCACGGCGCATACGCCCGGAAAAGTCACGGCCATGTCGTCATCCTGGGACTGGTTATCGATTAGTTTGCGTTTGCCCCGCGCTCTGCGTGCGCTTAGACGCATCCGGAACCAGACGATAAAACGTTTCGCCCGGACGGGTCATGCTGAGTTCGTTACGCGCGCGTTCCTCGATCGCTTCCTGACCGCCGTTGAGATCGTCAATTTCAGCGAAAAGCTGATCGTTACGCGCTTTTAATTTTGCGTTCGTTGATTGTTGTACGGATACATCATCACGGACCCTGCTAAAGTCATGCAGGCCGTTTTTTCCAAACCACAACGAATATTGTAGCCAGACCAGCAAAGCCAGTAATAGCAGCGTTAATTTACCCATCCTGCCCCCTGAAAAACGGCACTATCATCCCATAACTCGCCGTCATACTCCACTCCGGCCGCGGGCAATACCGTATATCGCCGGAAATGTACCACATTTCACCCGCACAGGGGACCGGCTAACGCGCTGGACCAGGCCGACTGCGCAAGGATTAACTCATAATCCACATAAATAACAAGCTGCACAGCACGGCAACGGTCAGCAGCGTGGCAACAATAGTGTAGGCAAGTTTGCCTTTCATCAGCGAATGAAAAGCCACGCCAACGACAACCGATACCGGCATCAGGGCAAGGAAAAAAGGCCAGGTGTAGAGGAAGAAGAACAGCGTGTTATTGCCGTAGTGCAGGTAGGGAATTCCCAGCGCCATCAACCACGCCGCAAAGCCAACAAAGGCCCCTGACAAAGACCAGGTGGTTTCGTCATAAGCAGGGGCGAGTGACTCGGGCGGGGCCACGTTGATGTTCTGAGTATTACGCATAAATAATCCTGTTAGGTCGGAGCAGGCACACGCCGACACGTTTTCAGGATCTGATAATATCGCTCTGCCTCAGTAGATCTAATAATTGAGCCACCAAATTTGTTACTAATTGTTCACCGTCGAGATGGATTGCTGGTCGCTCGGGAGATTCATATGATGAATCAATCCCGGTAAAATTACGCAGCTCGCCGGCGCGCGCTTTTTTGTACAACCCTTTTGGGTCGCGCGCTTCGCAAATGGCCAGCGGCGTATCAACGAACACTTCAAAAAAGCGTCCTTCGCCGACGCGTTCACGCACCATCTGACGCTCAGCGCGGTGTGGCGAGATAAAGGCCGTTAATACCACCAGCCCGGCATCCACCATCAGCTTTGCCACTTCGCCAACGCGACGGATGTTCTCTTTACGAGAGTCATCAGTAAAGCCCAGATCGTTGCACAAGCCGTGACGTACGTTATCGCCGTCCAGCAAATAGGTGCTGACGCCCAGCTCGTGCAATGCCTCTTCCAGCGCTCCGGCTACGGTTGATTTGCCCGATCCCGACAGACCGGTAAACCACAGCACAACGCCACGGTGACCGTGGAGTTGTTCGCGCTGCTGGGCGGTGACGGGATGCGCGTGCCAGACCACGTTCTCGTCGTGTGCCGCCATTATTTGCCTCCCAGCAAATCGCGCGCGCCCCAGTGCGGGAAGTGCTTACGCACCAGCGCATTCAGCTCCAGCTCAAAGGCACTGTAGTCAGTATTGACCACCGCCTGCTGGGTATTGGGCTCGCGAACCATACCGGCACCCACGGTAACGTTGCTTAACCGATCGATAAAGATAAGCCCGCCGGTCACCGGGTTTTCCTGGTATTTATCCAGCACCAACGGCTCGTCAAAGGTCAGATCCACCAGACCTATCCCGTTCAGCGGCAGCGCTTCCACTTCACGCTGGGTCAGGTTGTTGATGTCCACCTGGTACTGAATGCCGTCGACACGTGCGCGCGTCTTCTTGCCGGCAACCTTAATGTCATAGCTCTGCCCCGCCGTAAGCGGCTGTTCGGCCATCCACACCACATCAACGCTGGCGCGCTGTACCGACGGCAGCGCGTCCTTTGCGTCAAGCAGCAGGTCACCGCGGCTGATGTCGATTTCATCTTTCAGCACCAGCGTAATGGCTTCACCGGCGGCCGCTTCCTGCAGGTCACCGTCGAAGGTGACGATACGCGCAACGGTTGACTCAACGCCTGACGGCAGCACCTTGATGCGCTGGCCGACCTTCACGGTGCCGGAAGCCAGCGTGCCGGAGAAGCCGCGGAAGTCCAGGTTCGGGCGGTTAACATACTGTACGGGGAAACGCATCGGCTGGCTGTCGACCGTGCGGCGAATCGCTACAGTTTCCAGTACTTCCAGCAGCGTCGGGCCGCTGTACCACGGCAGCTTTTCGCTGCTGTTGGCCACGTTATCGCCTTCCAGCGCGGAGAGAGGCACAAAGCGAATATCCAGATTGCCCGGCAGCTGCTCAGCAAAGGTCAAATATTCTTCGCGAATGCGGTTAAAGGTCTCTTCGCTATAGTCGACGAGATCCATTTTGTTGACTGCCACGACCAGGTGTTTGATACCCAGCAGCGTTGAAATAAAGCTGTGACGACGAGTCTGATCGAGCACACTTTTACGCGCGTCAATCAGCAGGATCGCCAGGTCGCAGGTGGATGCACCGGTGGCCATATTTCGGGTGTACTGCTCGTGCCCCGGGGTGTCGGCGATGATGAATTTGCGCTTCTCAGTCGAAAAATAGCGGTAGGCCACGTCAATGGTGATGCCTTGCTCACGCTCGGCCTGCAGGCCATCCACCAGCAGCGCCAGATCAAGCTTCTCGCCCTGGGTACCGTGGCGTTTGCTGTCATTGTGCAGCGAGGACAGCTGGTCTTCGTAAATCTGGCGCGTGTCGTGCAGCAGGCGGCCAATCAGCGTACTTTTACCGTCATCCACGCTGCCGCAGGTCAGAAAGCGCAGCAGGCTTTTATGCTGCTGAGCGTGCAGGTATGCTTCCACGCCGCCTTCGTCGGCAATTTGTTGTGCAATAGTGGTGTTCATGGCGGCTCCTTAGAAATAACCCTGACGTTTTTTAAGCTCCATGGAGCCGGCCTGGTCGCGGTCAATCACGCGCCCCTGGCGTTCACTGGTGGTTGAGACCAGCATCTCTTCGATGATTTCCGGCAGCGACTGCGCGTCGGACTCTACCGCGCCGGTCAGCGGCCAGCATCCCAGGGTACGGAAACGCACCATGCGTTTTTTGATCACTTCGCCTGGCTGCAAATCAATCCTATCGTCGTCGATCATCATCAGCATGCCGTCACGCTCCAGCACCGGACGCTCGGCGGCCAGGTACAGCGGAACAATCTCGATGTTTTCCAGATAGATATACTGCCAGATATCCAGCTCGGTCCAGTTAGAGAGCGGGAACACGCGAATGCTTTCACCTTTGTTGATCTGGCCGTTGTAGTTGTGCCACAGCTCCGGGCGCTGGTTTTTCGGGTCCCAGCGGTGGAAGCGGTCGCGGAAGGAGTAAATGCGCTCTTTAGCGCGCGACTTTTCTTCATCGCGACGCGCGCCGCCGAATGCGGCATCAAAGCCGTATTTATTCAGCGCCTGCTTAAGGCCTTCGGTTTTCATAATGTCAGTATGCTTGGCGCTACCGTGGACAAACGGGTTAATGCCCATCGCCACCCCTTCCGGGTTTTTATGCACCAGCAGCTCGCAGCCGTAGGCCTTGGCGGTACGATCGCGAAACTCGTACATTTCACGGAATTTCCAGCCGGTATCGACGTGCAGCAGCGGGAACGGCAGCGTACCGGGGTAAAACGCCTTGCGCGCCAGATGCAGCATCACGCTGGAATCTTTACCGATGGAGTACATCATCACCGGATTGGAAAATTCGGCGGCCACCTCACGGATGATATGGATGCTTTCCGCCTCCAGTTGCCGCAGGTGAGTAAGTCGTTTTTGGTCCATAACCGTTCCTTAAGCCTGATTCATTGCACGTCTGTTGTGTTGAGGGCCGATCTTGTCGTTGGCGCTTATTGGGTCGTGCTACAACTCGCTAACAATCAGCAATAGAGGGACTATAGGGGTAGGTTTAGACCAAATGAAATTACGAAAAGGAATGAGTAGTTACTCAAAGGAATAACGCCCTGGAAAAGCAAATATCAAAAAGTGCTTAACATGCTATTTTTCGGGCATTTAAGCGTATTGGAAATTGTGTAATGAAAACCTTGGTTTCATACTAGGCGCGTCTATTTTTTTGCACTGTTGTAAGGACGTCCTATGTTCTCCGCACTGCGCCACTGCATGGCAGCCCTGGCGCTCGGCGTATGTCTTACCCTCCCGGCGCACGCGGCATCCGCTTCGCTGGGCGCTATCGCCAATACGCAGGCTCGCTATATCGCCACTTATTTTCCCGGCCGCATTACCGGCACACCGGCGGAAATGCTCTCCGCAAACTACATTCGCCAGCAGTTTGCGCAAATGGGCTACCAGAGCGATATCCGCACGTTTCACAGCCGCTATATCTACACCAGCAAAGATAACCGTAAGAACTGGCATAACGTGGTCGGCAGCACCGTCATTGCCGCGCATGAAGGTCAATCCAGTCAGCAAATTATCATCATGGCACATCTGGATACCTACGCCCCGCGCAGCGACAGCGACGTTGAGCAGAATTTTGGCGGCCTGACGCTACAGGGCATTGATGATAACGCGCTGGGCCTGGGCGTGATGCTGGAGCTGGCTGAGCGCTTTAAAGATATTCCCACCCAGTACGGTATTCGTTTTATTGCCACCAGCGGCGAAGAGGAAGGCAAACTCGGCGCAGAGAATTTACTTAAACGCATGAGCAGCGCGGAGAAGAAAAATACTCTGCTGGTCATTAACCTCGATAACCTCGTCGTTGGCGATAAACTCTATTTTAACAGCGGCGTAAAAACGCCTGCCTCGGTGCGCAAACTCACCCGCGATCGCGCGCTGACGCTGGCCCGCAGCCACGGCATTGCCGCCGCGACGAATCCGGGCCTTAATCCTCAGTATCCGCAGGGCACCGGCTGCTGTAACGACGCAGAAGTGTTTGATAAAGCAGGCATTCCTGTCCTGTCTATTGAGGCGACTAACTGGTCGCTCGGCAAAAAAGACGGTTACCAGCAGCGCGCCAAAAGCGCCAGCTTCCCGGACGGCACCAGCTGGCATAATGCGCAGCTCGATAGCCAGCAGCATATTGATAAAGCGCTGCCGGGGCGCATTGAGCACCGCAGCCGCGATGTGGTGAAAGTGATGATGCCGCTGATGAAAGAGCTGGCGAAGGCGGGAAAGCACAGCTAACCCGTCTCCCTTAAAAAAGCCCCCGGTACGGAGCCGGGGGCGTGAAATGTGCAGAAAAAGACCTTAGCCTTCGTGCAGCCCGCACTCGCGCTTGAGCCCAAAGAATCGCGTCTCTTCTTCCGCCATCCCCGGTTCCCACTTACGGGTGGTATGCGTATCGCCCACCGACAGATAGCCCTGATCCCACAGCGGATGGTATTTCAGGCCGTGCTTTTGCAGGTACTGATACACCGTGCGGTTATCCCAGTCGATGATCGGCAGCACCTTAAAGACCCCGCGCTGAATCGCCAGCACCGGTAGCGTGGCGCGGCTACCGGACTGTTCGCGGCGCAGACCGGCAAACCAGGTTTGCGCGTTGAGCTCTTTCAGCGCCCGGTTCATCGGCTCAACCTTGTTGATGTCATTGTATTTCTCAATGCCTTCGACGCCCTGCTCCCACAGCTTACCGTAGCGTGCTTCCTGCCAGGCCGCGCTCTCTTTCGCGCGATAAACCTGCAGATTCAGCTTGAGTTTGTCCGTTAACTCATCAATAAACTGGTAGGTTTCCGGGAACAGATAGCCGGTATCGGTCAGGATCACCGGGATATCCGGGCGAATCTGATTCACCAGATGCAGGCTTACTGCGGCCTGAATACCGAAGCTTGATGACAGCACATATTCACCTGGCAGGTTTTCCAGCGCCCACGCCACGCGTTCCTCGGCGCTCAGCTTTTCCAGTTCGGCGTTGGTTTCAGCCAGCGCCAGCACGCGATCGACTTTTGGCAGGTCGTTCAGCGCGTTGAGATCGAGTTTGGACATAAGTTCCTCGCTGTTTGCCTTGCCTGATGGCGCTGCGCTTATCAGGCCTACGCGGTTGGTAGGCCGGATAAAGCATTTATGCCGCCATCCGGCAGTTCAGGTTATTCCCAGAAATCACGCGCGGGATCGAGCACCGGGCGAATGATGCCCGCACGCACCGTAAAGTCACCGAAGCCTTCACCCGCTTCGCGCTCTTTCGCCCAGCGCCCGACCAGTTCGTCAACGGCGTCGAGAATTTCCGATTCCGTAATATTTTCGCGATACATACGCGGGATGCGCGTGCCCATGCGGTTACCGCCCAGATGTACGTTGTAGCGACCCGGTGCTTTACCCACCAGCCCCAGTTCCGCCAGCATCGCGCGGCCACAGCCGTTCGGGCAGCCGGTGACGCGCATCACGATATGCTCGTCAGGAATGCCATGCTTTTCCAGGATCGCTTCCACTTTGTCAGTGAATGACGGCAGGAAACGTTCGGCTTCGGCCATCGCCAGCGGACAGGTCGGGAACGACACGCAGGCCATCGAGTTTTCACGCTGCGGCTTCACTGCATTCATCAGCCCATGATCGCGCGCCAGCTTCTCTACCTTCGCTTTCTGGCTTTCCGGTACACCGGCAATAATCAGGTTCTGGTTAGCGGTAATGCGGAAATCGCCTTTGTGGATCTTCGCGATCTCCAGCAGCCCGGTTTTCAGCGGACGGCCCGGATAATCCAGAATACGACCGTTTTCAATAAACAGCGTCAGGTGCCAGTTATTGTCGATCCCTTTCACCCAACCAATGCGATCGCCACGACCGGTGAACTCGTACGGGCGGATCGGCTCAAACTTGATCCCCGCACGGCGCTCCACTTCCTCTTTGAACGTGTCGATACCAACGCGTTCAAGGGTGTATTTGGTTTTGGCATTTTTACGATCGGTACGGTTACCCCAGTCGCGCTGGGTCGTGACCACCGCTTCCGCCACCGCCAGGGTGTGCTCCAGCGGCAGGAAGCCGAATTCGCTCGCGGTACGGGCATAGGTTTTCTTGTTGCCGTGTTCGATTGAGAGACCGCCGCCGACCAGCAGGTTAAAACCGACCAGCTTGCCGTTTTCGGCAATCGCCACGAAGTTCATGTCGTTGGCGTGCAGATCGATATCGTTCTGCGGCGGGATCACCACCGTAGTTTTAAACTTACGCGGCAGATAAGTTGAACCGAGGATCGGCTCTTCGTCCGTCGTCGCGACTTTTTCCTGATCGAGCCAGATCTCTGCATAGGCGCGAGTACGCGGCAGCAGATGTTCGGAGATCTTTTTCGCCCACTCATAGGCTTGCGCGTGCAGCTCGGACTCATATGGGTTCGAGGTGCACAGCACGTTACGGTTCATGTCGTTGGCGGTCGCCAGTGCGTCCAGGCCAACGGAGTGCAGCATCTGGTGCACCGGCTTCACGTTCTTCTTCAGAATACCGTGGAACTGGAAGGTCTGACGGTTAGTCAGACGGATGCTGCCGTAAATGGTGTTATCCGCGGCAAATTTGTCGATGGCCTTCCACTGGGTTGGGGTGATCACCCCGCCCGGCAAACGACAGCGCAGCAGCATGGCGTGACGCGGCTCCAGCTTCTGCTCGGCACGTTCGGCGCGGATATCGCGGTCGTCCTGCTGGTACATGCCGTGGAAACGGATCAGCAGGAAGTTATCGCCGTGGAAGCCGCCGGTCAGGCCGTCGTTCAGGTCTTCCGCGATGGTGCCACGCAGGAAATTACTTTCACGCTTCATGCGCTCGGCGTCAGTCAGTTTGCCTTCGACCACTAAAGGCCCTGGGTATTTTTCGCTCATTAGTAGACATCTCGCTGATAACGGCGCTCAACGCGCAGCTCACTTAAAAATTCATCCGCCGCTTCGATGTCCATTGCACCGAATTCAGCAATCACTTCCAGCAATGCCTGCTCAACGTCTTTCGCCATGCGATTAGCGTCGCCGCAGACATAAATGTGGGCACCGTCATTGATCCAGCGCCACAGCTCTGCGCCCTGTTCGCGCAGTTTGTCTTGGACGTAGATTTTTTCTTTTTGATCGCGAGACCAGGCCAGATCGATTCGGCTCAGCACGCCCTCTTTTACATAGCGCTGCCATTCCACCTGATACAGGAAATCTTCGGTGAAATGCGGGTTGCCGAAGAACAACCAGTTCTTGCCTTCGGCGCCATCGGCAGCACGCTGCTGCATAAAGGCGCGGAACGGGGCAATACCGGTGCCCGGGCCAATCATAATCACCGGCGTCTGCGGGTTTGCCGGCAGGCGGAAGTTATCGTTGTGTTCAATGAACACGCGAACTTCACCTTCTTCTTCCACGCGATCGGCGAGGAAGCTGGACGCGCCGCCTGCGCGGGCGCGCCCTTCAATGTCATAACGCACGACGCCGACGGTCACGTGCACTTCACTTTCGACTTCCGCCTGTGCCGAGGCGATGGAGTAAAGGCGCGGGGTCAGCGGACGCAGCAGGCCGATTAACGCTTCGGCGTCGAGCTGTGCCGGGGAGAAGCGCACCATATCGACGATTGGCGTGGTCGCCGCATATTGCTGAAGCTGGGCTTTATCACCGACCAGCGGCAGCAGCGATTCACTGCGCGTTAAGGTGGCATAGTTTTCCACGATATTGGCAGTGTTGACCGTCAGCTCAAAGTGCCACTGCAGGGCTTCCGCCAGCGGCAGCGTTTTGCCATTAACCGTGACCGGTTCATCGCCCTTCAGCCACAGCAGTTCAACCAGCTCTTTGACCAGCGAGGGATCGTTCTGATACCACACGCCCAGCGCGTCGCCCGGCTGATAGCGCAGGCCGGAGTCACCGAGATCGATTTCGATATGACGGACATCTTTTTGCGAATCACGGCCGGTGATTTTCTGGTTCACCGAGAGCGATGCCGATAGCGGCGCTTCTTTGGTGTACGGGCTGGAGTGAACCTCATTGACCGCACCGCTTGCCACGGCCGCGACGGAAGACGCTGCTGGCGCACGGGCTTTTAGCACCTCAACCAGACGCTCGCGCCACTGCGCAGCCGCGGTCTGGTATTCGACGTCAGCATCGACGCGATCGAGCAAACGCTCGCCGCCCAATTCAGCCAGCTTGCTGTCGAAGTCTTTCCCCGCCTGGCAGAAGAACTCATAAGAGGTATCGCCCAGACCCAGCACCGCAAAGGCGGTATCGGTCAGCTTCGGCGCTTTTTTCGAGAACAGGAACTTCTGCAGCGCAACGGCCTCTTCCGGCGTTTCCCCTTCACCCTGCGTAGAGGTCACTATCACCAACAGCTTTTCTGACGCGATTTGTTTGAATTTATAATCCCCGGCGTTCACCAGGTTCACGTTCAGTTTGGCGGCCAGCAGATCGTCACGCAGCGCTTCGGCAACACGGCGCGCGTTGCCGGTTTGCGAGGCGGAAATCAGCGTGATGCTCGGGACTTCAGCGGCTACCGGCGCGGCTGTTGCGACCGCTGCGCCTGGCTGCTGGTTAAGCACGCCCCAAAAATAGCCGGAAACCCAGGCAAGCTGGGTCGGTGTTAAATCGGTAGTGGCGGCCTGTAAGCGCGCCAGCTGCTCCGGATTAAGCGGGAGCAAAGCTGAAGGGGGAGACTGTGTTGTCATGCGTCGTTATGTTCCAGTAGCAAAGCTGTTTCTAATCAGGAAAAACAAAACTGAATGTAAGGTTAACGACGACGATAATAACAATTAAAGAAGTGATAGAAATATCAAATAACCAAATGGACTAACCTGTTTTCCTGGTAGTTAATAGCGATAAAACAGATTTAATAACCAATTGATATAATTGAAAAATAATTATAACCATGACCAATATTTGCACGCATTGCCCGTTTAGCCGTTTTAGTTAATGCAGAAAAATGTGCATTCGGGTACTATGCGGCGTTTTTTTCCGCAAGACTGAGAGTTCATGATGTCCACCACACTGTTTAAAGATTTCACCTTCGAAGCCGCCCACCACCTGCCACATGTGCCAAAAGGGCATAAGTGCGGTCGCCTGCACGGCCATTCGTTTATGGTGCGTCTTGAGATTACCGGTGAAGTCGATCCCCATACTGGTTGGATCATGGATTTTGCCGAACTGAAAGCGGCGTTCAAACCGACCTACGATCGTCTGGATCACTACTATCTGAACGATATCCCTGGCCTGGAGAACCCGACCAGTGAAGTGCTGTCCCGCTGGATCTGGGAACAGGTTAAACCGGTTGTGCCGCTGCTGAGCGCGGTCATGGTTAAAGAAACCTGCACCGCTGGCTGCGTTTATCGCGGCGAGTAATTTCTCCCGCACGCGGGGAGCCGGTACACGACTCCCCCGCCTCGTCCACCATTTCCGCTATCATCCTCATTTCACTGATTTTTCATTCTGCGGCCTGCCGCGCGGAAAAATTGCCCACATCTGCCAGACTCATTAGGTTGGTAAATACATAATGAGGAAATAGGGATGAAGAAAACGTTTCTTGCGGTAGCGCTCTCTGCGCTGTGCATTGCCTCTGGCGCGAGCGCCGCGACAACGACCGAGGATGGGTATCAGCTTCAACAGGTGCTGGTGATGAGCCGTCACAACCTTCGTGCACCGCTTGCCACTAACGGCAGCGTGCTGCAACAGTCGACGCCAAACGCGTGGCCTACGTGGGAAGTTCCTGGCGGCCAGCTCACCACCAAGGGCGGCATTCTGGAAGTGTATATGGGGCACTATATGCGCGAGTGGCTGGCGCAGCAGGGTCTGGTCACCAGCGGAGAATGCCCGCCGCCGAACAGCGTTTATGCCTATGCCAATAGCCTGCAACGTACCGTCGCCACCGCTCAGTTCTTTATCAACGGCGCCTTCCCCGGCTGCGATATTGTGGTCCACCATCAAGAAAAAATGGGCACAATGGACCCTACGTTTAACCCAGTGATCACCAATGATTCTGACGCCTTCCGCGAAAAAGCGGTGCAGGCGATGGAAAAAGAGCGCCAGGGTAAACATCTGGACGAAAGCTTTAAACTGCTGTCGCAAATCATTCGCTATCAGGACTCTCCGTCCTGCAAAGAAAAACAGCAGTGCTCTCTGAGCGAAGCAAAAGACAGCTTTAGCGCTAACTACCAAAAAGAGCCGAGCGTGAAAGGCCCGCTGGCGGTGGGTAACTCGCTCGTCGATGCGTTTACGCTGCAATATTACGAAGGTTTCCCGCTGGATCAGGTGGCATGGGGTGAAATTAAAACGGATAAGCAGTGGCAACTGCTGTCGCAGCTGAAAAACGGCTACTAGGATAGCCTGTTTACCTCAACGGAAGTGGCGCAGAACGTCGCAAAACCGCTGGTAAAATATATCGATAATGCGCTGGTGACCGAGGCGGCAAAAGCGCCAAAAGTGACCGTATTAGTCGGCCATGATTCCAACATTGCTTCGCTGTTAACCGCGCTCGATTTCGACGCCTACACGCTTCCTGGCCAATATGAGCGTACGCCCATTGGCGGAAAAATCGTTTTCCAGCGCTGGCATGACGCAAAAGAAAATCGGGACTTAATGAAAATTGAGTACGTTTATCAGAGCACCGAACAGTTGCGTAATGCCGATAAGCTGACGCTGGAAACACCGCCACAGCGCGTCACGCTGGCGTTGAAAGGCTGCCCGGTGGATGCCAACGGTTTCTGTCCGATGGACCGTTTCTCGAAGCTGATGAATGAGGCCGCCAGGTAATAATCAGCAGGCCTGCTAAGCGCGTCACCATCGGGCACTACGGTGCAAATTGACCAGTGCCGGCGTCGCCTTATCCAGCCGACGAAAAAACCACGGGCGAGGCGGATTGCCCCTCGCCCTGGGTTAAGAACAGCGTCTTAGGCGATATTCAGATACTTATGCGTCTGCATCGATAAACGCCAGTTACGTGCGATACAGGTTTCAATGCACAGGCGCGTAGCGTCTTCTTTCTGGCTGATAGGCTGCAGGGCAATAATGCGGGGCTTATCGTCGGAGAGCGTCTCAAGCAGTTCGTCCAGCGCTTCGATGTCGCGCACGCGGCCTACCGGGTGCTTGATTTCATCGGCGCGGGCCAGCGCCTGCGACAGCACGTCGAAGCCGCCGCGCATATTCACTTTTGGTGAGACGGTAACCCAGGTACTGTGTGAACAGCGCACTTCATGCGTGCCGCTGGTTTCAATCTGGCAGCTGAAGCCATTCTGCTCGAGCATTGTGGTAAGCGGGGTCAGATCGTGAATACACGGTTCACCGCCGGTAATAACCACGTGGCGCGCCGTCCAGCCCTGGCGGCCAATAATCGCCAGCAGGTCTTCGCTACTTGCCGCGCCCCATTTATCGCTCTCTTTGGTTTTTGCCAGGATACTGAACAGAGAAACTTCCCGATCCTCGAGCTTCTCCCAGGTATGTTTAGTGTCACACCAGGCACAGCCTACCGGGCATCCCTGTAAACGAATAAAAATGGCGGGAACGCCAGTAAAATAACCTTCGCCCTGCAGGGTCTGGAACATCTCGTTAATCGGGTACTGCATCGTCAACTCTTCAATAGTGGTAAACCGTTATTATTGCATACTTCGCCCCAACGATCCCGCGCACTTCTTGCGCAACCGCGAGTACACGCCGCACGCCGCGCTTCTGATTAAAGATATCTTTTAAAACGACACGCCGCGAAAATGAATTAACTCCGTTGTCGAAACGTTGATTGTATTATTTTTCAATTTAACCATACCAACCATTATAAAACTTAGCCTGCAAACATTTCGCCACTAAAACCGGATAATTCATTTATTTCACAAAGAAAAAATGCCACTTTTGATGTAACAAATAATGTTTTAATTTACAACTCAGAAATAAATAAATTTACAATAAAATCAACAATATATAATTATAATTGATTTTTATTGAATTTTTACAAAGCGCGACTTGTCGAATGTAATCCACATTCATGCCGAGTCTTAAAATAAGCTTAAGACACGCCATAAAGCGGCCATTCTTTATTTAATCACCGTTTACTTTTCTCATCCTAGAATCCGCAAACCAACCCTGATGAGACAGTACTCATGAATACATTATTAGTGACGGGCGTTACCGGTTTTTTGGGTGGAGCGGCGCTGGAAGCGATCCTCAATGGCAATAACCATCCTCAATTACTGCTTTTAGTACGTGCTGAAAACGGTGCAGAGGCTGTCGCACGGGTGAAAGCAAACCTGCGCAAGTTCAATCTCAGCGAGGAGCAGCTCGCGGGTTTAAGCGAACGCAATATCCTGCTGGGCGATTTAGCCACACCGGAAGGGTTTCTTAATGACCCACGTCTGGCGCAGGTTACCCACGTGCTGAACTGTGCCGCCGTAGCGTCATTCGGTAACAACCCGCTGATCTGGAAGGTCAACGTGGAAGGTACGCTGAAGTTTGCCCAGCGCATGGCACAGGTAGAAGGCCTGCAGCGTTTTCTCCACGTTGGCACAGCGATGTCCTGCTCGCCGGAACCAGACTCTCTGGTAGCCGAGAGCGCCGCATTTCGCGAGCGCGCGGAACACCTCGTCGAGTACACCCATTCTAAATCGACCATTGAACAGCTGATGCAACAACAGTGCCCTGCGCTGCCGTTAGTTATTGCTCGCCCCTCAATCGTGGTGGGTCATACTCACCACGGCTGCCAGCCGTCCAGCAGCATCTTCTGGGTGTTTAGCATGGGGCTGATGCTGCAAAAATTTATGTGTTCAATGGAAGACCGCATCGACGTGATTCCGGTGGACTATTGCGCCAGCGCGCTGCTGATGCTGCTTCATTCACCGCTCGCACAGGGGGAAGTGGTGCACATCTCCGCCGGGGAAGAGAACAGCGTTCGTTTTGCCGACATTGACAGTGCGATGGCGACAGCGCTGGAGCAGGCACCGGTTGGCGACCGCTATGCGCAGGTAAGCTATGAGACGCTGGTGAAAATGCGCCGCGAGCTTAAAGGCATCTTCGGGCCCTGTAACGAGCGGCTGATGTTGAAAGCCATGCGGCTGTACGGCGCGTTCGCCACGCTGAACGTGCGCTTCAGCAACGATAAGCTGCTGAGCATGGGCATGCCCAAACCCCCTCGTTTTACCGACTATATCGATCGCTGCGTGCAGACAACCCGCGGGCTATCGATCCCTCAGCAGATGGCGGTCGATTTCAAATAAAAAAAATGCCAGCCCGAAGGCTGGCATTTTTATATCAGATAAAGACAGGATTACGCCTGGCCTTTGATCTCTTTACGACCGTTGTACGGAGCCTGTGCACCCAGCGCTTCTTCGATACGAATCAGCTGGTTGTATTTAGCAACGCGGTCAGAACGGCTCATAGAACCCGTTTTGATCTGGCCAGCAGCGGTACCAACAGCCAGGTCAGCGATGGTAGCGTCTTCAGTTTCGCCAGAACGGTGAGAGATGACAGCGGTGTAGCCAGCGTCTTTCGCCATTTTGATCGCAGCCAGAGTTTCGGTCAGAGAACCGATCTGGTTGAATTTGATCAGGATGGAGTTAACGATGCCTTTTTCGATGCCTTCTTTCAGGATCTTGGTGTTGGTTACGAACAGGTCGTCACCAACCAGCTGGATTTTGTCGCCCAGTACTTTAGTCTGGTATGCGAAACCATCCCAGTCAGACTCGTCCAGACCATCTTCGATGGACACGATCGGGTACTGTTTGGTCAGTTCTTCCAGGAAGTGAGTGAATTCTTCGGAGGTGAATGCTTTGTTGCCTTCGCCAGCCAGAACGTATTTACCGTCTTTGTAGAATTCAGACGCTGCACAGTCCATCGCCAGAGTGATGTCTTTGCCCAGCTCGTAGCCAGCTGCTTTAACCGCTTCAGCGATAACAGCCAGAGCTTCAGCGTTGGAGCCCAGGTTAGGAGCGTAGCCGCCTTCGTCACCAACAGCAGTGTTCATACCTTTAGCTTTCAGAACTTTAGCCAGGTTGTGGAACACTTCGGAACCCATACGTACGGCTTCTTTCAGGGATTTCGCGCCAACTGGCTGAATCATGAATTCCTGAATGTCGACGTTGTTGTCAGCGTGCTCGCCGCCGTTGATGATGTTCATCATCGGAACCGGCATGGAGTATTTGCCCGGAGTACCGTTCAGCTCAGCGATGTGAGCGTACAGCGGCAGGCCTTTAGCGGCAGCTGCTGCTTTGGCGTTTGCCAGAGAAACGGCCAGGATTGCGTTCGCGCCAAAGTTGGATTTGTTTTCAGTACCGTCCAGATCGATCATGATCTTGTCGATGCCAGCCTGATCTTTAGCATCTTTACCCAGCAGAGCCTGAGCAATCGGACCGTTAACAGCGGCAACCGCTTTCAGTACGCCTTTACCCATGAAACGGGATTTGTCGCCATCGCGCAGTTCCAGCGCTTCGCGGGAACCAGTAGAAGCACCTGACGGGGCAGCTGCCATACCGACGAAACCACCTTCCAGGTGTACTTCTGCTTCAACAGTCGGGTTACCACGGGAGTCGATGATTTCACGACCGATGATTTTAACGATTTTGGACATTAGGTTTTCCTCAGTACAAGTTAAACTAAAACTCCAGACAAACAACGCCCCTCGTGGGGCGCTGCCGTTCTAACTTTTTTTACTTCGCCTGGCGCTTCTGGTACTCGCCTGCGGCTTTCACAAAGCCAGCAAACAGCGGGTGCCCATCACGCGGCGTGGAAGTAAACTCCGGATGGAACTGACAAGCAACGAACCACGGGTGATTCGGTACTTCGATGATCTCGACCAACTGATCATCACCGGAACGGCCCGCAACGCGCAGACCTGCAGCTTCAATCTGTTTCAACAACATGTTGTTGACTTCATAGCGGTGACGGTGACGTTCAACGATAGTGGGTTCGCCGTACATCTGACGTACCAGGCTGTCATCGCTAAGCTGGCACTGCTGCGCGCCAAGGCGCATGGTGCCGCCGAGGTCGCTCTTTTCAGTACGAACTTCGACATTGCCTTCTTCATCACGCCATTCGGTAATGAGCGCCACAACCGGGTACTTACAGTCTGGCACAAATTCCGTGGAGTTGGCGTTGTCCATCCCCGCAACGTTGCGCGCAAACTCAATCAGCGCAACCTGCATACCCAGGCAGATGCCCAGATAAGGAATATTATTTTCACGCGCATAGCGCGCGGTCGCGATCTTACCTTCTACACCACGGTAGCCGAAGCCGCCAGGGATCAGGATAGCATCCAAATCTTTCAGAATTTCGACGCCGCGCGTTTCCACATCCTGCGAGTCAATCAGCTTGATGTTGACGCTAACGCGGTTTTTCAGACCACCGTGCTTCAGCGCTTCAATCACGGATTTGTAGGCGTCCGGCAGTTCAATGTACTTGCCGACCATACCAATCGTGACTTCGCCTGCCGGGTTCGCTTCTTCGTAGATAACCTGTTCCCATTCGGCCAGGTTTGCTTCCGGGCAGTTTAAGCTGAATCGTTTACAAATATAATCGTCCAGCCCCTGAGATTTCAACAGGCCTGGAATTTTATAAATGGAATCGACGTCTTTCATCGAAATAACCGCTTTTTCTGGCACATTACAGAACAATGCAATTTTTGCACGTTCGTTGGCCGGAACCGCGCGATCGGAGCGGCAGATCAGAATATCTGGCTGAATACCGATAGAAAGCAGTTCTTTGACGGAGTGCTGAGTCGGTTTAGTTTTCACTTCACCGGCAGCCGCCAGGTAAGGCACCAGAGTCAGGTGCATGAACAGCGCGTGTTCACGACCAATATCAACCGCCAGCTGACGAATCGCTTCCAGGAACGGCAGGGATTCGATATCACCTACGGTACCGCCGATTTCGACCAGTACCACGTCGTGACCTTCGCCACCGGCAAGGACACGCTCTTTAATGGCGTTGGTAATGTGAGGAATGACCTGTACGGTCGCGCCCAGATAGTCACCGCGGCGTTCTTTACGCAGAACGTCGGAGTAGATACGACCGGTCGTGAAGTTATTGCGGCGCGTCATTTTGGTGCGGATGAAACGCTCGTAGTGACCCAGGTCCAGGTCGGTTTCAGCGCCGTCTTCGGTAACGAACACTTCCCCGTGTTGGATCGGGCTCATGGTGCCTGGATCGACGTTGATGTACGGATCCAATTTCATCATGGTCACGTTGAGGCCACGGGCTTCAAGAATGGCTGCCAGGGAGGCTGCGGCAATGCCTTTACCCAGAGAGGATACGACCCCGCCGGTCACAAAAATATAGTTCGTTGTCATGCTGAACCTGAGAAGTTAGGGTGAAACGATGGAATAACCAAGACGGGAAAGTAGTATACCCGAACATGGCGAGCGCCACAAACTTTCATTCTCGCTCCTCAATCGCCGCAGAAACAAACATGGGGAGTGAGAAAATAGCCCCTTTTGGGTAAATGTTTTTGACGCAAATCAAGCGCTTGTCATTTAAGATTTCGCACTTTTCGCCCTTCCCCGCAAAAATTCTTTAGAGATCATGTTCCTGCTGCTTTACCTGCTGCCAAACTTCTTCCATCACATCGAGGTCTACGCCGGTCATTTCCAGGCCGCGCGCCGCGACAATTCGCTCCACTTCGCGGAAACGGCGTTCAAATTTTTCGTTGGCTTTTTGAAGCGCGGTCTCGGCTTTTACCCCTAAATGGCGAGACAGATTAACGGTCGCGAACAGCAGATCGCCCATCTCCTCTTCCAGTTTAGCCTCATCAACCACCGCCTGCCTGGCTTCGTCCATGACTTCGTCGATCTCTTCGTACACTTTGTCCAGCACCGGGCCCAGCGTCGTCCAGTCAAAGCCGACAGCCGAGCAGCGCTTCTGGATTTTGTGCGCTCGCATCAGGGCCGGGAAAGCGCGTGGAATGTCGTCCAGCGCAGAATGCTGCGCCTTTTCCGCGCGTTCGGCGGTTTTGATTTGCTCCCAGCGGGCCAGCACTTCCTGGCTGTTGCTGGCGCGCGCGTCGCCAAAAATATGCGGATGGCGGCGTTCCAGCTTGTCGCAGATGGCTGCGCAAATATCGTTGAAATCAAAGCGCCCTTCTTCCTGGGCCATCTGGGCGTAAAACACGACCTGGAATAGCAGGTCACCCAGCTCGCCGCGCAGGTCGTCAAAGTCTTCGCGCGCAATCGCATCGAGCACTTCGTATGTCTCTTCGAGGGTGTAAGGGGCAATAGAGCTGAACGTCTGCTCTTTGTCCCACGGGCAGCCGTTTTCCGGGTCGCGCAGGCGCTGCATGATGCCGAGCAGTCGGTCGATTTGAGTCATGTGACAATCCTGGAAATTTAAAAATAGCAGGCCGGATAAGGCATTTATGCCGCCATCCGGCGTGGTGAAATTGCCGGATGGCGGCTTCGCCTTATCCGGCCTACAGAAAGATTACCCGCCGTGCAGGCGGCGCGCGTCGATCACGTCCGGCACCTGATTGAGCTTGCCAAGCACGCGTCCCAACACCTGCAGGTTATAGATTTCAATCGTCATATCGATAGTTGCCATCTGCTGTTTGGTGTCGCTGCGGCTGGCAACGCCCAGCACGTTAACCTTCTCGTTGGCGAGAATCGTGGTGATATCACGCAGCAGGCCGCTGCGGTCGTTGGCCTGCACGCGAACCACCAGCGAGTAGCCCGCCGAGTAGCTTTCGCCCCAGACGGCATCAACGATACGCTCAGGGGCATGCGACTGCAGCTCCGCCAGCTGTTCACAGTCGGCGCGGTGTACGGAAATCCCGCGTCCCTGAGTAATAAAGCCAACAATCTCGTCGCCGGGAATCGGCTGGCAGCAGCGGGCAATGTGGTGCATCAGATTACCCACGCCTTCTACCACCACGCGGCCGTTATCTTTGCTGCGATTCTGCGGCGTGTAGGTTTTCTGCTGCAACTGCTTGAGCGCTGCCGCGTCCTGCTCGGCGGCGCTTGGTTTATTGAACTGCGCCTGCAGGAAGTTGACCATCTGGTTGAGGCGAATGTCGCCGCCGCCAATGGCCGCCAGCAGCTCTTCAACGTCGTTAAAGTTGTAGCGCGGCAGCAGGTGTTTTTCGGCTTCCTTGAGGCTGATCCCCAGCTGCGCCAGCTCGTCGTCGAGGATTTGTCGACCGGCCAGCACGTTCTTGTCTTTGTCCTGTTTGCGGAACCAGGCGTGGATTTTTGAACGCCCGCGGCTGGTCGTTACGTAGCCCAGGTTCGGGTTCAGCCAGTCGCGGCTCGGGTTCGGCTGCTTCTGGGTGATGATTTCAATCTGATCGCCCATCTGTAGCTGGTAGGTAAACGGCACAATACGCCCGCCAATTTTCGCGCCAATGCAGCGGTGACCGACGTCGCTGTGAATGTGGTAGGCAAAGTCCAGCGGCGTTGATCCCGCCGGCAGATCCACCACGTCACCTTTTGGCGTAAACACGTAAACGCGGTCATCAAAGACCTGGCTGCGCACTTCGTCGAGCATTTCGCCCGAGTCAGCCATTTCTTCCTGCCACGCAATCAGCTTACGCAGCCAGGCAATACGATCTTCATGGCCGGAGCGTGGCCCGCTGGCAGTACCTTCTTTGTACTTCCAGTGCGCGGCGACACCCAGCTCGGCATCTTCATGCATCTGTTTAGTACGAATCTGGATCTCAACCGTTTTGCCACCCGGCCCCAGTACTACGGTATGGATAGACTGATAACCGTTGGGTTTTGGGTTAGCCACGTAGTCGTCGAACTCATCAGGGAGGTGGCGATAGTGAGTGTGCACTATCCCCAACGCGGCGTAGCAGTCCTGTAAACGCTCGGCGACGATGCGCACCGCGCGCACGTCAAACAGCTCGTCGAAGGCGAGGTGTTTTTTCTGCATTTTGCGCCAGATGCTGTAGATATGCTTCGGACGGCCATAAACCTCGGCCTTCACCCCTTCGGTTTTCATTTCGCTGCGCAGGTGGCCGACAAACTCATTGATGTAATGTTCGCGGTCGATGCGGCGCTCGTGCAGCAGTTTGGCAATGCGCTTGTACTCGGCCGGGTGCAGGTAGCGGAAGCAGTAATCCTCCAGCTCCCATTTCAGTTGGCCAATGCCGAGACGGTTGGCGAGCGGAGCGTAGATGTTGGTACACTCTTTCGCCGCCAGCACGCGTTCATCTTCCGGCGCGTCTTTCACTTCGCGCAGGTGAGCAATGCGCTCGGCGAGCTTAATCACCACGCAGCGAAAATCATCGACCATGGCCAGCAGCATGCGGCGCACGTTGTCGACCTGTTCGGAGGATACCGCGTCGGTATGCGTCGCCTTCAGCTGACGAATCGCCGCCATATCGCGCACGCCGTGAATCAGGGTAACAACCGATTTTCCGGCGCTCTCGCTGAGCACTTCTTCACTCACCACGTTAGCGTCGACTAACGGGAACAGCAGCGCCGCACGCAGCGTGTCGTTATCCATACTCAGCGTGGAGAGGATCTCGACCATCTCAACCCCGCGCCAAAGCATCAGCTCGGCGTCATCGCGCCCTACGGTCTGTCGGCGACAATAATCCCAGGTCTCGGCTAAGCGTTCACACGACTGCTGGCTGGAAATTCCCAGACTTGCGATCCATTTCTGTGGGTCAAACTCACCAGCTTTATTGAGATGTGCACTTCTTACCGCAACCATTGTCCTCTCCTTTCAGGGACCGGCCTGTCGAAGTCGACAAGCCACCGTTATTACCGACGCTCAAACAGCACCATAGATTCCTGGTGCCCAGTGTGCGGGAACATATCAAGCATTGCCAGACGCTGAATTTGGTAACCCGCACTCAGCAACGCCTCGCTATCGCGCGCAAGTGTAGCCGGGTTGCAGGACACGTACACCACCCGCGTCGGCGCTAATTTTATAACATGCTGCATCACGCCCGGTGCGCCAGCACGGGCAGGATCGAGTAAAACTTTGTCAAAACCATGCTTCGCCCAGCTCTGACGGGTGACGTCGTCCTCCAGATTCTCATGGAAGAAAGTGACATTTTCGAGATGATTCTGCGCGGCGTTCTCACGCCCCTTCGCCACCAGCGCCGGAACGCCTTCTACCCCGACGACGCTCGCCGCACGCTTCGCCAGCGGCAGCGTAAAGTTACCCATACCGCAGAACAGATCCAGCACTCGGTCTGTGGGCTGTACATCCAGCCATGCTAATGCCGTGGCCACCATCTGCTGGTTTACGCCGTCGTTCACCTGAATAAAATCACGCGGGCTGAAGGTTAAGCGTAGACCGTCTGAAGAATACCAGGGGGCTTCACCGGTAACGCGTTCAAGTATCTCGCTTTCCGGCGCCAGATACAGCGCCACGCCGGAAGAATGCGAAAAGCGTTCCAGTTTTTCTTTATCGTCGTCGCTCAGCGCCGCGGTGTGGCGCAGCACCATCAACGCGCCGTTGTCCGCGCCCACCAGCTCCACATGTCCGAGCTGACGTTGCCCCTTCAGGTTACTCAGGCATTCACGCACCGCCGGCAGCAGCGCCTCAAGAGCGGGCACCAAAACGGGGCATTGCACCACATCGATAATATCGTTCGAATTCGCCTTGCGAAAACCCATCTGCAACTGTTGGGTCTTCGGCTGATAATTCAAGCTCAGACGCGCACGGCGGCGGTATCCCCAGGCGTCACCGGCGATAACCTCATCAACCTCATGCTTCATTAAACGATTAAGCGCCGAGCGCTTGCTGCGCTGTTGTAGTGCAACCGCAGCATGCTGCTGCTGGCAGCCGCCACAGACGCCAAAGTGCGGGCAGCGCGGCAAAACGCGCTCCGGGCTGTCGTTCAGACGACGTTTGACCTGGCCGCGCGCATACTGTTTTTTATCTTCCGTGAGGGTAATTTCAGCCCGTTCTTCTGGAAGTAAGCCATTGATGAATAATGCTTTACCGTTGTGGCGCGCCACACCTTGCCCAAAGGGATCAAGATCGCTGACTGTCACGGTTATGATCTGACGCGTCGTCACGCGCCGTTTTGCAGAGTAGAATTGCGCCATCGTAGAGATTTTTCTCAATCAAATATATTGCCCTGATTCTCCCACAACGGACCTCCATGACCAACTACAGCCTGCGTGCAAGAATGATGATTTTGATCCTGGCGCCGACCGTACTTATCGGTTTACTGCTCAGCATCTTCTTCGTCGTACACCGCTATAACGACCTGCAGCGTCAACTGGAAGACGCCGGCGCGAGTATTATCGAGCCGCTTGCCGTCTCCAGTGAATACGGTATGAACTTACAAAACCGTGAATCGATCGGTCAGTTGATAAGCGTACTTCACCGCCGCCATTCCGATATCGTGCGGGCCATTTCAGTTTATGATGAACACAACAAGCTGTTTGTCACCTCGAACTATCAGTTGGACCCCGGCGAGCTTCAGCTGCCGCGCGGTATGCCTTTCCCGCGAAGGCTAAGCGTGACGCGCCACGGCGATATCATGATTCTGCGAACGCCGATTATTTCCGAGCACTACTCGCCGGATGAGTCGCCGCAGTCAGATGCGAAAACCCCGGTCAATATGCTGGGCTACGTCGCGCTGGAGCTGGACCTCAAATCCGTGCGTCTCCAGCAGTACAAAGAGATCTTCATCTCCAGCGTGATGATGTTGTTCTGTATCGGCATTGCGTTAATCTTCGGCTGGCGATTGATGCAGGACGTGACCGGGCCGATTCGCAACATGGTGAATACCGTTGACCGTATCCGTCGTGGGCAGCTCGACAGCCGCGTTGAAGGCTTTATGCTCGGCGAACTGGATATGCTGAAAAACGGCATCAACTCGATGGCCATGTCGCTGGCGGCCTACCATGAGGAGATGCAGCACAACGTCGACCAGGCCACCTCGGACCTGCGCGAAACGCTGGAGCAGATGGAGATTCAGAACGTCGAGCTGGATCTGGCCAAGAAACGCGCCCAGGAAGCGGCGCGCATCAAGTCTGAATTCCTGGCGAACATGTCGCATGAGCTGCGCACGCCGCTGAACGGCGTGATTGGCTTTACTCGCCTGACGCTCAAAACCGAGCTGAACCCGACCCAGCGCGATCACCTCAATACCATTGAACGATCGGCCAACAACCTGCTGGCGATCATCAACGACGTGCTGGACTTCTCGAAGCTCGAGGCCGGTAAACTGCTGCTGGAAAGCATCCCGTTCCCGCTGCGCAATTCGCTGGATGAAGTGGTCACGCTGCTGGCGCACTCGGCGCACGATAAAGGTCTGGAGCTGACGCTAAACATTAAAAATGACGTGCCGGACAACGTCATCGGCGATCCGCTGCGTCTTCAGCAGGTGATCACCAACCTGGTCGGCAACGCCATCAAGTTCACCGAGAACGGCAATATTGACGTACTGGTCGAACAGCGCGCCGTCAGCAATAACAAAGTGCAGATTGAAGTCCAAATCCGCGATACCGGCATCGGCATTCCGGAGCGCGATCAATCGCGGCTGTTCCAGGCCTTCCGCCAGGCCGATGCCAGCATCTCCCGCCGCCACGGCGGCACCGGGCTGGGGCTGGTTATCACCCAGAAGCTGGTGCGCGAGATGGGCGGTGATATCTCCTTCCACAGCCAGCCAAACCGCGGTTCGACCTTCTGGTTTAACATCAATCTCGATCTCAATCCGAACGTGATCGCCGACGGGCCCGATACCCGCAGCCTGGCAGGCAAACGTATCGCCTACGTCGAGGCTAACGCCGCCGCCGCGCAGGCGACGCTGGATATTCTGGCCTCAACGCCGCTGGAGGTGGTGTACGCGGTGAGCATTGCCGCCCTGCCCGCCGAGTTCTACGATATTCTGCTGGTTGCCGTACCGGTGTCGGTACGCGACCTCGCAATCCACCGCGATAAGCTGAACGCCGCGCTGGGGATGACCGATCATCTGGTGCTGGCGCTACCGTGCCACGCACAGGTCGACGCTGAGTCGCTTAAACAGAACGGTGCGGCGGCCTGCCTGCTGAAACCGCTGACCTCAACCCGCCTGCTGCCGGTGCTGCTGGAGTTCAACCACGTCACGTCGTCAACGATAGCGCTGCCAACCAGCGAACATCGCCTGCCAATGACGGTGATGGCCGTAGACGATAACCCGGCGAACCTGAAGCTCATCGGCGCGCTGCTTGACGATCAGGTGCAGCACGTCGAGCTGTGTGAAAGCGGTCAGCAGGCGGTTGAGTGCGCCAGACAGATGAAGTTCGATCTGATTCTGATGGATATTCAGATGCCGGATATCGACGGTATTCGCGCCTGTGAGCTGATTCGCCAGCTTCCGCACCAGCAGCAGACGCCGGTGATTGCCGTCACCGCCCACGCGCTGGCTGGGCAAAAAGAGAAGCTCATGGCCGCCGGCATGAATGACTATCTGGCCAAACCGATTGAAGAAAACCGGCTGCACGACCTGCTGCTACGCTACAAACCCGGCCTGAACACTCCGCCGCGCCCGCTGCAAATGGAGCCGATAGAACCGCCGGTGGATCTTAACGCCACGCTGGACTGGCAGCTGGCGCTGCGTCAGGCAGCCTACAAGCCAGACCTGGCGCGCGAAATGCTGCACATGCTGATCGCCTTCCTGCCGGAAGTCCGTAACAAAGTTGAGGAACAGCTGGTCGGTGAAGAGCCGGAAAATCTGGTCGATACCATTCATAAACTGCACGGCAGCTGCGGCTATAGCGGCGTGCCGCGTCTGAAGCATCTGTGTTATCTGATTGAAAGCCAGCTGCGCGGCGGCACCCCGGCAGAGGAGCTGGAGCCTGAACTGCTGGAGCTGCTTGATGAAATGGATAACGTCACGCGCGAAACAAAGAAAATGCTGGGTTAGCGCAAACAGGGCGGCCTGATAAGCACCGCGCCATCAGGCCGCCCGGCGCACATTGCCGGATGGCGGCGTTGCCTTATCCGGCCTACAGAGACTGCCCAATCTTGATGACTGCGGCAATATTCCTCGCCGCCATCCGTACGTTTGCTCCCGCTTCCGCCAGCGCGTCGTCCAGCGAACAAATGCGATACAGCACGCTAAACACGGCATCAAGACCATGCTGATGTACCACGCCAACGTCTGCCGTCAGGCTGCCCGCAATACCAATCACCGGGATCCGGTGGCGCTTAGCCACCCGCGCAACCCCCACAGGGACTTTGCCGTGGATGGTCTGGCTGTCGATACGCCCTTCACCGGTAATGACCAGATCCGCATCCGCCAGCAGCGCATCAAGGTGCAGCGCTTCGGTGACAATATCAATCCCCGGACGCAGCTGTGCGCCGCAAAAAGCGTACAGCGCGGCGCCCATTCCCCCCGCGGCACCACCGCCTTCCAGAGTCAGCACGTCGAGCCCTAAGTCGTCGGCAATATGCCGGGCATAATGTGCCAGCGCGTGGTCAAGCTGGGCGACCATCTCCGGCGTGGCGCCCTTCTGTGGGCCAAAGATGGCCGATGCGCCTTCTTCACCAATCAGCGGGTTCGTCACATCACAGGCTACGTCAATCCGACAGCGCGCCAGGCGTTTATCCAGCCCGCTGATATCGATTTTCGCTAACGTCGCCAGCGCCGCGCCGCCGGGGGCGAGCGGCTGACCGTCGGCGGTCAACAGTTTCGCCCCCAGCGCCTGAACCATGCCAGCGCCACCGTCATTGGTCGCGCTACCGCCGATGCCGATAATGATCCACGTCACGCCAAGATCCAGCGCATGGCGGATCAGCTCACCGGTTCCCCATGAGGTGGTCTTAAGCGGATTACGTGCTGCGGGCGGAAGCAGCGCCAGCCCGCTGGCGGCGGCCATCTCGATAAATGCACAGCGCTCATCGCCGGAGATACCGTAAAAGCCCGCCACCGGCTCGCCAAGCGGGCCGGTCACCGTCACCTGCACCACGCGGCCTTGGGTGGCAGCCACCATCGCTTCCACCGTGCCTTCACCGCCGTCGGCAACCGGCACCTTGATATACTCGGCATCGGGGTATATCGCCCGAAATCCGTCCTCAATGGCGCTGGCCACCTCAAGGGCGCTCAGGCTTTCCTTGTACGAATCAGGGGCAATCACAATCTTCATAAGCAGTCCTTGTACGAAGTAGCGGCTGTAAGCTTAGCGCACCATGCAGGGACGTTTATTATCAAACGTCCAGTTTGGGATCAGATACTGCATGCCTATCGCATCGTCGCGAGCCCCCAGGCCGTGCTTTTGGTACAGCGCGTTGGCCTGCATCACCCGGTCCATGTCCAGCTCAACGCCCAGCCCTGGCTTATCGGGCACCTGCACTTTGCCGCCCGCAATGACCAGCGGCTGTTTCGTCAGACGCTGGTTGCCCTCTTGCCAGATCCAGTGAGTATCAATGGCGGTAATGTTTCCCGGCGCAGCGGCGGCCACGTGGGTGAACATCGCCAGAGAAATATCAAAGTGGTTGTTTGAGTGAGAACCCCAGGTAAGACCAAACTCATGGCACAGCTGCGCCACGCGCACCGAGCCCTGCATCGTCCAGAAGTGCGGGTCCGCCAGCGGGATATCGACCGACTGAAGTGCCAGCGTGTGCCCCATCTGCCGCCAGTCGGTGGCAATCATATTGGTGGCGGTCGGCAGGCCGGTTGCCCGACGGAACTCGGCCATCACCTCACGGCCGGAAAAACCCTGTTCAGCGCCGCACGGATCTTCCGCATACGCCAGCGTCCCCTTCAGATATTTGCCGATCCGAATCGCTTCATCCAGCGACCACGCGCCGTTCGGATCCAGCGTCACGCGCGCCTGCGGGAAACGCCTGGCCAGCGCCACGATAGACTCGGCCTCTTCCTCCCCGGCCATTACGCCACCCTTCAGCTTGAAGTCATTGAAACCGTATTTTTCATAGGCCGCTTCCGCCAGGCGCACCACCGCATCGGGAGTCATCGCCTCCTCATGACGCAGCCGGTACCACGCGCAGTCGTCGTCAGGTTGGCTCTGGTACGGCAGCGGCGTTGCCTTACGATCGCCGATAAAGAACAGGTAGCCCAACATCTGCACTTCGCTACGCTGCTGCCCGTCGCCCAATAGCGTCGCGACGTTCACGCCCAGATGCTGCCCAAGGAGGTCCAGCATGGCCGCTTCAATAGCGGTCACAACGTGGATCGTGGTGCGTAAATCAAAGGTTTGCAGGCCCCGACCGCTGGCATCACGGTCAGCAAAAACGGCGCGCACGCGGTTAAGGACGTTTTTGTATTCCCCGAGCGTCTTCCCGACCACCAGCGGCACGGCCTCTTCCAGCGTGGAGCGAATCTTCTCGCCGCCGGGAATTTCCCCCACGCCCGTATGCCCTGCGTTATCCTGAATAATCACAATATTGCGGGTAAAGAACGGCGCATGGGCGCCGCTCAGGTTCATCAGCATGCTGTCATGCCCGGCTACCGGAATGACCTGCATGGCCGTTACCACGGGCGTGGAAGAGTGAATCGTCATGGTTAAATCCTTGTCTACTGAAATGACGGCCGAAAGCAGGACATCGTCCGGCCCGACGCGTCGGAGCGAGAAATCTCGCGATCGTCAAAATGATGCTAAACGCAGTATAGGAACAGGCGAGCGACAGCTCATCGTGCATATGCACAATATTAGAGGGGAAATTTCTTCAATAGTGTGGCCGATCAACAAATAGCAACCGGTACGACGCCGTCGTACCGGTGTGGAAAGGAGAAAGGGCTATTTCAACAGCGCCGCCCACTGCGTGACCCACGGATTAGAGACGCTTTCCGGCTCCGGGTCTTCCGAGGCATCAATCATCAACATCTCGCCAATGCGCTGCGCGCCCTGCTCCTGCAACAGCGCGTCGAATCGCTTGCCGCCGCCGCAGAAGTTCGCATAGGTGCTATCGCCGAGGGCGATAATGCCGTAACGCAAATGAGGCTGGTACATATCCTGGAGATCGTTAAACAACGGCACGATACTGTCAGGCAGATCGCCCTGGCCGGTCGTCGACGTGACGACCAGCGCATATTTCCCGGTGTAGCTTTCCCAATCCGCGACCGTCGGATCTTCAAAGACCGCCGCCTGATGGCCCAGCCCTTCGAGAATCGTCTGCGCTTCTTCCGCCACCAACAGCGAATTGCCGTACATGGTGCCGACAAAAATCCCTACTTCAGCCATGATTTAACTCCCTGTTTACTTCTGGATAGCTTCATCCTGACCGCAGTCGGCAACAAACTCAACCCTTTCATTATCGGGGAGAAGCCCGCGCCAGCCGAAATGTGATAAAGCCTGCATCCAGACCTCGTCCAGCCCGGCGCGAAGGGTCAGCGGCTCGCCGGTGAACGGGTGCGTCAACGACAGCTGGCTGGCGTGCAGCATCAGGCGGTGACAGCCGAAGTGTTCAGCGGCGCTGCGATTCTGGCGCAGATCGCCGTGCTTGCTGTCGCCAATGATCGGGTGACGCAGGTGCGCCAGGTGGCGGCGTAGCTGATGCTTACGGCCGGTCTGCGGGTCCAGCTCGACCAGCCCATAGCGGGTCGTTGGGTAGCGGCCGGTCGCGACCGGCATTTCCACCGTTGCCATACCGCGATAGTGCGTCACCGCAGGCTGCGGGTCTTTATTCTCGCGGGCAAACTTATCGGCGATTTTATCCAGCTCTTCTACCAGCGGGTAGTCCAGCGTCGCCTCATCGGTCAGCCAGCCGCGCACGATAGCGTGATAGCGCTTGCGAATTTGGTGCTGCTCAAACTGCTGGGACAGCAAACGCCCGGCTTCGCTGGAGAGCCCCATCAGCAATACGCCGGAGGTTGGGCGATCGAGGCGATGGGCGGTAAAGACGTGCTGGCCAATCTGGTCGCGTACCGTCTGCATCACCACCACCTTCTCGTCGCGATCGAGCCAGCTACGGTGCACCAGCCAGCCGGACGGTTTATTGACCGCCACCAGCCATTCATCCTGGTAGATAATTTCCAGCATCAGTGAGGGTCACTCGTAAAGAAGGCATCCAGCTGTTCAAGCGGCGGCAGAATGATGGCGCGCAGCGGGTGCGCGGCGTCAAGCGCCATCTCGTAGTAAGGCGCGATGGCGAAATCTTTTGGCAGCGGCATTCCGCTGTCCAGCAGCTGATGCATACGTGGAATCAACACCCATTGCAGCCACTCAAGCGGCTCCAGGGTATCCATGCAGAACGGCTGGTCGCTGGCAAAGGCGCTTTCGTGCGGCGCATCATCCTGCCAGTGCTGATGCTGGCGAAGCAGCGTTTCAATAAGCAGGAGTTGGTCGCGAAGGCTATCGTGGCGTGTCATGGAAAACCTCTGAGGAAACAAAATCGCGCGCAGGATACCACTAGTTGGTGGGAAACAAAAAAAGGGAGCACTGTAAAAACAGTGCTCCCGGTTCGTTTCGCAGCAATCCAGCTACTTTTAGTGCTCCCTGCTCATCCGTGACAACTTTTCCTGTGGTCTCCTGACCAGTTCATCCTTAAACGGTTGCTTCCTGCATCACACCACCCCGATGCGATTTCACCCAATCCTTGAGTGTGTCCCGATCTTCCTGATCCACCAGATATCCTGTCTGGCTCTCATTCTCCGTCCTGGAGGTGTCCTTTAACGCGCTCCTGCGCTATCCTCTTGCTTCTTCCTGAAGCCTTTCCTTGAATCACCTTCCCGGTGTGTCCTATGAAGCGTCATCATCCTGATGTTCACTTCATTGTGCGACTCCCTGTCGACGTAGATAGAATCCGCTATTTCCCTTCGTCTTACAAGCGTCTTACAGGCAAATCCTTAAGGCTTACAGACGTAAAAATTGCCTGACAAAATTAATAACATATTGAAATAAAAAGAATTACTAAAATGATGGGATAAGTGTCTTACTGATATTCTGGCGATCTCTCACAGAGCGTGTAAGAGATCTCTCACAAAGGGATGGGTACATTTTCCTACAGAATTGGCTCAAGTTGAGTCAGAAAGCTCGCAAGAGAGGAGGCAAGAGGCAGGCGATTGCGCGTTCCGAGCGTCTCTTTAACCACTTCACCGGTCACGTTGCAGACGGAAATCACGTCGAGCTCGCTGTCCAGCGTGGCAATAAATAGCGTCGGCGAAAGCTTCAGGCGCTTTTGCGTGACCAGGTGACCAATCAGGTTTTCCTGCACGCGCCGAAAGTCTTCGGGGCTCCACACCTGCAGCAGCATCAGGGGTTCCCCCATGAAAAGCGCTTGCATATCACCCGCATACTGAGTGGTATAATATGTGTGAATGGGTTGTTGTACCACAATATCCATAGCCCGTTCAACGCCATTTACATTCTGCTCGCCGTCAAACGCCTGCGGCTGCCAGTACACCGCCTCGCCGGTGGTAGACACCTGACACGGTGAGGGAATACCGTACAGCTCTTCGCTGCGCGGCAGGCTGCCATAGGTGCGCTGCCAGGCATCGCAATAGCGTTGGGTAAATGCGTGTAATGCGTCTGCGGTCTGCTGATCCACGAATTTCTCTCTTCAGGTTAGCCAGGGTACACTTAAAACCATAGTGTACCTGCTTTATAACGGTGAAACATGTCTTCTTATGATAACCATCAGGCGCTTGCCGGCCTGACGCTCGGTAAAACCACAGATTACCGTGATACCTACGACGCCAGCCTGCTGCAGGGCGTCCCGCGTAGCCTGAACCGCGATCCGCTGGGGCTGCATGCCGATTCCCTGCCGTTTCACGGCGCGGACATCTGGACGTTGTACGAACTCTCCTGGCTCAATGCCAAAGGCTTGCCGCAGGTGGCCGTCGGCCACGTTGAGCTCAGCCATGAGACGGAGAATCTGGTCGAATCGAAAAGCTTTAAACTCTATTTGAACAGTTTTAACCAAACGCGTTTTGCCTGCTGGCAGGACGTGCAGGAAACGCTGGAGCGCGATCTGAGCGCCTGCGCGCAGGGTAAAGTCACCGTAGCCCTGTACCGCCTCGACGAAATCGAAGGTCAGCCTATCGCCCATTTCCACGGCAGCTGCATTGACGATCAGGATATTGAGATTGATAGCTACCAGTTCAACGCCGACTACCTCGACGGCGCCGCCGGTGAAAAGGTGGTGGAAGAAACGCTGGTCAGCCATCTGCTGAAATCAAACTGTCTGATTACCCATCAGCCAGACTGGGGCTCGGTGCAAATTCAGTATCGTGGCCCCAAAATCGACCGCGAAAAGCTGCTGCGCTATCTGGTCTCTTTCCGTCACCATAATGAATTCCACGAGCAGTGCGTCGAGCGTATCTTCAACGATATTCTCCGCTTCTGCGCGCCGGAAAGCCTGAGCGTTTATGCCCGCTACACCCGTCGCGGCGGGCTGGATATCAACCCATGGCGCTCAAATGCGGAATTCGTGCCGGCTATTGGCCGCCTGGTACGTCAGTAACGTGAACAATGTCTCAATGTGTTGCACATTGTTCCGCATCTAAGGTTGTCGTTCCCGCGCCAGCAAGGCTATTGTAATCACTAAGGAAGACGATTTTCGTCCCGTTAAGGAGTTCACTTGATTACACATATTAGCCCGCTTGGCGCAATGGATATGTTGTCGCAGCTGGAAGTCGACATGCTTAAACGCACGGCCAGCACCGACCTGTATCAATTGTTTCGCAACTGCTCATTGGCCGTACTGAACTCAGGCAGCCTGACCGATAACAGTAAAGAACTGCTGTCCCGCTTCGAAAGCTTTGACATCAACGTACTGCGCCGCGAACGCGGCGTGAAGCTGGAGCTTATTAATCCGCCGGAAGAGGCGTTCGTTGACGGGCGTATTATCCGCTCGCTGCAGGCCAACCTGTTTGCGGTGCTGCGCGATATTCTGTTCGTCTACGGGCAGATCCATAACACCGTGCGTTTCCCGAATCTGGATCTGGAAAGCTCAACCCATATTACCAACCTGGTGTTCTCCATCCTGCGTAACGCGCGTGCGCTGCACGTCGGCGAAGCGCCAAGCATGGTGGTGTGCTGGGGCGGCCACTCTATCAATGAAAACGAGTACCTGTACGCGCGCCGCGTAGGTAACCAGCTTGGCCTGCGCGAGCTGAACATCTGCACCGGCTGTGGGCCAGGCGCGATGGAAGCGCCGATGAAAGGCGCCGCGGTCGGCCATGCGCAGCAGCGCTACAAAGAAGGCCGCTTTATCGGTATGACCGAACCGTCCATCATTGCCGCCGAGCCGCCTAACCCGCTGGTTAACGAGCTGATCATCATGCCCGATATCGAAAAACGCCTTGAGGCGTTTGTCCGTATCGCCCACGGCATCATTATCTTCCCGGGCGGCGTGGGAACGGCGGAAGAGCTGCTGTATCTGCTGGGTATTCTGATGAACCCGGCAAACAAAGACCAGGTGCTGCCGCTGATCCTGACCGGCCCGAAAGAGAGCGCTGACTACTTCCGCGTGCTCGACGAGTTCGTCGTGCATACGCTGGGTGAAGGCGCGCGTCGCCACTATAAGATCATCATCGACGATGAAGTCGAAGTGGCGCGTCAGATGAAAAAAGCGATGCCGCTGGTCAAAGAAAACCGCCGCGACACCGGCGATGCCTACAGCTTCAACTGGTCAATGCGCATTGCGCCCGATCTACAGATGCCGTTTGAGCCGTCGCACGAGAATATGGCTAACCTCAAGCTCTATCCGGACCAGCCGGTGGAAGTGCTGGCCGCCGACCTGCGCCGCGCCTTCTCTGGCATCGTTGCCGGAAACGTGAAGGAGGTGGGCATTCGGGCAATTGAAGAGTTCGGGCCGTACAAAATTCATGGCGATAAAGAAATGATGCGCCGTATGGACGAACTGCTACAGGGTTTTGTGGCGCAGCACCGTATGAAGCTTCCCGGCTCTGCCTATATTCCTTGCTACGAAATCTGCGCCTGACCGTCAGCCACAGCGCATTTCACTTCTCACCGGCGGATTTTCCGCCGGTTTTTTTTTCGCTAAAACATCGCTAAAACTGTGTTACAGCTCTCATGCCAATCGTTTGCGTGCAAATGCCAACCGCATTTTATTAGCAATAATTATGATTGGGCGCTAAAAAACGCCATTTTCATCATTTTTATCAGCAAAAACATCGTATTTACCCCTCTCCCCATTTACCACACATACTGCCAATGCTAGCCTTCGCGCCCATAAATATCCGCTTAAAGAGTTATCACAGGAAAATTACCTGCCATATCCCGCACTAAAAGTGGATTATTACATTTGAGATCATGATCACTGATACATTCACCAGTTAAATGTACATTTGCGCTCGTCAAAACGGCGTTGGGTAAAAATCACAAAAACACCGACACTTATAAAATTTAATATTACTTTTATCTTTTTTTTCACTTTATTTGACTAAAAAATTAGCATTTTTCCTTCCTCCAGGAGATACAGATGGAAAACACTCAAACCAGCACTATCGTCACAGCAGAATCTGCTAGCGGATGGCGCAAAACAGATACAATGTGGATGCTGGGTCTTTACGGCACCGCAATCGGTGCAGGCGTACTGTTCCTGCCAATCAACGCCGGCGTAGGCGGTATGATTCCGCTGATCATCATGGCAATCCTCGCCTTCCCAATGACCTTCTTCGCACACCGCGGCCTGACCCGCTTCGTGCTCTCCGGTAAAAATCCGGGTGAAGACATTACGGAAGTGGTTGAAGAACACTTCGGTGTCGGCGCAGGTAAACTGATTACCCTGCTCTACTTCTTCGCCATCTACCCTATCCTGCTGGTTTACAGTGTGGCCATTACCAACACCGTAGAAAGCTTCCTGGCACACCAGCTGCACATCACGCCGCCGCCGCGCGCTATCCTGTCGCTGATTCTGATCGTCGGTATGATGACTATCGTTCGCTTCGGTGAGCAGATGATCGTTAAAGCGATGAGCATCCTGGTGTTCCCGTTCGTTGCGGCACTGATGGTGCTGGCTCTGTACCTGATTCCTCAGTGGAGCGGTGCGGCGCTGGAAACTCTGTCCTTTAGCAGCGCAGCTTCAACCGGTAACGGTCTGTGGATGACCCTGTGGCTGGCGATTCCGGTCATGGTGTTCTCCTTCAACCACTCACCGATCATCTCCTCCTTCGCGGTAGCGAAGCGTGAAGAGTACGGCCAGGGCGCAGAGAAAAAATGCTCCTCTATCCTGGCACGTGCCCACATCATGATGGTGCTGACCGTAATGTTCTTCGTCTTCAGCTGCGTACTGAGCCTGTCCCCGGCAGACCTGGCAGCGGCGAAAGATCAAAACATCTCCATCCTGTCTTACCTGGCGAACCACTTTAACGCTCCGGTTATCGCCTGGATGGCGCCGATTATCGCGATTATCGCTATCACCAAATCTTTCCTGGGCCACTATCTGGGCGCACGTGAAGGTTTCAACGGGATGGTTATCAAGTCTCTGCGTAGCAAAGGCAAATCCATCGAAATCAACAAACTGAACAAAATCACTGCGCTGTTCATGCTGGTTACCACCTGGATCGTGGCAACCCTGAACCCGAGCATCCTGGGTATGATTGAAACCCTGGGCGGCCCAATCATCGCGATGATTCTGTTCCTGATGCCGATGTATGCGATTCAGAAAGTACCGGCAATGCGTAAATATAGCGGTCACATCAGCAACGTCTTCGTTGTCCTGATGGGTCTGATTGCTATCTCCGCCATTTCCTACTCTCTGTTTAGTTAATCCCCCTGCGCCGCCTCTCGGGGCGGCGCACCTCGATACACAATGGACGCCTCATGATTAGCGTATTCGATATTTTCAAAATCGGCATTGGTCCTTCCAGCTCGCACACCGTCGGGCCAATGAAAGCAGGCAAACAATTCACGGACGACTTGATTGCGCGTGGGATCCTGACTGATATCACTCGCGTGGTCGTCGATGTTTACGGTTCACTTTCTCTGACCGGTAAAGGTCACCATACGGATATCGCCATTATTATGGGTCTGGCAGGAAATCTGCCGGATACGGTTGATATCGACGCCATTCCGGCGTTTATTCAGGACGTGAATACTCACGGCCGACTGATGCTGGCTAACGGCCAACACGAAGTGGAGTTCCCGGTTGACCAGTGCATGAACTTCCATGCGGACAATCTCTCTCTGCACGAAAACGGCATGCGCATTACCGCACTGGCGGGCGACAAAGCCGTGTACAGCAAAACCTACTACTCCATCGGCGGCGGTTTTATCGTCGACGAAGAACACTTTGGCCAGCAGTCCGAAGCGCCGGTCGCGGTGCCATACCCGTACAGCAGCGCCGCCGACCTGCAGCGTCACTGCAGCGAAACCGGCCTGTCGCTGTCCGGCCTGATGATGCAGAACGAACTCGCGCTGCACAGCAAAGAAGAGCTGGAAAAGCACTTCGCCGACGTCTGGGCAGTGATGAAGGGCGGCATCGAGCACGGCACCACCACCGAAGGCGTTCTGCCGGGTAAACTGCGCGTTCCGCGCCGCGCCGCCGCGCTGCGCCGCATGCTGGTCAGCCAGGATAAAATCAGCAGCGACCCGATGGCGGTGGTTGACTGGATTAACATGTTCGCGCTGGCGGTCAACGAAGAGAACGCTGCCGGTGGCCGCGTGGTCACCGCACCAACTAACGGCGCCTGCGGGATTGTCCCGGCGGTTCTGGCCTACTACGACAAGTTTATCCGCGAAGTGAATGCTAACTCGCTGGCACGCTATATGCTGGTTGCCAGCGCCATTGGTTCACTTTACAAGATGAATGCGTCCATCTCTGGTGCCGAAGTCGGCTGCCAGGGCGAAGTCGGCGTCGCCTGCTCCATGGCGGCCGCGGGTCTGGCCGAACTTCTGGGTGCCAGCCCGGCCCAGGTGTGCATTGCTGCGGAAATCGGCATGGAACACAACCTTGGCCTGACCTGTGACCCGGTAGCCGGTCAGGTACAGGTGCCGTGCATTGAGCGTAACGCCATTGCATCGGTGAAAGCGGTCAACGCCGCGCGTATGGCTCTGCGCCGTACCAGCGAGCCGCGCGTGTGCCTCGATAAAGTGATCGAGACCATGTACGAAACCGGCAAAGACATGAACGCGAAATACCGTGAAACTTCTCGCGGTGGCCTGGCAATGAAAGTGGTTGCCTGCGACTAACGTTTGTTCGCCACAGAGGCCTCGTTTTGCGAGGCCTCTTCCCGTTTTACCCCCCACCAATAGCCTCTCCTGCCCTTGAATGTTACCCTTAGCGCCCTGTCTGTTAGGGAGAACGCCCGTGGCCGTCCATTTGCTTATCGTTGACGCACTCAACTTAATTCGCCGTATTCATGCCGTTCAGGGTTCGCCCTGCGTCACGACCTGTCAGCACGCGCTGGACCAGCTGATTGCGCACAGCCAGCCCACTCATGCGGTGGCGGTATTTGACGATGAGGCCCGCAGCAGCGGCTGGCGGCACCAGCGCCTGCCGGATTACAAAGCCGGGCGCCCGCCAATGCCGGAAGATCTCCACGCCGAGATGCCCGCCCTGCGTGCCGCCTTTGAGCTGCGCGGCGTGCGCTGCTGGGAGTCGAGCGGCAACGAAGCCGACGATTTAGCGGCAACGCTGGCGGTTAAGGTCGCCGGTTCAGGGCATCAGGCCACTATCGTGTCGACCGATAAAGGCTACTGTCAGCTGCTCTCCCCGACGCTGCGCATCCGCGATTATTTCCAGAAGCGCTGGCTGGATGTCCCGTTTATCGAAAAGGAGTTTGGCGTCCAGCCGCAGCAGCTACCGGACTATTGGGGATTAGCCGGTATTAGCAGTTCGAAAGTCCAGGGCGTCGCCGGTATTGGTCCGAAAAGCGCCACGCAGCTGTTGACGCAGTTCCCTACCCTGGAGGCGCTGTATGCGCATCTCGATGAAGTGCCAGAGAAGTGGCGTAAGAAGTTGGTAGAGCACCAGGAAATGGCGTTTTTATGCCGCGATATCGCGCGGCTACACACGGATTTGCACATTGATGGCAATTTGCAGCAGCTGCGGCTGGCGCGTTAGTGGCGTTGCCGGATGACGGCGTGAACGCCTTATCCGGCCTACAGGATGGTGTAGCATGTAGGCCGGATAAGCGCAGCATCATCCGGCAAAATCACCATGCCGCCTGATACAACCCGACGATATCCGCAATACTCGCCTCGCGGGGGTTCCCTCCCGTACAGACATCGTCAAAGGCGGCTTGCGCCAGCGCCGGAATATCCTCTTTACGCACGCCAACATCGCGTAAATACAGCGGGATCCCAACATCGCGGTTAAGCGCAAATACCGCATCAACGGCAGCATTACGCGCCTGCGCCAGGTTCAGCGATTCAACCTTCTCCCCCATCGCTCGCGCAATATCACGAAACTTCTCGCCGGTATGCTCGGCGTTAAAGCGCATGACATGCGGGAGCAAAATAGCATTGGCCACACCGTGCGGCGTGTTGTAGAAAGCCCCCAGCGGATGAGCCATCCCGTGAACCAGCCCCAGACCCACGTTGGAAAACCCCATTCCGGCTACGTACTGCCCCAGCGCCATCGTTTCCCCGGCGCTGCGTTCACCGGCAACAGAGCCCCGCAGCGCGCCCGCAATCATCTCGATGGCTTTAATATGCAGTGCATCGGTTAACGCCCACGCGCCGCGGGTGATATACCCCTCAATGGCATGCGTCAACGCATCAACGCCGGTTGCTGCCTTCAGCGCTGGCGGCATGCCGTCCATCATATCGGCATCAATAAACGCAACCTGCGGAATATCGTGCGGATCGACACAGACAAATTTCCGCCGTTTCTCCTCATCGGTGATGACGTAGTTAATGGTCACTTCCGCCGCCGTGCCTGCCGTCGTTGGAATGGCCATCACCGGAACGCTGGGCTGACGCGTTGGTGACAATCCTTCAAGGCTGCGAACATCCGCAAACTCCGGGTTATTGCTGATGATACCGATGGCTTTACAGGTGTCCTGAGGTGAGCCCCCGCCAATCGCAACCAGATAATCAGCCCCACTCTGTTCAAAGGCCTTCAGCCCCTCCTTTACGACGCGGATCGTCGGGTTAGGGATCACGCCATCGTATATTTCCCACGCCAGCCCCGCTGCCGTCATTTTGCCCGTCACATTTGCCACCACGCCGCATTCCACCAGCGTTTTGTCAGTGACAATCAATGCCTTATGATAGCCGCGACGCGCCACCTCATCGGTTAACGCCGCTACCGCGCCACGACCAAACCAGGCCGTTTCGTTCAAAATCATTCTGTTTGCCATTGCCCTTCTCCTGTTCGCGCGCCACGATCACTCTTCAATACGCAAGCCATAGGTTTTGAATTTTTCCAGCACAATGGCGATGGCTTCATCATCCAGCACCGGCACCGGATCGGTAATAGCCAGCGTGCTGAGGTAAAGCTGAGCCAGAACCTCAACCTCATGGGCCAGCCACAGCGCTTTTTCCAGATTCTCTTCGCAGGCGATCAGGCCATGATGCTGCAATAGCGTCGCTTTGCGATTTTTAAGCGCAACGGCCACATACTCGGACAGTTCACGCGTGCCAAACGTGGCATACGGCGCACAGGGAATAGAATTCCCCCCGGCAGCCGCAATCATGTAATGGATGGCCGGGATAGGACGGTTGAGGATAGAAACGGCGGTACAGTGCACCGCATGGTTATGGACCACCGCATGGGCATCCGGGCGCGTCTGATAGGCGGCCATATGAAAACGCCATTCGCTGGAGGGCAGTTTTCCCTGTTCATGCTGACCGTTGGCATCAATGTAAACAATGTGCGACTCGGTCAATTTTTCATAGGGAATTCCCGTTGGCGTAATCAGCATACCGCCCTGATAGCGGACGCTAACGTTGCCAGCCGTACCCTGATTCAACCCCAGGCGAGTCATTTCCAGGCAGGTATCAATAATCTGCCGTGCCAGTTTATTTCGTTCCATTTATTACCTCTCTTGATGATTCAAACCACCAACAGAACAATCATATTTATTCTGTTGCACTAACCGTGAATTTGTTCACCATCATCATATTGAAAAGCACCAATGGAATTTTCATGGCTTTATTTTGTGACCCCCATCAATTAACACAGTTAAAACCAGTCATTATTGATATAACATCAGCCATGTGAAATGACCGCAATTAATAATATTTATCAAAACGGGCATTTTATTTTCCCCGAAGTCAATAAATGCCCGTTTTTTGCGTAATAAAATAAATCGGGCATCCGCCCTGTGGTTTTTAAGATTTATTTTCTCAAACGGGCATTACTTTTAACAAATTAAAGTGACAACTATCACATAAAGACAGTGCATTATCATTAAATGTGACCATCATCATATTAAACAACCTTTTTTACTCGAAAATGAATTCATGAGTTCACTCCTGGCAACCGTTTTATACCGGCGAGCAAAAAGAACTCTTCAGTTTTTACGGTCTGATAAGCAAGAACGACCACACTCTGACGCTTCTGAACCAATGAGGATGTTATGGGAAACACAACAATACAAACGCAGAGTTTTCGTGCGGCTGATGCCGGACAAACTCAGCGCTACATTATTCCATTCGCTCTGCTTTGCTCACTCTTTTTTCTTTGGGCTGTCGCTAACAATCTGAATGACATTTTATTACCCCAGTTTCAGCAAGCCTTTACCCTAACCAATTTTCAAGCGGGGCTAATCCAATCCGCGTTCTATTTTGGCTATTTCGTCATTCCAATCCCGGCAGGGATACTGATGAAAAAACTGAGTTATAAAGCAGGTATTATTACCGGATTGTTCTTATATGCTTTCGGTGCCGCTTTATTCTGGCCTGCTGCTGAAATCATGAACTATACCTTATTCCTGATCGGCCTGTTTATTATTGCCGCTGGATTAGGTTGTCTTGAAACTGCGGCCAATCCATTTGTTACGGTATTAGGCCCGGAAAGCTGCGGTCATTTTCGCCTTAACCTGGCGCAAACATTTAACTCTTTCGGTGCCATTATTGCCGTTGTGTTTGGGCAAAGTCTTATTTTGTCTAACGTGCCACATCAATCTCAGGATGTGCTCGATAAAATGTCGCCCGAGCAGTTGAGCACCTACAAACACAGCCTGGTGTTATCCGTACAAACGCCTTACATGATCATCGTGGCCATTGTGTTACTGGTCGCCCTGCTGATCATGTTGACAAAATTTCCGGCCCTGCAGAGTGACGATCATACCGATACCACGCAGAGTTCATTCTCGGCCTCCCTTTCCCGTCTGGTACGCATTCGCCACTGGCGCTGGGCGGTGTTGGCGCAGTTCTGCTACGTCGGGGCACAAACCGCCTGCTGGAGCTATTTGATTCGTTACGCTATTGAAGAAATCCCCGGTATGACGCCCGGTTTCGCCGCCAACTACCTGACCGGCACCATGGTGTGCTTCTTTATCGGCCGCTTTACCGGCACCTGGCTTATCAGCCGCATCGCGCCACACAAAGTCCTGGCAGCCTATGCTCTGCTGGCGATGGTGCTGTGCCTGATATCCGCATTCAGCGGCGGTCATATTGGCCTGCTGGCGCTGACGCTGTGTAGCGCATTCATGTCCATTCAGTACCCAACCATCTTCTCTCTCGGGATCAAGAATCTGGGCCAGGACACAAAATACGGCTCGTCATTCATCGTCATGACCATTATTGGCGGCGGTATCGTCACCCCGGTCATGGGCTTCGTCAGCGATGCCGCAGGCAATATTCCGACAGCAGAGCTGGTTCCAGCGGTGTGCTTTGCCGTCATCTTTATCTTCGCTCGTTTCCGTTCACAAATGGCAACGCGCTGAGCATCTTTCCGAATAACGTGAGGAATCTGTCATGAAAAAAATCAGCTTACCGAAAATTGGTATCCGCCCAGTGATTGATGGTCGTCGCATGGGAGTGCGCGAGTCGCTGGAAGAACAAACCATGAATATGGCCCGCGCCACCGCCGCGCTGCTGACGGAAAAACTCCGCCACGCCTGCGGCGCGCAAATTGAATGCGTGATTGCCGACAGCTGCATTGCCGGAATGGCTGAATCAGCCGCCTGCGAAGAAAAATTCAGTAGCCAGAACGTGGGCGTCACCATTACCGTCACGCCGTGCTGGTGCTACGGCAGTGAAACCATCGATATGGACCCGATGCGTCCGAAGGCCATCTGGGGCTTTAACGGCACCGAACGCCCGGGGGCCGTTTATCTCGCCGCGGCGCTGGCCGCACACAGCCAGAAAGGCATTCCCGCCTTCTCCATTTACGGCCACGACGTGCAGGACGCCGACGATACGTCCATTCCTGCGGATGTCGAAGAAAAGCTGCTGCGCTTTACCCGCGCGGGCTTAGCGGTGGCCACCCTGAAAGGCAAAAGCTACCTCTCCGTCGGTGGCGTATCGATGGGGATTGCGGGTTCCATCGTCGACCATAACTTCTTCGAGTCCTGGCTGGGGATGAAAGTCCAGGCGGTCGACATGACCGAACTGCGTCGTCGCATTGATCAGAAAATTTATGATGAAACCGAGCTGGAAATGGCGCTGGCCTGGGCGGATAAAAACTTCCGCTATGGCGAAGATCAGAATGCCCAACAGTACAAGCGCAACGAAGAGCAAAGCCGCGCGGTGCTTAAAGAAAGTCTGCTGATGGCCATGTGCATCCGCGACATGATGCAGGGTAATGAAAAGCTGGCTGAAAAAGGGCTGGTCGAGGAGTCGCTCGGCTATAACGCCATTGCGGCGGGCTTCCAGGGGCAGCGCCACTGGACCGATCAATACCCGAACGGCGATACCGCCGAAGCGCTGCTCAACAGTTCCTTTGACTGGAACGGGGTGCGTGAACCCTTTGTTGTCGCCACCGAAAACGACAGCCTGAACGGCGTTGCGATGCTGATGGGGCATCAGCTAACCGGCACCGCTCAGGTGTTCGCCGACGTCCGTACCTACTGGTCCCCTGAGGCCGTAGAACGCGTGACCGGGCAAGCGCTTAGCGGGCTGGCCGAACACGGTATCATCCACCTGATTAACTCCGGCTCTGCGGCGCTGGACGGTTCGTGTAAACAGCGCGGCAGCGACGGAAAACCGACGATGAAGCCACACTGGGAAATCAGCCAACAGGAGGCCGATGCTTGCCTGGCCGCCACCGAGTGGTGCCCGGCGATCCACGAATATTTCCGTGGCGGCGGATTCTCTTCCCGTTTCCTGACCGAAGGCGGCGTACCGTTTACCATGACCCGCGTGAATATCATTAAAGGCCTTGGCCCGGTACTGCAAATCGCCGAAGGCTGGAGCGTCGAGCTGCCAAAAGAGATGCACGACCAGCTTGATGCACGCACCAACTCCACCTGGCCAACCACCTGGTTTGCCCCACGGTTAACCGGCAAGGGGCCATTTACCGATGTCTATTCCGTGATGGCTAACTGGGGCGCAAACCACGGCGTACTCACCATCGGTCACGTCGGTGCCGACTTTATTACCCTTGCATCCATGCTGCGTATTCCGGTCTGTATGCATAACGTGGAAGAGTCGGCTATCTATCGCCCTTCCTCCTGGGCCGCGCACGGCATGGACAGCGAAGGCCAGGATTATCGTGCCTGCCAGAACTACGGCCCGCTGTATAAACGTTAATGCGGCTTTGCCCGGTGGCGCAAGCTTACCGGGCCTGCGGGTGTGTGAGCCGTAGGCCGGATAAGCGCAGCGCCATCCGGCGACGTTTATGGAGTTATATATGAAACAAGACGTTATCCTGGTCCTCGACTGCGGTGCTACCAACGTCCGGGTGATTGCCGTCAACCGGCAGGGGAAAATTGTCGCCCGTGCCGCCACCGCAAACGCCAGCGAGATCGCCGTCGAGAATAGCGCCTGGCACCAGTGGTCGCTTGAGGCTATTTTGCAACGCTTTGCGGACTGCAGCCGAAAGCTGACGGCTGAGCTCTCATCCTGCCAGATTCGGGGAGTGACGGTGACGACCTTCGGCGTGGACGGTGCGCTGGTTGATGAACACGGTAAGCTGCTCTACCCGGTTATCAGTTGGAAATGCCCACGAACCGCAGCCGTCATGGAAAATATCAGCCGTTTAATACCCGAGCAGCGGCTTCAGGCCATCTCAGGCGTCGGCGCGTTTGCGTTCAACACGCTCTATAAAATGGTGTGGATAAAAGAGAATCATCCGCAGCTTCTTGAACAGGCGCACGCCTGGCTGTTTATTTCATCGTTGATAAATCATCGCCTGACGGGCGAGTTCACCACCGATATCACCATGGCGGGTACCAGCCAGATGCTGGATATCCACCAGCGAGATTTCAGTGCAGACATTATCCAGGCCACCGGCCTGCCGCGTCGTCTGTTCCCACGGCTGGTTGAAGCGGGAGAGTACATTGGCACGCTGCAATCCGATGCCGCAAACTTGCTCGGTCTTCCCGCCGGTATTCCGGTTATCTCTGCCGGCCACGACACCCAGTTTGCCCTCTTTGGTGCAGGTGCCGGCCAGGATGAACCGGTCCTCTCGTCCGGTACGTGGGAGATCCTGATGGTGCGTAGCGCCAGGGTTGATACGCCGCTGCTGAGCCACTACGCCGGCTCAACCTGCGAGCTCGATAGCCTGCCAGGGCTGTATAACCCCGGGATGCAGTGGCTGGCGTCGGGCGTACTGGAGTGGGTACGCAAACTGCTGTGGACGGAAGAGACGCCGTGGCAAACGCTGATTGAGGCCGCTCGCCTCGTTCCCGCGGGAGCAGAAGGGGTAAAAATGCACTGCGACCTCCTCGCCTGCCAGAACGCAGGCTGGCAGGGTGTCACCCTCAACACCACGCGCGGCCATTTTTACCGCGCAGCACTTGAGGGGCTAACCGAACAGCTGGCCCTGAACCTTCGGACGCTGGAAAAAATTGGTCATTTCAACGCCACTGAACTGCTGCTGGTCGGCGGTGGCAGCCGCAATGCGCTATGGAACCAGATCAAAGCCAATATGCTCGACATCCCTATCAAGGTGCTCGACGACGCAGAAACCACGGTGGCGGGCGCTGCAATGTTCGGCTGGTTCGGCGTCGGCGAATTTACCAGCCCCGAGCAGGCACGAGCGCAGGTGCACTATCAATACCGCTACTTCTATCCGCAAACTGAACCCGAACTTATTGACGGAGTGTGAGATGCTAAAAACGATTTCCCCTTTAATCTCGCCCGAACTGCTGAAAGTGCTGGCTGAAATGGGCCACGGCGATGAAATTATTTTTTCTGATGCCCATTTCCCCGCCCACAGCATGGGGCCACAGGTTATTCGTGCCGATGGGCTGAAGGTCAGCGACCTGCTGCAGGCTATTATTCCGCTGTTCGAACTCGACAGTTACGCGCCGCCGCTGGTGATGATGGCAGCGGTCGAGGGGGATGCGCTCGATCCCGCCGTCGAGACTCGCTATCGCGAGGCGCTATCCTGCCCGTCCCCTTGCCCGGAGATCAGCCGTATTGACCGCTATGCGTTTTATGAACGTGCGCAAAAAGCCTTTGCGATCGTTATCACAGGTGAGCGCGCTAAGTACGGGAATATTCTTTTAAAAAAAGGAGTAACGCCGTAATCTCTTGCCGGTGCGCCCGCCCAATGCGGGCGCGTATCGAATGATGGGGTGAGAAAAGATGAAAGCGGCACGCCAGCAAGCGATAGTAGATCTGTTAATTCAGCATCAAAGCCTGACGACGGAAGCGTTATCCGCTCAGCTTAACGTCAGCAAAGAGACTATTCGCCGCGATCTCAGCGAGCTCCAGGCGCAGGGCAAAGTGCTGCGCAATCACGGTCGCGCCAAATACCTCCACCGGGAAAACCAGGACAGCGGCGATCCTTTCCATATGCGCCTGAAGAGCCACTTCGCGCACAAAGCCGATATTGCCAGAGAGGCACTCAGCTGGATCGAGGCAGGCATGGTGATCGCACTGGACGCCAGCTCCACCTGTTGGTATCTGGCGCGGCAGCTTCCCGATATTGATATTCAGGTCTTTACCAACAGCCAGCCGATTTGTCTGGAGCTGGGCAAGCGCGAACAGATTCAGCTTATTAGCTCCGGCGGTAAGCTTGAGCGTAAGTACGGCTGCTACGTTAACCCTTCGCTTATTTCACAATTAAAGCCATTGGAAATCGACCTGTTTATCTTTTCCTGCGAAGGGATAGACGGCCACGGCGCGCTGTGGGATTCCAACGCCATCAACGCCGACTTTAAGTCCACGCTGCTCAAGCGCGCGTCACAGTCTTTACTGTTGATTGATAAGAGTAAATTTAATCGCTCGGGGGAAGCGCGGATTGGGCATCTGGATGACGTGACGCATATTGTGTCTGACGAAGTAGGCCTGATAAGCGCAGCGCCATCAGGCAATTCGCCATAACTTCACGGTATCGCTGCGCTTGTTATTGCCGGATGGCGGCTTCGCCTTATCCGGCCTACCTTATTAACGTTCGTCGCGACGCCCGCCAACCGCAGCCCACAGGCGGCGCACGTGGACGGTCACTTCTTCACGGTCATGGTACAGCTGTCGCGCCTGAATCTGCGCATTAATGCCGTGTTCGTCCAGTTTGGCCTGGATGTGCGCCAGGTTCTGCGACAGCTCCTCATAGCGCTTTTTCATCGGCAGCTTCAGGTTGAAGATGGTCTCGCGGCACCAGCCGTTGACCAGCCATTCAGCCATCAGCGCGGCGACTTTCGCCGGCTTCTCTACCATGTCGCACACCATCCACGAGATGTTGTTGCGCGTCGGGCGGTAGCGGAAGCCATCTTCACGCAGCCAGGTCACCTGGCCGGTGTCCATCAGGCTTTGCGCCATCGGGCCGTTATCCACGGAGGAGACCCACATGTTGCGCTTCACCAGTTGATAGGTCCAACCGCCAGGGCAGGCACCCAGATCGACCGCGTACATGCCGTTTGCCAGACGTTCATCCCACTCATCGGCCGGGATAAAGACGTGGAACGCCTCTTCCAGCTTCAGGGTTGAGCGGCTTGGCGCATCGGCCGGGAACTTCAGGCGTGGAATGCCCATGTAGAACGGCGAGTTATTATTGCTATAGGAGTACCCGGTATAGCAGCAGCCCGGCGCGATAAAGAACACGTGCACCACCGGACGCTTAGTGGTTTCGTACGGCGCCAGCACGTTAGCTTCGCGTAGCGCAGCACGCAGCGGCACGGTGAATTTACGGCAGAACTTCATCAGCTCTTTGCTTTCGTTGGTGTCTGCCACTTCCACGCGCAGATCGCCACCTTTCTCCACCACGCCTTGCAGCATGCCGACAACCGGCGTTACGCGGTCTTCGGCAGGTAAATCTTTCAGCAGTTCGCCAACCACAATCATCTGGCGGGCAAACACCAGCGAGCTAAACGGCAGCTCTCGCGCCAGCTTGTCGGCGTCCCCTTCCTGATAACATTCGAAAATCACATAGCCGGAGTTATCTTTGACGCGCGCAAAGCCATATACCTCGCGGCGACCGGCTTTATCGGTAATTTCCGCAGCACACTCTTTCTCAAACCCAGGGCGGCAATACAGCACAACCTTATTCATGAACAACACCCTTACGCTTAAGTCGAATAGCACCAATTAACATCAAAACCCAGCCGGCAAGGAAGCTGACGCCGCCGACCGGGGTAACAAACGCCCACAGGCGTAAATGCGAGAGCGCAAGGCAGTACAGGCTGCCGCTGAACAGCACGGTTCCCAGCGCCAGGAACACGCTGCTCCAGTAGAACCAGATACTGATCCGACGCTGCATGGCAACCGCCAGACCAAAGATGGCCAGCGTGTGAAACGCCTGGTATTCCAGACCGGTCTGGATCCACCCCATTTCAACAACGCCGAGTGATTTACTCAGCACATGTGCGCCAAACGCGCCCAGTGCCACAAAGATGAAGCCGCTGATGGCGGCAAAAATCAGCATAAAACGGCTGGTCATGATGGTCTTACCCTAAATTCATTTATTGTTCGTAACGGAAACGAAAAGTTTCTTGCTCATGGGCCGCTTTCGCCAGAATCCACTGACGAAAGGCCGCTATTTTACCCAGTTCTGCCTGACTGTCATGACAAACCAGATAAAAAGCGTTCTTACTGACCAGAACATCATTAAACGGGCACACCAGACGGCCTGCCTCTATCTCTGACTGCGCCATGACGTTATTGGCCAGCGCAATCCCCTGTCCGTGGATAGCAGCCTGAAGCACCATGGCGCTGTGGCTGAAGATCGGTCCCTGTTGTACGTTAATATGGGTGAGCCCCAGCTGGCGCGTATACGTTTGCCAGTCGCGGCGGGAGGCGTCGTGCAGCAGCGTGTGCTTGGCCAGGTCGGCAGGCGTTTTTAACGCCTTTTCGCCGGTGAGCAGCAAAGGGGAACAAACCGGGAGCAGATACTCAGCGTACAGTTTTTCTACCCGCAGCCCCGGCCAGTTGCCGCGACCGTAAAAAATTGCCACGTCGACATCGTCCGCCAGCTTGTCTTCCTGACGGTCTACCGCCTGGATTCTGACGTCGATTCCCGGATAAGCTGAGTTAAAGCTTGAAAGGCGCGGCACCAGCCATTGAATGGCGAAACTGGGCAATAAACTCACGGTTAACGCCCCTTTAGCGCTTCGTGCCTGTAGTTTACGCGTTGCCTCTGTTAATTGCGAAAAGATCTCTTTGATATCCTGAAAATAGCTCTGCCCCTCTTCGGTCAACAGCAGTGAGCGATTGCGGCGGCGAAACAGTTTCAGCCCCAGAAAATCCTCGAGAGACTTGATTTGGTGGCTTACTGCGGCCTGCGTCACAAAAAGCTCATCGGCCGCGCGGGTGAAGCTTAAATGACGCGCGGCTGCATCAAATACACGTAATGCATTAAGAGGTGGCAAACGCTTTGACATGGTCCCAGAACCCAATTGTTAATTGAATTTAACAAATAGGAAACAACAGTTAACCTATTAGTTTTTTTTATCTGAGCCATTATAATTTGTCCGTTGAGCTTCTACCAGCAAATACCTATCATGGCGGCACTTCCTGAGCCGGAACGAGAAGCTTTTTTCGGAATGCGTGTTCTGAAGGGCTTTTGGCTTACGGTTGTGATGTTGTGTTGTTGTGTTTGCAATTGGTCTGCAATTCAGATCACGGTAGCAAAGCTACCCTTTTTCACTTCCTGTACATTTACCCTGTCTGTCCATAGTGATTAATGTAGCACCGCCTGATTGCGGTGCTTTTTTTTGCCCGGACGATCGCCCCTTATTTCTCCAGTGCGACCATCTCTTTCACTTCGCTGTGATTAATCTGCTGTTTCACACCGTTCGCATCTTTATACGAAATCAAACCGGTATCATTATCCGTCTGCGGTTTCCCTTCAGACACGATGCTTCGACCATCATTGGTGTGTATCACGTAGTTCGGCCCAGCGCAGGCGCTCAGCGCGAAAGTCAGCATACAGGCAGAGATAATGGCGGCAGTCTTTTTCATTTTTTCTCCTTACAGCGACTTATGCTATTCAATATTAGATTAACAACAGGGATTAATTTTTCCCCAACACTAAACAGCATAAGACACTGACGCGGCTGCGTATGCAGTTCCGGATAATTCCGACGATGAGCACAAGCCTTGTATCAACGCGCATTTTGCGCGACGATCTCCTTATTGATATGAGGAATTCCATGAACGCCTTCTCCCCAGCACAGTTTCGCTCCCAGTTTCCCGCCCTGCATGATGCCGGGGTGTACCTTGATAGCGCCGCCACCGCGTTAAAGCCACTGGCGGTGATCGAGGCGACACATCATTTTTATTCGCTCAGCGCGGGTAACGTGCACCGCAGCCAGTTTGCCGAAGCCCAGCGCTTAACCGCGCGCTATGAGGCCGCTCGCGAGCAGGTAGCCCGCTGGCTGAACGCCCCGAGCGGCAAAGACATTGTCTGGACGCGCGGCACCACCGAGGCCATCAATATGGTGGCCCAGTGCTACGCCCGCCCGCGTCTGCAGCCGGGCGATGAGATTATTGTGAGCGTGGCCGAGCACCACGCTAACCTGGTGCCATGGCTGATGGTTGCCGAGCAGACCGGCGCAAAGATTGTGCAGCTGCCTCTCGGCACCGATCGTCTGCCGGATGTCGAGCAACTGACGACGCTCATCACCCCGCGCAGCCGCATTCTGGCGCTGGGGCAAATGTCGAACGTGACCGGTGGCTGTCCGAATTTATCGCGCGCCATTGCCCTCGCCCATCGGGCAGGCATGGTGGTGATGGTGGACGGAGCCCAGGGGGCGGTGCACTTCCCCGCCGACGTTCAGGCGCTGGATATCGACTTCTACGCTTTTTCCGGCCATAAGCTCTACGGGCCCACCGGCATCGGCGTGCTATACGGTAAAAGCGAACTGCTGAATGCCATGAACCCATGGCTCGGCGGCGGCAAAATGATTAGCGAAGTGACCTTCGACGGTTTCACCACTCAGCCGGTGCCTTATCGTCTGGAGGCCGGTACGCCAAACGTTGCCGGAGTGATTGGTCTCAGCGCGGCGCTGGAGTGGCTGTCCGATATCGACATGGTACAGGCCGAATCCTGGAGCCGGGGTCTGGCGACGCTTGCGGAGGAAGAACTGGCAAAACGCCCGGGCTTCCGCGCTTTCCGCTGCCAGGACTCCAGCCTGCTGGCCTTTGATTTTGCTGGCGTTCACCACAGCGATATGGTGACGCTGCTGGCCGAATACGGCATCGCCCTGCGCGCCGGTCAGCACTGCGCTCAACCGCTGCTGGCGGCGCTGGGCGTGAGCGGTACGCTGCGCGCCTCGTTTGCCCCTTACAATACGCAGGACGACGTACAGGCGCTGGTCAGCGCCGTCGACCGTGCGCTCGAACTTCTGGTGGACTAATGACGACGTCTTCACTCGCCGGGCACCCGTTCGGCACCACCGTAACCCCAGATACGTTACGAAAACAGTTTGCGGCGCTTTCGCAGTGGGAAGAGAAATACCGCCAACTGATCCTATTAGGAAAACAGCTTCCAGCGCTGTCGGAAGATCTAAAAGCGCAAGCGCGCGAGATCCCCGGCTGCGAAAACCGCGTCTGGCTGGGTTATACCCAAGCGCCAGACGGCACGCTGCACTTCTTTGGCGATAGCGAAGGAAGGATTGTACGTGGGCTGCTGGCGGTGCTGCTGACGGCGGCAGAAGGCAAACAGCCAGCGGAGATTCTGGCAGACGATCCGCTCAACCTGTTTGATGAACTGGGGCTACGTGGTCAACTGAGCGCCTCTCGCTCTCAGGGCCTGATGGCCCTGAGCGAGGCCATGATAGAAGCCGCGCGTCAGACGCTAGCCTGACGCTCCGCTTTCGCCAGCATCTTTTTCAGCGCATGGGACACCGCGACAAAACCAAAGGTTGCGGTCACCATGGTCGCCGCGCCAAAGCCCGAGGCGCAGTCCATGCGTTTAGGGCCCTCAGCGGTGCTTTTCATGGCACACACTGACCCGTCAGACTGCGGGTAGACCAGCGCTTCGGTGGAAAACACGCAGTCCACACCCAGCTTACCTTTGCTGTTCTTCACCACGCCAAATTCGCTTTTCAGCCGCTCACGCAGCTTGGCCGCCAGCGGGTCCTGAATGGTTTTCGCCAGATCGCTGACCTGAATCTGCGTCGGGTCGATTTGCCCGCCCGCCCCGCCGGTTGTGATCAGCGGCACTTTATAGCGACGGCAGTAAGCAATCAGCGCCGCCTTCGGCCGCACGCTGTCGATGGCATCGACCACGTAGCTGTAGCCCGCGCCCATGTATTCCGCCACATTATCCGGGGTGACAAAATCGTCTACGACACTCACGCGGCACTCGGGATTAATCAGCCGGATACGCTCCGCCATGACCTCAGCTTTTGCCAGCCCAACGTTGCCGCCAAGGGCGTGGATCTGACGGTTAGTGTTGGTAACGCACACGTCATCCATGTCGATAAGCGTGATCGCACCGATGCCGGTACGCGCCAGCGCTTCCGCCGCCCAGCTGCCTACGCCGCCAATACCGACCACGCACACATGCGCGTCAGCAAAGACCTGTAGCGCTTTTTCACCGTACAAACGTGCCGTGCCGCCAAAACGCTGGCGCCAGGCGTCACTGATAACCACAGACATAAAACCTCAAATTCATAAATTTCGCGCGATATTACCGCCTGATGGCGGCTACGCCTTATCAGGCCTACTCAATCATGTAGGCCGGATAAGCGAAGCGCCATCCGGCACTAGCCGCTAAACACATTCCCGCCGTTAGACGCTGTCTTCAGCACCCACACGCGTCCGTAGTGATTATACCAGCCTGCGCGATGCCCGGCATCCGGGCCGATGCCCTGGTAGATATCGAAGTGCTGGCCTTTAATCGCGCCGCCGACGTCCAGCGCCACCATCAGACGCAGCTCATACTGGCCGTTAAACTTGCCGTTGTTATCCAGTTGCGGAACTTCAGCCAGCAGCGTCGTGCCCGGCGGAATCACGTTGCGGTCGGCGGCGACCGACGCTCGGCCCACCAGCGGTACGGCGCTGGCGCCTTTTACCGGCGCAAAGGACTGCGGTTTAAAGAAGACGAACGACGGGTTTTGCTCCAGCAGCTCGCGCACTTCCGCTTCGCTGTGGGTTTCACCCCAATGGCGAATCGCCTGCATCGACATGTCTTCGCGCTTCACTTCGCCGCGGTCGATCAGCACTTTGCCAATGCTTTTATATGCCCAGCCGTTTTTCCCTGCGTAGCTAAAGAAGTTCAGCGGCGAGCCGTCGCCGAAATCAATATAGCCGCTGCCCTGTACGTCCATGATGAAGTTATCCATCAGCGAGTTGCTGTAGGCAAGAATGTAGTCATCACTCAGCTGTCCGGCGTAAATGCCGGCGCGGGAAGGCAGCTTACCGCGCTTAGGCGGCATGCGGTAAATCGGGTACTGGAATTCGCCCTGTCGCGTATGGCGCGCCTCAACCACCGGCGTGTAGTAACCGGTAAACTGGACGTTACCGTAGTTATCTGTCCCTTCCATCTGCCAGGCATCAAGACCGTACTGGCGCAGGGTGCGGGTATCGCCGCCGGCGAGCAGCCACTGCTGCACGGCGCTATAAACGTTGCTCTGGTTGCCGTAAAGGCGCGGAGAGGCGTTTCGGATATGGCCGACCTGCTGCGCAAAGTCGCCGGCATTAATCGGCGCGCCCACGGCATCAGGCTGGTTGACTAAAGAGAAAGGCTGGGTGAATTTCCCGTCTTTATACTGTTGACCGCGATCGGTCGGTTTTGACGAACAGGCGGCCAGCATTGCCAGCATTGCGCCCGTTGCCACATATTTAACCCAACGTCCTTTCATGGTGTCTTGTATTCCGCATAATCGTAAGTGCCCGCTGAAGATAACAAACCGCCAGGGGTATTGAAATGCGATCGCGCATGCTTGTCATAATTACGTACAAAAAACAGGCAAATTGTGTCGTATACGTACAAGTCATAAAAAAATGAGTGATTTATCTCAAAAATGGGTTGCAACAAATGCTCAGCAGAGTATAGTGCGCATCCACGGACGCGGGGTGGAGCAGCCTGGTAGCTCGTCGGGCTCATAACCCGAAGGTCG
>NZ_JAPKIA010000006.1:0-254627 GCF_036759865.1 Kluyvera genomosp. 2
CGGGCATCGTTAACTTAAGATACAAAAGCTGTCCGGAAATGGCGGGTCAAGATCACCTTGCCCGTAAAATATCTACTGCCCGAAGATAAGGTGATTGCTCCTGACAGTTAAACCCTCTGCGATCGATACGAACCAGTTCGTACTTTTCCACCAGAAAGTTAACGGCATCAGCCAGCGTAATACCGGCGTTGATATGTTCCTGAATAACCGTTTCATCACTGAATGGGGTGTCATTCAGTGTCAGGCCATAGTGCTGATCCAGCAGGCGTGAAAGTAATATTTTCCAGACAATCGCTGGTGACGGGCATGGCTCAGCCGCCCGCAAAGACTTTGCAGGTAGAGTTTTCATGTTTATTCTCGTGAAATTAGTTATCGTTGAGTGGGATAGACGGCGATGTATACATAGCCGCAACTGCCAAGGGTGTCGGCTTCGCAGGTGAAACCATTGTGGTACAGGGTAACGCAGTGGGCATGACGGGGATTCAGTTCGCCAGTGGTCAGCATCGACTCTATCTGGCTGATAAAATGTGGAAATACCACATCCAGCTTAAGACATTGGGCATCACTAAACTTACCGGTAATACTGGCCCGGTCAGCCAGATAGTGCAGCCGGTTGCCCTCCTGCACCAGACGTGCTCCCAGGCGCGGCGTGATATCCCGCTGTAGGCCCCATGTGGTGTTGCTCATTTATAACCTCTTTATTGTCAGTTCAGGGTGATACTCATCAGGCAGGCATAAGGCCCGTTGCGGTCCTGGCGGCGTTCGGCGTACACAGCCAGGACTCCAGTGATATCCGGAACGTCCCTGCCGGTGTAATGACAGACACTGCCATGCCACTGGTATCTGCCAGTGCAGAATCGAAAAATGCGGGAGGCCGGATGCTGGCGGTATATCGTCATTGCCCGGCGTTTACTGATAATTTTCATGTAATACCTCACAGCAGACCGTGTTCTGCGAACGAGTAGATTTGCCTGCCACCAACAATCAGATGGTCAGGTACGCGGATATCCACCAGTTGAAGTGTCTGTACCAGCCGCTGCGTGAGGGCTTTATCAGCCTGGCTGGGCGTTGTCTCGCCGGAAGGATGGTTATGCGCCAGTATCACCGCCGCCGCATTGAAGTGCAGTGCACGTTTGACCACTTCCCGGGGATGGACCTCGGTGCGGTTAATCGTGCCACTAAAGAGCGTCTCATGGGCAATAAGCTGATTCTGGTTGTCCAGATACAGCACCCGGAACTCTTCCCGCTCAAGCGCGGCCATATGCAGTCGCAGCCATTCACGGACAGCATGTGTGGAGGTAAAGGCCACCCCGGGCTCATGCAGATGCCTGTCCAGAACCCTGAGAGCACGCTGTATGAGACGCCGGTCCTGTGGTGTTATCTCGCCGGGTAAAAAGGAAGGCTGTTTCATTCGTTGTTCCTCCAGTCAGTCGATGATACGCAGAATGGCGTGGGCTTCTGGATGCTGCAGGGCGTAGTCCCGCAGGCGGTAATAATGCTCAGTCATGGCATCGCATACGGTGCGACAGGCGTGATGGCTGTATTCGATCAGACAGACAGCAATGCCTGCAGCTTCCGCGCTCATTTCCGCACCATTGCCGTTCATACCGTTGAAAAGATGCCATTTATCGTCAGCATCAGCATCTGGGGCCATAAACGCTCCGCCATTGCTGAGCGTGTAAAACTGCCAGATGCCACCGCTGTACTCGTCACAGAAGCGGTTCATCCAGGAGAAAATACGCGGCTCCAGCGTTATCCACTGCGGAATGGAGCTGAAGTGCTGTGGCCAGAAGTTGATACGCTGTTCGTCGGGTACCTGCGTGGCACTGAGGGTGAACTGCGGTTCGTTAGCGGGAACAAGCTCGTACTGTGTCTGTGTTGTCATAAGGTTTCTCCGTCAAAAAAAACGCCAGCGGCGATGGCTGGCGTATATAAAGGGCGTTCGGGGATGTAAAGTGAATGGCCGGGGTCAGTCGGTGGCTGAGACTCTGCGGATGCAATCTTGCCCGATATACCGGTTAAGGGCCGTACCGGCATCCAGTTCAAAGTTCCACGCCCGCCAGACCATCCGGCCTTCAGGGTCGCAAACCACCAGAAGGAAGTGACTGCCCTGGTCGTATTCAATGGCGATGTCGTGATACCGGTGGGTAACAGCTTCAGCCTGCTGTCGGGTGAAAGGTCCTGGTGGCAACATGTGAGATTCAGGCATTCGGTGTACCTTAAAAGCAAAATCCCCTGTCGCAAAAGCGACAGGGGACTGAAAGAGAGGAAGGAAAAATAGGGTATGTTTCGTGTCGTAACGATAACCCTACTGCTTAGCTGCCTGTTTTGCTTTTTCCCAGGATGGTCGGTTTGGGCCAGTGAACTCTTTCACATCTGACCAGTACCCGATCGGATATTGTATTACCGTTTCGTTGCCAACGCCGATGTCAACAGACAGATATTGACCACCTTTAATGGAGCCTTTGCGCACCCAGGCATTTGGACTACAGGTTCCAGTATCTCGCTGTTGCCAGGAACGGTCATCCTTGTCAATGATGTAAAAATCACCTAATGAACACCCACTTGCAGATTTGTGATTTAACACGGCGGCCACGTGTTTGGTATTACCAACAATCACACAACTGTTATGTTTACCGCCGCACATGTTCCACAGAGTGTCACCGTTACCCCCGGTAAATTCCCAGATGGTATTCGCTGGTGGTGCATCATTGGACGTGGTAGTGGCGGTTGGCGTGTGTGTTGGTTCCGCAGTCCCATTGACTAATGCACGTAAAACTTTCAACTCACCATCACTTGGGGTGTTAACCCACTGCCCATCTTTACCGTTGCTGTAGAAGCCCACGAAGTTATTGAGGTCAGGCTGGTACAAGAATGTCAGATTGTGGTTACCACAGTTACCGTCTTCACACATAAAACCTTTCAGGTAGACTTTACCGTCAATTTTTACTGGTTCCATCGGACCCGCTGGACCATTCATCTCGTCGAGCATCGCCGGTAAACCATTCTGATTCATGGTCTCATCAAACGACTTTTTGTACGCTGGGTCGGTTTTGTACAGGTCGAAAGAATATGGGCAGGTATTGTTTTCTGACTGACAGTTCTTGGCTTCTACCGCCGTTTTGGCGGTTGCCTGGGCTGCAGTCGGGGCCATCAGTGCCACAGACAATGCCAACCAACTCCATTTCACATTTGCAGAGAAAGATTTTCTTTTCATTATAAGACTCCTTATAAAGCCCCTGATGCGTCAGGGGCTGTGGGCATATGCTGGCGTATGGCGCTCTGAAGTAGCACCGAAGCTAGTGGGGGGGCGGAGACCGGTTGCCACTCCGTCATTCCCTGTCGCCAAACCAGAGTAGCGGCAGTCAGTTCACCGTGAACAATCAGGCCGGTGATGTCGTCTTCGGTCACATTGTCGTGACGTACGCCATTTATCTCGTAATGCCAGGTCATTGTTTTTCCTTGTTAACAGAGGTCATCAAACCAAAGCTCATCCCGATCCCCCGTTATCGGCAGCCTGTGACAAAACTTCACGGATACAGCTGAAGTGAGGAAGTGCCCGGATAAAGCCTGCCTGAGTGGTTAACAGGCTGAGACGTTTTCGCTGGGTAAAAGTGGTGTTCAGGATTGTCACTGCATGGATGGTCGCCAGAGGATGCACGGTTATATGCCCGTTAAGTTCACCGGTGAGGTACCAGCAGCCGTCGAGAAATATCAGACGGTACGGGGCCAGTCCGTCACAACGTTCACCGTCGGCCAGCAGCAGTACCCGCTGGCTGCCGGTAATGGCGCTGACCAGCCGATAAAATACCAGCGGGCTGGTGGCCGTTATCGGCTGTGGTGACTGCCACACCAGGCAGGGGGTTCCATCCGATGCCAGCAGTGCGCCCGCCAGACGCCGGTCCAGCCCCGGAAAGATACCGGCCAACCCGGCCCGGTATGCAAAGGTCAGCACATCCAGTTCACCCTGCGGACCTGCACCGGTCCGCAGGCGATAGCATCCCTGATGACATTCGAGGTCCAGATACATCAGTCGTTCGCGAAAATCCCGGTACAGGGTACGGACCGATACATCAAACTCGGTCGCCAGTTTTTGCAGCTCTAATGTTTCACCCGCCACAAGACGGCTGATAATCAGCGACAGTCTGACCGCCAGCCTGTCGTAGCGGCGCTCTGTCAGTGGCATGGTGGTTCCTCCGTATTGTTAACTGACTGAAAGAAATAAGATTCTAAAGGAGGGCGTTGACAGGATATGTCCACGGCGGGAACTATTTTGGGAAGTGCATGAAGCCTGTGATTATCAAGCCTGCGCGGATTTCGGATGATTTAACCGGCAAGTTCTGTGCACCCGAAATGACAGGGTGTGTCATTTATTCACATTTTCATAACCATGCCAGAGGTAAAATGTGAACTCACGCAGGCCGGAAACCACTGAGCATGGCTTCCGCCATCACCCACAGTGCCCGGTTAAGCTTCACATCACCGTCAATGCCGTGCACCGCACGGGTATGCGTTCGTCCGCCTTTCGCACTCCGGCCACTGAGCCCGCCTTTAATCAGGTTCTCCTGAATACGCTGATACGTGGTCCACAAGTCGTTACTTTCATCCTGCCAGCGGCGCGGAGAAAGCACCTGTGACGGTGCAACCGGCTGGTGGTCTTCCCCGAAACGGTACGTCAGTGCAGCCTGTGCCAGCGCCTGTTGTGCAGGGGGCGACAGCATCAGCGACTGCATCGCATCACGCTTCTCTTCCACGCGGTCAAAAATCCCCAGCACTTCATACGCACCTTCAATCACCTGACTCACCACATCGCCTTTGTGCGGCACCCGCACTTCACCGAACGATTCACCGCAGACGAGCCCGTTCGTGCAGACAGCACGGAATAACCCCGGCAGCATTTGATACGAGCTGGTGCCATCGTGTGAATTGAGCAGAATGATTTCCGGTACCTGTTTACCGGTGATTTGCCCCGTACGACGAAGGCGTAGCATGTGCTTCGTGTGCTCACGGCGTCCCGGGTCGCGCACCCGGGTCTGGCAGGCAAAGAACGGCTGAAAGCCTTCGCGCTGCAGACTGTCCAGCAGGGTGATGGTTGGAATATAGGTATACCGCTCACTGCGTGAAGCGTGTTTGTCTTCACTGAAGACACTGGGTACCGTACGAAACAGCTCCTCGCGGGTTAACGGGCGGTCACGACGGATAACATTTGCTGCGCCAAAGCGCGAAGCCAGACGGGTCATAAGAGACTCCTCATGATGGAAAACAAAGACAAAAAAGCCCTGCCGCACAATCGCGACAGGGCTCAGAGAACAACGATGTAAGGGGTTAAATATTCAGAAGAAGAAATTCCAGACGGCACGGGCGACCGATACCACGGTATCGCGTACAGCCTGAATGATTGTCCGAACCGGGGCCGGTATCAGTGGCAGGGAACTCACTGTATCCAGTACCGAACCGATTGTTTCACCAAAATCGTCACGGGCTTTTTTATTAACGGCATCGGTACGAAGTGACGCACTGAGCTGTACCGCTGCCGGACTGCTGGCCTCGCGTGGCAGGCAGCGGATCATCCGTTCAGCCATCACACGAAGCCCCCATTGCAGACGAATCGACACTGTGCACACCGGATGCACGGGCTGGAACAGCTCATGCAACAGACAGATTTTTCGGCTGATATTTTGTTTCTGCTCTGTGGATAGCTGTTCACCACCGCTTCTAGGTTCGACTTTATCCGACTGACTGATAACAAACAGCACTTTATGCCGATATGACTCACCAATTACTTTACGGTAAAAATGTTCATCCACAGCCAGCGCCCGGTCATCAGCCTTAATCAGCCACAGTACCAGGTCGAGCCGGGGAAGCTGTTGCCGGTACAGCGTGGCATATTCCGCATCACGACTTTCGCTTTCACCGACCCCAGGCAAGTCAACAATAGTCATAAAGCGCTCGCCAACCTGCAAACGAAAGCGCAGGGGGACACGGGTACAGGCCGCCACATCGCTGACCGGCGACACCTCACCAGCAAACAGGGCATTGCACAGGCTGCTCTTTCCCGCCCCAGTTTTACCCATAATGCCGATCACTGGTTCATAGTGAGTAAGCTGGTTTATCTGCTGCAGAATACGCTCCGACGCCCACTGTGGCAGGCCAGAAAGCGATTGCTGCAGGGGCTGCAGGCCTTCCTGATTTTTCATGACATCTCCTGAGATAAAGAAAACAAAAAACGGCAGAATCGTTAGGTTCTGCCGTTAATGAGGTATGTTCAGGGAGATGATATATATTTGAATTCTTTTTAAATAAACAAAAGCATTTTATTTTCTACAGATCATTCCTGACACACTCACTTTCAATAAGCAGGGCCATCATATCCAACTCAGAAATCTCGTATTTCTCTGAAAGCCTCGTGAGTTTCTTTTTTATTTTAGCCGGGAGTTTCAGAACTGCCTGATGTTCTTTTTTCTTTTTGCGAAATAGTTTCAGTGCCCATGCTTTTTCCAGTTCGTCCATCAAGACTGCCTTATGCTTCCCTGGAGGGCAAAGTGATGACTTTAACTCAAGGCGTTGAGGACTTATTTTTTTATGACCTCTCGTTAGTTCATCCAGCTGTTCATTCGTCCATCCCTGCCATAAATCGAAGGTTGCGCAGATAAAGTGCCAGCGCTGAAAATTATTAAGTGGATTAATTGGAGGGCAAACACCCTTATCCTTCATGGTATTCCAAACCCAAATGCACTGTTGTTCATTTTTAATATCCACCCATGAAAAAGCCTGTTGAAATTCCTCCTGAACGCTTACCCAAGCGTCTTTAGTTTCTTTTATAAAAATAATAACTTTCTCTATATCGAAGCGAGAAAGAGTCTTTATGATATAATCAGGAATATCTTCTACGCCTGTAAAATATTGGGCAAAGTGAGGGAAGGAAACCCCATTAGCAGGTTTATTATTCAATCTGGAAACATTCAATTTTTTAATAATTTCATTTATATCTTCTTTCAGATTTTCTTGAGTGCTGGGTGTTGTCTTCATCAAACTGTTCTTTTCTGATGTTTCTTGTACCTCCAGTATCTCCTGTGCATCTGATTCAGATTTGTCCTGGTGAAAATTAAAATCGAAATCCGGTGTGATCCCACCAATCGTAGCCCTTTCTTCTGGTTGCCGAACTGGTGTTTTATCAATAGCCATTTTAAGTGATTTGGTACCGAGAGCCTCTGCTGATAATGGATCAGCATAGTTTTCAGCCTTCGGCACAACGCTGTCACTTCTGGATTTTTGGAAATTAATCCCCAGGGAAAAAAAGAAAAAAAATGCAGCCCTTGGTTCTTTATTTAACCACTTCAGCTTGTTTTTCAACCATGCGTACTTTTCTGAAGATTGCTTTTCGAGCCTGATGCGCTCTTTTTCGGCACGCTCTTTTTCCCATGCTCGGCTTTCTTCAACGCACTCCTTTCTGTGTTCGTTCATTTTTTCACCAACCATTGTGATTTAGTTTGATTATTTTACGTATTGAAATCGTAAAAAAACAATAGAAATAATGACTAATAATTGATTTAAAATCACATAAAAAACAAAATAAAAACGTAGTAAAATCGTAGGTTGCATTTAGATGGTAAAAATAAAAAATCAATGAGTTACAAGCAAGTTATGCGATAAATAGACAGAGTAATACTATATCAATGCAGGCATCAATACTGTTAGGCAAAAAAACGTTACAAGTAATCGTCTTTCTCACGTAGTGCAGGCTACAGGTCACTGAATCTGACATGTAATGAAGCGGCTTCATCAACTCGCCTAGCCAAACAAAGCTACAAATGATCTCTACCGCTTTTTTACAACTGCACCGGTACCTATGCCGGAGAGAGCAGCAGCAATTCACAACCCGTCACGGGTGCCAGTCATCGCTGTGATACACCATGCTTTGCTCCGATTATTTCACGGTAGTCAATCACTGCTCATCTCTGTTGGCAGAACGGTGGGTATTTTCAACTGACAGAGGTAAACGTATACCGGGTAGTGACATAACCACCATTGCCCGCAGTTTTACCGGAAACACTCGGCGTCACCTGTGGAATGGGGGTTCTGGTTAAATGGAGCCATCAGAGAATCGTGTTGGCGATATTGATGTGGGAGCCCCAATATTGCTCTCGCTTCAGTCTGGCCGGTACGTGCAAACTGAATGATGTTGAGCCAGAGCTCCGCCTTCAGCATGTGCTTTATGTGGTCGATAAGTTGGAGCATCGAATTGCTACAGTAGTGCTTCACATTGCTTGCGGAATAACCTCCCTCGTCAATATGGTTTCCGACATCCGCTTATCACAAGAGCGCCAGTCATACCTTACGAACTGGCCCCCCTTTCGATAACGTTAAACTCTTCATATCCCGGTTATAAATCGTTGCAGTATTCTAGTTCTTAAACGCATTTTTGATAATTAAGGTTAATTGGTATTATAGGGAATAGGGAAGTAGATCTCAGCATATAACAACCATCCCACCAGGGGAGAGCGCATTGCTGATAGTAATGAACTGGATCTGTCAGGTAGGTAACATCCCCGGTTACATTACAAAAAAACAGTTCCTGCTGTTCCTTTGTACTCATTCAAAGGAATAAAACAATGCAAAGACATTACCCACATTTTAAAAAAATCACCCCAAATGATTTCCTCCTGAATATGATCAATCACCATCTTAATCAGATTCTGATGTGTCACTCCAAAATACTGGCATTTCGAATGGATTTTGATTATCAGCGAGGTACCAACCGATTCATTCGTAATTCCTCATTTGAGATACAGGATGACCTTCGGGAGTTAACCCAGGCTGTAATGCAAATGCCTCAACTCTGTGGTTGTTTCTGGGTGCTGGAATGGACAAAGACAAATGCTATCCATGCTCATGCCATTTTTTATCTTAAAGGGCAGAAGCATCAGAAGTCATTTCCGGTTATTCAACAGACTGGTGAATTGTGGCTGAAGATAACGAACGGCGAAGGGAAATACGAACGTTGCAAACCAAAGGACTGCTACCAGGACGATATCAATAACGTCGTTGGTTATGACAACGACGAAGACGTTAATAGCCTGAGACGTATTGCCAGTTATCTGACGAAAGAATCCCAGAAGAACGGAAATCTGATTTGGGGATGTAATGAGGTTCCTGCCCCTGCACGACAGGGCAGACCAAGAACAGCCAAATAAGATAACGAATTTTTTACAGCACCACCGGTTGCTATGCCGGAGCGGGCAGCAGAATAACCCCGACTCCGGTTTCTATTTAGCCACCGGAGAATCAAATCATGGCAGTTAAACCAACCCTACTCGAAGATCGCTTTGTTGATATGGCTTTCATCACCCGCCTGCTGGGGGTCAGTGATAAGTGGATTTACCGACTCATCAAAGGTGGCATATTCCCCAAACCTATCAAATTGGGGCGAAGTTCACGATGGCTACAGAGTGAAGTGGAAGCATGGCTACAGGAGCGTATCGCTCAATCTCGTCAGTAACGCTTTCCTGTGTTTGCCACATATTCCCCAGCCAGCTTAACGATCCGCCTGCTGCGGAGGTTTCTGGCTGTCTGTTTTACAGAGATGAAGGATTCTTTACCGATGAAAGAAACCATTGCCCGTTACGACCATTTACTTAACACCTACCAACGCTGGTTGGCCGATTTAACCAATATCGCAGTCCGAAACGGCATGTGCCATCCGGATATTCAATCGAGCCATCTTCTTACGCTCTCAACGTTACATTTTCCAGAGACTGGCGCAGTGGCTGCGGTCGTGCCGCAATGCCTCTACCGAATTATTTATGGTAAAGCACGGCCAGAACCGTTGACCATCCAGAACGATTTGCAAATGAGTTTTGAAACCGAAAATGAACTTCTGTTCACCCATGCCGGGATTGAAGGGGTTTTACTGAGTGAGTGTGTCAGATTGAAGCAAAGCCGCATAGCCAATAAGTTGATCAGCCTTTCCGCACGATTTAAGGCGCGTGAGATTCGTCATAAGCTGATCTGGTTGTGCTGGTACGACTTGATGCTGGGGGCTTCGATGACCGACTGGCTGGAGAACCTGAAGCGGATGAATCATGTGGATATTTGCTTCTGGCTGGGGCAACGACAGGAGAAAAATGCGGTGTTGACGAAGCTGATGGATGAGTATGTGGTTTTTACGCGTTATTAGCCTTTTAAACTTAATAAGTTAGCTTTTCCTCTCTTTGCCATAGAGAGAACTTCTCCACCAGTCTATTCATTCCTGCCATATGTCATCGGGCTCACTTTGCCAGCCAAATTAGTGTGATATTCTTTCCAGAAATCCTGTTGTATCCACGACATAAGGCGATGATTGATGGAGCAGTCTCTCAATTTTGAAATGTTGCGCAGCCAGTGGCCGGAACTGGCTGAGCTGGGATTAATGGCGGAACGTTATGTTCACACCGATCCAGAAAGCTGTCTGGTGAAACTGCGTAACTACACCGAATTGATGGTGCGTTGGTTATATCGTCAGGAGCGACTGCCGGAAGGTATCAAAGCGAATCTGTACGATTTAATGAATGCCGATGTATTCACCAGCATGATGCCGGACGCCATCATCATGAAAATGGATGCACTGCGTATCCACGGCAACCGTGCCGCGCACGGTGGACGTATCAAAGCCAAAGATACCTACTGGCTGCTCAAAGAAGCGTATTTGTTGGGGATTTGGCTGTATGTTCGCTACGCCCACGGGAATGTTGATGACTGTCCCAAATTTTCTCTCCCTCCGTTAACACAATCTTCAGGTCGTGCAGATGAACAACGTCTGGAAGATGCAATCAGGGCTCAGGATGAAAGCCGCGAGCGCGAACTGGCATTACAACGTGCATTACAACAGGAGCAGGAGAAGGCCGAACACCTCACTCAGCGCCTGAATGAAGCCAGAGCTCGTAACCAGCATGTTGCCGATATCCTCTCCATTGACGAAGCGGAAACCCGCCGCCGCCTGATTGACTCCCGCCTGCTTGCCGCCGACTGGAATGTAGGTGAAGAGCTTAAGAATACCGATCAGGTGACGCAGGAACACCCTGTTAAAGAACAGCCTACCGCAACCGGTGATGGTTATGCGGATTATGTCTTGTGGGATGAGGCACACAAACCGCTGGCGGTGGTGGAAGCTAAAAAAACCAGCGTCAATGCTGAGCAGGGGCGAATGCAGGCCCGACTGTACGCCGACTGGCTGGAAAAAGAATACGGTCAGCGTCCGGTCATTTTTTACACCAATGGCTACGATATCTGGCTGTGGGATGACCATAAAATTCACGGCTATCCGCCGCGCCGGGTATTTGGCTTCTACAGCAAGGAAAGCCTGCAATATCTTATTCAACAACGTGAAACCCGTCTGCCATTAAACAGCGTGCCGCACGTTAAAGACAAAGAAGGTAAAGCTGTTGCCGGGCGTCTATATCAGCTTGAAACCATTGCCCGCGTCAGCGAACGGTTTACCAACAAGTACCGACAATCGTTAATTGTTCAGGCGACAGGTACAGGCAAAACCCGCGTGGCAATTGCGCTAAGCAAACTGATGATTGATGCCCGCTGGGTAAAACGCGTCCTGTTTCTTTGTGACCGCAAAGAGCTACGTAAACAGGCGGCAAATGCCTTTAATCAATTCACCAATGAGCCGCTGTATGTAGTTGGAAAATCGAAAAAAGCAGACAGGCAGAACGCCAGGATCTACATCGCCACTTATCCTGGTATGATGAAAATCATGGATCATTTTGATGTCGGTTATTTCGATCTGATCATCGCCGATGAGTCCCACCGCTCTATTTACAACGTCTATGGCGATCTCTTTAAGTATTTTGATGCCCTCCAGATTGGCCTGACGGCAACCCCGATCGATATGGTCAGCAAAACCACTTTCGGTCTGTTCGGCTGTGAGGGGCGCATTCCTACCGCGAACTACAGTCTAGAAGATGCCATTGCTGATAATAATCTGGTGCCGTATGAAGTGGTCACGCACACCACAGAATTTCTGCGCGAAGGTATTAAACGGGAGAAGTTAAGCGATACGCAAATCCGTGAACTGGAAGAACAGGGTATTGATCCCAATACGCTGGAATTTGAGGGTAAGTCGCTGGATGACGCGATCTACAACAAAGACACCAACCGCCATATTCTGCGTAATCTGATGGGAAATGGCCTGAAGGATGCGGATGGGCAACTTCCCGGTAAGACGATTATTTTTGCCCGTAACCACAAACACGCGCTGCTGCTGAATGAGTTGTTTGACGATATGTATCCGCAGTTTGCCGGACGTTTCTGCCAGGTCATCGACAACTACGATCCCCGCGCCGAGCAACTGATTGACGATTTCAAAGGGCTGGATGAAAGCACCAACAAAGAGCTGACCATTGCAATCTCCGTTGACATGCTCGATACCGGCATTGACGTCCCGGAAATTGTGAATCTGGTCTTTGCCAAGCCGGTCAAATCGAAAGTGAAATTCTGGCAGATGATTGGCCGTGGTACACGCCTCTGTTCGGGGCTATACGGCAACGATGAAAACGGCAAACCGCTGGATAAACAGAAATTCCGTATCTTCGATCACTGGGGCAATTTTGAGTATCACGAGCTGCATACCGAAGAGGCCGAAGCCACAGCGACAAAATCGCTGGCGCAAAAACGCTTCGAAGCATGGATTTCGCTAGGGACCGCTGCTCAGCGTAAGTTCGACAAACTGGCGGTGGATTTAGTTGCTCACCAGCTCCGTGAGCAGATCAACGCGTTGGATGAAAAGTCGGTTGCCGTGCAGGAGAAGTGGCAGCAAAAAGCGCAGTACAGCGATGAAAAAGTGCTGCGCCAGCTTTCCCCGAAAACGCAGCAGGATTTGCTATCTGTCCTGGCCCCACTGATGCAGTGGTTGGACGTGCGTGGGCAAAGCGACGCTATGCGTTTTGATATGGATATTCTGGCGGCGCAAACTGCCCGTTATACCAACCCGGAAGAACTGGATGTGCTCTGGCCGGTCATCGTCGAGAAAGTGGAACGTCTGCCGCCGCATCTGGCACAGGTGCAACAGCAGGGACAGCGGATTAATCAGCTTCATGATTTAAGCTGGTGGAAGCAGGCCAGTCTGGAAGAGCTGGAAGATATTCGTATTCACCTGCGCGGTATAATGCATCTGATGGAAAAAGATCCGACACCCCGTCTCAGTCCGGTGCAGGTGGATATCACCGAAGATGTAGGCCAGATTCAAACGGAAACCCGTAAAACCAACGTTCGCTCTATTGATTTCAAACTTTATCGCCAGCAGGTTCAGGGCGCACTGGAACCATTGTTCCAGCAAAACCCGGTGCTGAAGAAAATTCGCAACGGCGAGCCGGTAGCGCAAAGTGAGTTGGACGAACTAGCAAAACTGGTGCTGATCCAGAATCCTAACGTCGATATCCGGGCGCTGAAAGAGTTCTACCCGCAGGCAACCGCCAGCTTGGATAAACTGTTACGTACCATTATAGGTATGGACAGCGACGCGGTGGAGGTACGTTTTGCGCAATTCGCCGCCGATAACAGCCTGACCAGCCCACAACTGCGTTTTCTTTCGCTGCTGAAAAATCATATCCGTGATTACGGCACTATTGAGATGAAGCAGCTCTTTGAACAGCCGTTCACGCATATTCACCAGGGAGGCGTTGCGGGCGTATTCCCGGACGTGGCACAAATTGCTCGCTTGCAAAAGATAGTTGAAGAGTTGGGTGTTGTGACCGACGCAGCGACGGTATAATACGCACATGATAAGCCCCGGCAGCGGGGCTTTTGTATTTATAACAGGGTAGACGTTAGTAATGATCACTGGTGACTTAAAAAGTAAAATTGACGGCCTGTGGGAAGATTTCTGGGTGGGTGGTATTACCAACCCGTTGACCGTAATCGAACAGATCACCTATCTGATGTACTCCCGGATGCTGGATACCCAGGAACAACGAGACGAGAAGCGTAAACAAATCGCAGGCATTGATTTTAAACCGCGCTTCGCACCAGAGCAGCAGGAGTTCCGCTTCAGCCACTACAGTAATCTGGGCTCAGATGAAATGATGGACGTAGTACGCGACGGCGTATTCCAACACTTTCGTCAACTTGGGCAAGCGGATAAAACGAAGGCTACGCTGCTAGGCAACTTTATGAAAGATGCCCGGCTGGAGATCGTCAAACCTTCATTGCTAACTAAAGCCGTGGAGGTCATTAAAAACCTGCCACTGGATCGTGGTGATACTAAAGGCGATCTTTACGAATACCTGTTAAGCAAGTTGACCACTGCCGGGATCAACGGTCAGTTCCGCACACCACGCCACATCATTCGTACCATGGTTGAGATGATGGAGCCGAACCCAGCGCGTGGTGAGACGATTTGCGATCCGGCGTGTGGTACAGGTGGTTTCCTTGCGACTTGCTATGAATATCTGCTGGAAAAATACAGCTCACTGGAATCCATTCATACCGAAATTGGAAGCAACGAACGTGGTGAACTGGAAGAGCAAAAAATCTTTACTGGTGATCTGCTGACACCGTGGCGTGACCATGTGGATAACAACATGTTCCACGGTTATGACTTCGACACCACCATGCTGCGTATCGCCGCCATGAACCTGATTATGCACGGCGTGGAAGCGCCGGATATTCACTATCAGGACACCATGAGCCAGAGTTTCAGCGCCAATTTTCCGCAGGCCAGTAAAAACGCTTTTAACCTGATACTGGCGAACCCGCCGTTTACCGGTTCACTGGATGAGGAAGATATCGATTCAACGCTGTCGGCGATGGTGAAAACCAAGAAAACTGAGCTGCTGTTCCTGGCGCGTATTCTGCAAATGCTGAAAGTGGGCGGACGCAGTGCCACTATCGTGCCGCAGGGCGTGCTGTTCGGCTCCAGCAAGGCGCACCAGTCGCTGCGTAAAACGCTGGTGGAAGATAACCAACTGGAAGCTGTGATCAACCTGCCTTCCGGTGTATTTAAACCTTACGCGGGTGTGGTGACGGCGATCTTGATCTTCACCAAAGGCGGTCAGACGGATGAGGTTTGGTTCTACGATCTGCACAATGACGGCTACAGCCTGGATGACAAGCGCAACTCGATAAAAGACAACGACCTGCCGCATCTGCTGGCGAGCTGGAAGCACTATCGTGCTTTGCGTGGTTTGCCGGTAGATAACTTTATGGGCGAGAAGTTAGCCACATTGCTGAAACAACAGCTCCCGGAAGGGATTGATGTGGGCGTTGATTTTAAAGATCGCACACAGACGGCGTTTGTAGTGCCGAAAGAAGATATCGCTGCGCAGAAGTATGATCTCTCCATCAATCGTTATAAAGAAGTGGTGTATCAGGCCGAGGAATATGAAGATCCGCAAGTGATACTAAAGCGGTTAAAAGACCTTGAAAAAGAGATTTTGGCGGATCTGGATGAGTTGGAGGAGATGCTGTGAGTGGGTCAATGGTGAAGTTAGGGGATGTATGTACGATAAATCCACGCCTACCCAAAAATGTTGATCCTGAGCAGGAAGTTACTTTCCTTGCCATGGCAGCAGTGAGTGAGAAAGGTGAAATTTCATTACAAGAAACTCGTATTCTCCATGAAACAAAAAAAGGTTTTACTTATTTTGAGCGTGGTGATGTATTACTGGCAAAAATCACACCTTGTTTCGAAAACGGTAAAGCAACCCTAACAAATAATTTAAACACTCAAATTGGTTTTGGTTCTACAGAATTTCATGTCTTACGAGCAATTCCAGAGTTAATCCTTCCTGAATATATTTTTTATCTCATCTGGAATAAGAAGTTCCGTATTGCTGCAGCAAGAGAAATGACAGGTAGCGCGGGACAAAAACGGGTCTCTGTTGATTACCTGAAAGAATATCAATTTTATCTGCCATCAATATGCGAGCAAGAAAAAAGTGTGGCGGCTCTAAATAAAGGATATAGCATTTATCGTAAACGTGAACAAGCCATCAACCTGTCTGATGATTTTTTGCGCGCTACGTTTCTGAAGATGTTTGGCGATCCTGTATCCAATCCAAAGGGATGGAAGGTAAAACCTTTAAAGGAGCTCTCTGTAAAAATAGCTAGTGGCTCAACACCTAAAGGTGGTAGCAAAGTTTATGTTGATAAAGGTATTACCTTTTTTAGAAGCCAAAATGTTTGGAAAAATGATATCAGACTAGATGATGTCGCATACATTGATGAAAAAACCCATTACAGTCTAAAGAAAAGTAGTCTAAAACATAAAGATATATTGATGACTAAAACGGGGCGGTTCAATACAGAAAATAGCAGCCTTGGTCGTGCGGCTTTGTTTTTGGGGGAAGACAACAGTGCAAATGTCAATGGTCACGTTTATTTAATAAGACTAAAAAAAAGAGTGTCACATGAATTTGTTGTATATATTTTAACCTCAAATGAATATCGTGAACACATTCGAGAAGTTTGTGTTGGTGGAATAGATAAAAGACAATTAAACAAGGAACACATTGAAAATTTTCCTATTATCTGTCCGCCAGATCATCTCCAAATGGAGTTTTTGAGGAAGCTAAATGTCATTCAAAAAATACGTTCAAATGCTATGGCGGGGTTGAAAGATGTTATCCCTTTATTTAACACGCTCAACCAAAAAGCTTTTTCTGACGGATTTTAAAAAGTGGGTATGTTCGGCGAAACTCAGATAAACCTACTACCGATAGCTACCAGTTTGAATTTGGTAAGATTTGGCGATCTGTACCACACTAATTATCTTTTTAGTGCGTCTCAAACTGGTAGTATTCTGTAGCAGAATTAGGGCTTGGTAGAGGCCAGGAAGGAATAACCCTGCTTCTGCCATTCTGCTAAAAAAATAGTCAAACTTTAGGATCGATTACAGACCCGCGTTGAGTATCCTCCCGTCCGTATTGCACTGGTGACTGACAGAAACAGCCCATCGGAAATGCGCGTCATGAAAATTTAAATAGCCATCTTTACCGCTAGATGGCTATTTAATTAATTTATGCTGTTTTCCCAAACGTCCCTTCTATAACAGCCCCACCTTTCCCCAGCTCACCAATATAATCCGCATACCACTGCATCATCTCCCCACGTCCATCAAGATACTGCGCATGGTTATACGTCCCGCGAATCGCGTTCTTATCGACGTGCGCAAGCTGCGTTTCAATCCACGCTGAGTTAAAGCCCTGCTCATGCAGAATAGTGCTCATTGTGTGGCGGAAACCATGCCCTGTCAGCCTGCCTTTATACCCCAGTAACTCAATAACCTGGTTAATGCTTTCCTTACTGATTGGCTTGCGGGGATCGTTCCTGCCGATAAAGACCAGAGGGTGATGTTTTGAGATTGGTTCAAGCTGCTTAAACAGCGTAATAACCTGCTCTGAGAGCGGCACAATATGAGGCCGTTTCATCTTCATAACTTCTGCCGGGATCTCCCATAATTTCTTCTCAAAATCGATATCTTCCCAGCGAGCGAAACGCAGCTCTTGTGTACGCACGCCGGTTAACATAATGATCTGCGTGGCGGTTTTGGTGATAACACTACCGGTGTATCCGGCCAGATCTTTAAGGAAGTGTGGTAACTCTTCGACTGTGAGGAACGGGAAATGTGTTTTCTTTGGCGTTGCCAGAGCTGTAGCAAGATCTGACACGGGGTTATATTCAGCTCTCCCGGTAACGATAGCGTAACGGTAGACTTCATTACAACGCTGGCGGACTTTGCGCATTTTCTCTAAAGCGCCGCGCTTTTCAAGGCGACGAAGAATCTCAAGCCAGTCCATCGGCTTAATATCGACGATAGGGCGTCTTCCCGTATGAGGGAAGATATCTTTCTCGAAGGTGTCGATGATTTCATCGCGGTAGCGTAATGACCAGCGATCGGCTTTAGTCTGATGCCATTCGCGGGCAATGGCCTCGAACGTATTCTTGTGGCTCATTTGCTGGGCGATTTTTTCTTCTTTCTTTACTTCACCCGGATCGCCTCCAGCGGAGAGTATTTTTCTGGCCTCACTGCGCTTTTCGCGTGCGTCAGCCAGGGAAACATCAGGGTATACGCCAATGGAAAGCATCTTTTCTTTACTGGCAAAGCGGTATTTCATTCGCCAGTATTTGGAACCATTAGCGTTAATCAGCAGATACATGCCGCCGCCATCTGTCAGCTTATAGGGCTTATCTTTTGGCTTCGCGGTTTTCACTTTAACATCGGTTAGCGCCATTACATTCTCCGGCTATTTGATGAATCCATCCTCTAGGGGATTTCCGCCAGTGACTAACCTGATACCCCCAATGCAACCCTTGTATAACAAAGGTGTCGTTAAAACCCTTTGTTATATATCACATTTTTACAATTTTGGGGGTGCTGATATTTTAAAGGAAAATAACACCCCCTAATGTACCCCCATAAAGGACTTGATGCCGATTACCTTCAGGCGACAATGGTGGGGTTATTTTTCTTGTTTTATCAGGCATTATAGTGGTTTTATTGACTTCGAGGGAGTTCAGGAGAGGCTAATTGGCGGAAGATCACAGGAGTCGAACCTGCCCGGGACCGCTGGCGGCCCCAACTGGATTTGAAGTCCAGCCGCCTCACCGGAGACGACGATCTTCCGCGCCTACATTGCTACATGGAGGCGGGGCGCATTATATCTACTTTCAATCATTTACCACATCCCCCAAGGGCACATTTTTCGCCCTGTTGCCGTTGCGCTCTCTGGCATTCCAGATAAAACCATTATTTTTCCTATGGTTACATTTTTCGTCTGCCGCGCAGCGCGCGCTTTACCGCACGTCTTGCCCGTTGAATGGCGTAAAAAACATCACGATGACCGAATATTTGACCCTCTGGCGGGCATTTAGCCTCGTGTTTATAGACCGCTGGACGCGCAGGCTTACGGCGTAAACGAACCGGGACAGTATCAGTCACAAAGGGTATCGCTAAGAAAGCGTATAGATAAAACGGGGAGATGATTTGGGGGAGATACGCGTGAATTTTGGCGGAGACCGCAGGAGTCGAACCTGCCGGGAGCCGCAGGCGGCTACCACTGGAAATGAAGTCCAATCGTCTCACCGGAGACGACGATCTTCCGCGCCTCGATTGCTACATGGAGGCGGGGCGCATTATAGCTACTTTCAACCGCTTACCACATCTTTACTTACATTTTTCAGCATCTTTTTACTCACCTGCGTAGGTTGGTGTGAGAAATATCTTATAAATCAGTGAGTTACACCTGTACATACTCTTCTCGCCAACCCAGATCACATAAATCAAGAAACGTAATTTGATAACGAGATATCGCAATTCACCTTGCTGAGCGGATGGTTTACAAAAGTGTAACCGGTATCAGCGCGCCGCGAACGGCAGCAATGGCGCGTACCTACAAATCAGAACACAGGCAATTAAGAGGACGAACCATGAAGATCAGTGATGGAAACTGGTTGACCCAGCCGGGTCTGAATTTAATTCATCCTGTTCAGGTGTTTGATGTTGAACAGCAAGGGAATGAAATGGTGGTCTACGTGGCGCCGCGCGACGTCCGCGAGCGCACGTGGCAGCTGGATACACCGATGTTTACCCTGCGTTTTTTCTCACCGCAAGAGGGCGTGGTGGGCGTACGCATCGAGCATTTCCAGGGCGCGCTGGATAACGGCCCGCACTACCCGCTGAACGTGCTGAAAGACGTGAAGGTACAGATGCAAAACACCGCCGGGTTTGCCGAGCTGAAAAGCGGCAACCTCAGCGTGCGCGTGACCAAAGGTGAGTTCTGGTCGCTGGATTTCCTGCGCAACGGCGTGCGGATCACCGGCAGCCAGCTGAAAAACAACGGCTATGTGCAGGACAGCAACGACAATCGCAACTACATGTTCGAGCGTCTGGATCTGGGCGTCGGCGAAACCGTGTATGGCCTGGGCGAGCGCTTTACCGCGCTGGTGCGCAACGGCCAGAACGTTGAAACCTGGAATAAAGACGGCGGCACCAGCACCGAACAGTCCTACAAAAACATCCCGTTCTACCTGACCAACCGCGGCTACGGCGTGCTGGTGAATCACCCGGAAAACGTCTCCTTTGAGGTTGGCTCAGAGAAGGTGTCCAAAGTGCAGTTCAGCGTCGAAGGCGAGTATCTGGAATACTTTGTCATCGACGGCCCAACCCCGAAAGAGGTGTTGAACCGCTATACCCAGTTCACCGGCCGCCCGGCGCTGCCGCCGGCGTGGTCTTTCGGCCTGTGGCTGACCACCTCGTTCACCACCAACTACGACGAAGCGACGGTCAACAGCTTTATCGATGGTATGGCCGAGCGCAACCTGCCGCTGCACGTCTTCCACTTTGACTGCTTCTGGATGAAGGCCTTCCAGTGGTGCGACTTCGAGTGGGACCCGGTGACCTTCCCGGACCCGAAAGGCATGATTCAGCGCCTGAAAGACAAAGGGCTGAAGGTCTGCGTGTGGATTAACCCGTATATTGGCCAGAAATCGCCAATATTCAAAGAGCTGAAAGAGAAAGGCTATCTGCTCAAGCGCCCGGACGGTTCCGTCTGGCAGTGGGACAAATGGCAGCCGGGGCTAGCGATTTATGACTTCACCAACCCTGAAGCCTGCCGGTGGTATGCCGACAAGCTGAAAGGCCTGGTGGCGATGGGCGTGGACTGCTTCAAGACCGACTTTGGCGAACGCATCCCGACCGACGTGCGCTGGTTCAACGACGCCGACCCGCAGAAAATGCACAACCACTATGCCTATATCTACAACGAACTGGTGTGGAACGTGCTCAAAGAGACCGTCGGTGTGGAAGAGGCTGTGCTGTTCGCCCGTTCCGCTTCCGTGGGCGCGCAACAGTTCCCGGTGCACTGGGGCGGCGACTGCTACGCCAACTACGAATCGATGGCGGAAAGCCTGCGCGGTGGCCTGTCGATTGGCCTGTCCGGTTTCGGTTTCTGGAGCCACGATATTGGCGGCTTCGAAAACACTGCCCCGGCGGATGTCTATAAACGCTGGTGCGCCTTCGGCCTGTTCTCCAGCCACAGCCGCCTGCACGGCAGCAAATCCTATCGTGTGCCGTGGGCGTATGACGAAGAGTCCTGCGATGTGGTGCGCTACTTTACCGAAATGAAGTGCCGCATGATGCCGTACCTGTATCGTCAGGCGGCGCTGGCCAACGAGCAGGGCACGCCAATGCTGCGTGCGATGATGCTGGAGTTCCCGGACGACCCGGCGTGCGATTACCTCGACCGCCAGTACATGCTCGGCGACTCGCTGGCGGTGGCGCCGGTGTTCTCGGAGGCGGGCGACGTGCAGTTCTACCTGCCGGAAGGCCGCTGGACGCACCTGTGGCACAACGACGAAGTGCAGGGCAGCCGCTGGCATAAACAGCAGCATGATTTTATGAGCCTGCCGGTCTATGTGCGCGACAACACCCTGCTGGCGCTGGGTAATAACAGCCAGGTGCCGAACTACGCATGGCATGAAGGCACCGCGTTCCAGCTGTTCCACCTTGAGGACGGGCATGAAGCGGTATGTGAAGTGCCTGCGGCCGATGGCACCGTGGTGTATACGCTGAGCGCGAGACGTCAGGGTAAGGTGATAACGGTGAAAGGCAACGGCAAAGCCAGCGGCTGGACGCTGTGCCTGCGCAATATCCAGCAGGTAGCGGGCGTGCAGGGCGGAAGCCCGGCAGGCAGCGAGCTGGGCGTGGTGGTGACCGCGCAGGGCAATGAGCTGGTGATTACGCTCTAATTCTGTGAGCCCCCTAACCCTCTCCCCGGTGGGGAGAGGGGATTGTTTAGCGCCGGTTAGAAGTCATATTGCAGCGTTAAGCGGTTCTGCCAGAAATCCTTCTCATACAGCGGCGACGTCTGCACGCCGACGAAATCGTTCAGGCTCAGCCCTTTCAGCGCGCCCTGGAAATTCCAGATAAAGTACATCACGTACTCGGACTGGCGCAGGCTGCTGGAATTCACCGTTGGCGTCAGATCCATCCAGGAGTAGCGTGCGCCCAGCGTCAGGTTGTCGTTCGCATTCCAGTTCACGTTGGTGGCATAGGCATCGCCGCTGCCCAGGTCCTGGGTGCTGGTGAAGTACGGCTGTGCAAAGTACGGACCGGATGAACTGTTGTGGGCATAGGGCGTCACCAGCGAGCCGTTACCATAGCTGTCACCGCTGGCGGCAATGTGGTTATAACCCGCCGCCCAGGAGAGTGAAGGCGTAAAGTTCAGCGACAGCTGCGCACCGTAAGAATGGTTGTCTACTTCGCCCGCCAGCGCTTTGCCTTCGCTGGTGCCGCGAATGTATTGCAGCGCCACGTCCGGCGTAAACAGCGCCTGCTGCCACTGGAGGTGGCCTTCGGTGTAGAAGATGTTGGAGAAGTCGGCGTAGCTTTCGTACCACATCTGGCCGGTCAGCTTTTTGTCATCCCACATCAGGTGACGGCCCGCGCCGACGGCCCACATGCCGTTGGTTTCTTCGGTCACGTCGCTGTAGGCGGTGGTGCGCTGAACCTGGTCGCTCCCCCAGCCCTTGTAACGCCAGATTTTGGTGGCGCGCAGGAAGTCGTCGCCGCTACCGTACTGCATATCCAGCGCCTGATAGAGAATTGGCGTGATGCGCCAGTCGTAATCGCCGACAAACGGTAAATCCAGGCGCTGGTTGCCGCCGGTGAGACGAAAATCACCGTAGCGCCAGTTGAGGTAGGCTTCACCGATGTTGGTCTGGTTGTCGCCGATATCGCTGATGACGCGATCTTCCGGCGGGTGGTCGATCCCTCGCAGGAACAGGCCGCTAACGCCAACGTTGAAGCCATACAGCGGGGCCGTTTCATACTTCACGAAGCCGCCGTAGCTCACGGTGTCCTGGTTAAACCCTTTGGCGAAGTACGCATTGTGGGTGGTGTAATACAGCGCACGAACGCTGCCGCTGACTTTACCGCAGCTGAATGCGTCGCTCAGGCTGCTGACGTTGCCTTCGGCATCAAAACAGGCGCTGTCGGGCTTAAAGGAGAGGGCGGCTTCTGCGCTGGCGGGAAGCGCCAGTGCGGCAAGTGCGGCCAGGGCGGTGAGACCACCGGCGAATCGTGATGGTTTGACGGCACCTGCTGCCCGATACGTCTTCATGCTAATACCTTGTCTACAGAGATAAAAAAAGAAAAGTGCGCGTGCGCCGCGGGTTGGTAGACGCGGCGGCAGCGTGCAGGGCTGCGATTATCGTCATCGGGATGGTTGTGATCCAGACCCAAAAGCAAACGTTTGCTTTTCTGTGTTGGCGGTTGACACTGGATTCGTGATTGATGTTGGTTTAACCACGATAAGGGCGATTAAAATAAAGAGGAAAGTGCTATCTATGTGGCTTATTAGTGAAAGATAGCACTGATTGCCGCGCTAGCGCTAAACCGCACTGATTGGATAGTCAATCGCGCAGGGTGGGGACGTTTCCGCCCCCTTAGGCTATGGCGTAACCGGCGCGCCGGCAGCGACCGAAACCACGCCACCCTGCATCTGCTGGGTAACTTCCTGCTTCGCCATATTCACCGCATGCAGCTTTGCGTTCACCGTGGGTTTCAGCGGCGCGTCCGCCTGTACGCTGCCGCTGGCGGTAAGCTGAATATTGCCATCGCCGTCGATAGGCAGCGCAGGCCACCCCCACAGCTGGAGAATATTCAGCGGTACGCCGCGGCCGTTGAGCGTGATACTTGTCTGGCGCTGCGGCTGCTGTGATACCGTGGCGGTGGCTTCCAGAATCCCTTTCTCGGTAAAGGCGCTCAGTTCGCTGATATTCACGTTCGACGCATCGGCGTTCAGCGTCATTGACGGGCGACGCACGTCAATGCGGTTGAAGGTTGCCGCCGCGCCGTTGAGCGTTGCGCTACCGCCCCATACGCCCCACCGGTGGCCCTTCACCAGCTGCAGATTGGCGCCGTAGCCGTCTAACGCGGTCACCTGCCATGGAAAGTCAGGGTCGATATCAATCACCAGGTTGCGGCTGGCGCCAAATTTTTTCAGCGTGACGCTCTCCAGCCACGGCGGCAGCTGTTCCATCCACAGCGTTTTCCAGTTTTCCGGCAGCGTGTACTCCAGCCCGGCGAACACCACGTCATCCAGCACCAGCGCATTGGCGTTACGGTACCAGTGGCCAGCGCTGCGCACCATGCCGCCCTCCCAGCGTGAGGTAAACTGGCGCAGGTCAATGCCCTGCGGCGAGAATTCGGCGTTGAGGATCGGGTCGAACAGGTGCAGCGAGCCGTAAATGAATTCGCTGGCGTTGAGTGAGATTTTACCGTCGGTGCTCTGCCAGCTGCCCTGGCTGAGCGTCAGGTTGCGCAGGTTCAGGTCGAGGTCGGTCACCGCCCAGTCTGGCCCCTGCAGGCGGGCATCGGTGACGTCGAGGCGGCCAATCTGTAGCGATGGCACGGTGGCCAGGGGAGCAAGGAAGTCGCGCAGCGGTTTATCGCTTTGTATGCGGATGTCGTTGAGGCGCAGATTGTCCACGACCCAGCTGCCGTCGGCGCTACGGCGGGCGTTGCCGGTGAGTGAACCGCGCGCAATATCCGCGCCGACGGTGGCCAGGGTGACTTCGCCGCCGTTAATCTCGCCTTCAATCAGTACCTGGGTGGCGGGCACGCCGTTCAGCGATAGCGAACCGGCGCTCATTTGAATCCGCGCTTTTTTCCCCAGCACGTTACCCGCTTCTGGCGCCCACGGCATCACGCCGCCCGAAACGCGCTGTGCGCTGAGCGCCCAACCGGTTTCCGGACTGTTTAGCGCCATATTACTGAACTGTAGGCGATCGGCGGCAAACGGCAGCGGCGCGGCGGCGGGCGACAGGTTCAGCGTACCGTCCTGTAACAGAATGGTGTCGACGTGCAGCGGATCGGTAATCTGCCGTGAGCTCAGGCCAATATCCACGCTTTTCGCGACCAGCGTGGCGGGTTTACCGTCGCGGCCAAAGGTGACGTTTTGCAGCAGGATGTGCGAAGGGGAGGAGAAGCGGTGATCCATGGCGTCGAACGTCACCTGCCATGCCGTGTTGTCGCTTAACCACTGGCTGATATGGCGCGCGCCCCAGCGCGTTTGCAGCAGAAAGTAGAAGGCCAGAATCACCAGCAGCAGGGCGATAAGCAGCCAGATAATGAGCTTTCCAAGAAATTTCATGATCTTCCGTCCTGAGAAGGGCACATAAACCTGTTATGCATGATTTATGCGCAATCCTCAAGGCGGGAATCGTATTATTCGATGTCGGCGGCAGTGGGCGTTGCCACTGCCGCGCAGAGGGTTACTCTTTTTCGGCCGGGAAGATCAGGTTCAGGATAATAGCGGTGATACCGCCGGCTGCGATGCCGGAAGAAAGCAGGTTTTTCAGCCAGTCCGGGGCGAACTGCAGGATCTGCGGCTGCTGAGAAACGCCCAGACCCACGGCCAGCGACAGCGCAATAATCAGGATGGCGCGGCGGTTCAGCGGTTCGCGCGAGACAATGCGCACGCCCGACGCGGCGATCGTGCCGAACATCACCAGCGTTGCCCCGCCGAGTACCGGTTCCGGAATGTGCTGCACAAAGCCGCTGACCGCCGGGAACAGGCCGAGGACGATCAGCATCAGCGCCACCACGAAGCCCACATAGCGGCTGGCGACGCCGGTTAGCTGAATCACACCGTTATTCTGGCCAAAGCAGGAGTTCGGGAAGGTATTGAACACCGCAGAGACGCAGGAATTGAGGCCGTTTGCCAGCACGCCGCCCTTCAGGCGTTTCATATAGACCGGGCCTGAGACCGGCTGCTCGGAAACGTCAGAGGTGGCGGTAATGTCGCCGATGGTTTCCAGCGAGGTGATCATAAACACCAGCATCAGCGGCAGCAGCAGGTTCCAGTCGATGCCTAAGCCATAGTACAACGGCGTCGGTACCATAATCAGGCTGGTGTTCGACGGCGTGGTGTTTTCCGGCAGCATGCCGAGGAACCATGCCAGCAGGTAGCCCGCCGCCATGGCGATGACCAGTGAGGCGATGCGCAGGTACGGGTTACGCTGACGGTTAAGCAGAATAATCATGCCCAGCACCACGCCCGCCAGCAGCAGGTTTTTCGGCGCGCCGAAGGTATTGTTGGCCATCGCCGCGTAGCCGCCGCCGATGGAGGTCAGGCCGACCTGAATCAGCGACAGGCCGATAATCATTACCACCACGCCGGAGACCAGCGGCGTAATCACGCGACGTGCCAGATGCAGTACGCGAGATAACACCATCTCTGTACAGCTGGCCAGCATCAGGGTACCGAACAGCGCTGCCATCATGGTTGGCACGTCCGCACCGCCGGTTTTCAGCGCCGTGCCGCCCATAATCAGCGGCGCCACGAAGTTGAAGCTGGTGCCCTGAATCGACAGCAGACCGGAACCCACCGGGCCCCAGGCTTTAATCTGAATGATAGATGCCACACCGGAAGCGAATAACGACATGCTGATAATGTGCTGGGTATCCTGAGCCGGGAGGCCGAGAGCCTGGCAGATCAGCAGCGCTGGGGTGATCACCGCCACAAACATCGCCAGCAGGTGCTGGAGCGCGGCAAACAGGGTTTGCGGAAGCGGCGGACGGTCTTCCAGGCGGTAAATCAGTTCGCTGGTTTGCTTATGCGCAATCGGTTGCGCATTGGCTTGATCGAGTGTGTTAGAGGACATCTCAGAGGCTATCTCGTGGTGGAAAAGTGGCGATTTTAGCCGACTGGTTGGTAAAAGCAAACGGTTGCATTCAGTAACCATGAAAAATTGCGGAAAATAGGCGGACAAAAAGCAGGGCTTAATCGGGTCGCTTAACGAAAATGAGGACAAATAGTACCTTTTTCTATCACTTTCGCGCTTTTCGAGCTTAAACTTTGGGCCGACGTCTCATGAGGAGGCGATCTCGACATCGGAAATTGGTCGCGTATGAATGGATCATGCGTTTAGTAAGGAGCTGTAATTATGTTTCATCTTGATACCTTATCGACGCTCGTTGCCGCAACGCTGGTGTTGCTGCTCGGACGCAAGCTGGTCCAGAGTGTCCCCCTTCTCAAAAAATACACTATCCCCGAGCCCGTTGCGGGCGGCCTGCTGGTCGCGCTCGCGCTGCTGGTATTAAAGCAGAGTATCGGCTGGGAGATTGACTTCGACATGAGCCTGAAGGACCCGCTTATGCTGGCGTTCTTCGCCACCATTGGCCTGAATGCTAATATCGCCAGCCTGCGCGCGGGCGGCAAAGTGCTGGGTACGTTCCTGATCGTGGTGGTCGGGCTGCTGCTGCTGCAAAACGCGCTGGGCATCGGTATGGCGAAGCTGCTGGGGCTGGACCCGCTGATGGGTCTGCTGGCCGGTTCTATTACTCTCTCCGGCGGTCATGGTACCGGCGCGGCGTGGAGTAAACTGTTTATCGAGCGCTACGGGTTTGCCAATGCTACCGAAGTGGCGATGGCCTGTGCCACGTTTGGTCTGGTGCTCGGCGGCCTGATTGGCGGCCCGGTGGCGCGTTATCTGGTGAAGCATTCGTCGTCGCCGAATGGAACGCCGGATGACCAGGCCGTACCGACGGCGTTTGAAAAACCGGACGTCGGGCGCAGCATTACCTCGCTGGTGCTGATTGAAACGATCGCCATGATCGCTATTTGTCTGACGGCAGGTAAAGTCATTGCGCAACTGCTGGCAGGCACGGCGCTGGAGCTGCCAACCTTCGTCTGCGTGCTGTTTGTGGGGGTGATCCTCAGCAACGGGATGGCGCTTTTGGGCTTTTATCGCGTGTTTGAACGCGCGGTTTCGGTGATGGGCAACGTGAGCCTGTCGCTGTTTCTGGCGATGGCGCTGATGAGCCTGAAGCTGTGGGAGCTGGCGTCGCTGGCGCTGCCGATGCTGGTGATTCTGGCCACGCAGGCAATGGCAATGGGGCTGTACGCCATTTTCGTGACCTACCGGATGATGGGCAAAAACTACGATGCGGCGGTGCTGGCCGCGGGGCACTGTGGTTTTGGTTTAGGCGCGACGCCTACGGCGATTGCCAATATGCAGGCTATTACCGAGCGTTTTGGACCGTCGCATACGGCGTTCCTGGTGGTGCCGATGGTCGGCGCGTTCTTTATTGATATCGTCAATGCCCTGGTGATTAAGCTGTATTTGATGCTGCCGATGTTTGCTTAATGTGAAAATGCCGGAGGTCGGCTCCGGCATTTTTTTGCCTGATGGCGCTTCGCTTATCAGGCCTACATACCTCTGCACGTTGTCTTATTCTTCGTGCTCTTCCCACGCCAGCGCGCGTTTCACCGCTTTTTTCCAGCCGCTGTAGCGGAAGTTACGCTCGGTTGTCTCAATGCCCGGGCGGAATTCGCGCTCAATGACCGCTTTCTCCTGCAGCTCATCCAGATTCTGCCAGAAGCCGACCGCCAGGCCAGCAAGGTAGGCCGCGCCCAGCGCCGTGACTTCACGGACTTCCGGGCGTTCTACGCGGGTGCCCAGAATGTCGGACTGGAACTGCATCAGGAAGTTGTTGGCAACCGCACCGCCGTCGACGCGCAGGGCGTGCAGACGAATGCCGGAGTCGGCCTGCATTGCCTCCAGCACGTCACGCGTCTGGTAGGCGATAGACTCCAGCGTCGCGCGGATAATGTGATTCGAGTTCACGCCGCGGGTCAGACCGAAGATGGCACCGCGAGCGTACGGGTCCCAGTACGGTGCGCCGAGGCCGGTAAACGCCGGTACCACGTACACGCCGTTGGTGTCCTTCACTTTGGTGGCGAAGTATTCGGAGTCGAAGGCGTCGCTAATCAGCTTCATCTCGTCGCGCAGCCACTGAATAGAAGCGCCAGCCATAAACACCGCACCTTCCAGCGCGTAGTTCACCTCACCGCGCGGGCCGCAGGCGATGGTGGTTAGCAGGCCGTGGCTGGAAGCCACCGCTTTTTCACCGGTGTTCATCAGCATAAAGCAGCCGGTGCCGTAGGTGTTTTTCGCCATCCCTTCCTTCACGCACAGCTGGCCGAACAGCGCCGCCTGCTGGTCACCGGCAATCCCGGCGATAGGAATACGGGTACCGCCTTTGCCGCCGATGTTGGTCTGGCCGTACACTTCGGATGACTTGCGCACTTCCGGCAGCATGGCGCGCGGAATATCCAGCGCGTCCAGCATTTTGTCATCCCACTCAAGGGTGTTGATGTTGAACAGCATGGTGCGCGAAGCGTTGGTGTAATCGGTAACGTGCACGCGGCCCTGGGTCATTTTCCAGATAAGCCAGGTGTCGACGGTGCCGAACAACAGTTCGCCGCGTCTTGCGCGCTCGCGGGAGCCTTCAACGTGGTCGAGGATCCACTTCACTTTGGTTCCGGAGAAGTACGGGTCGACCACCAGGCCGGTGGCGCTACGCACGTACTCTTCCATACCGTCGCGCTTGAGCTGCTCGCAGATATCCGCCGTACGGCGGCACTGCCAGACGATGGCGTTGTAAATCGGCTTACCGGTTTCGCGTTCCCACACGACGGTCGTTTCACGCTGGTTGGTAATACCGATAGCGGCAATCTGGTCAGAGCTAATGTCGGCTTTTGCCAGCACTTCGACGAGCGTGGAGCTCTGGGTCGCCCAAATCTCCATAGGGTCATGCTCAACCCAGCCTGGCTTTGGATAAATTTGTTCAAATTCGCGCTGTGAAACACTGATGATATTGGCGTCATGATCCATAACGACGGCGCGGGAGCTGGTGGTGCCCTGGTCGAGCGCAACGATATATTTTTTGTCAGTCATAATGAACGTTCCGTAGTCAGATTACAGCGAAGCATTGTGTTGATTCTGGCTGGAGGCCGCTTTCGGCTCTTCAACCTCGCAGGTGTCGCAGGGCAGGTGACGGCCAATCAGCTTGCGGTAGCTGAATGCGCCCAGCGCCGCGCCCACGATTGGCGCACACAGCGGCACCAGGAAATACGGGATATCTTTGCCGCCGGTGAAGGCGACGTCGCCCCAGCCTGCCAGCCAGGCGAAGGCTTTTGGCCCAATGTCACGCGCCGGGTTCATCGCAAAGCCGGTCAACGGGCCCATGGAGGCGCCGATAACTGCAATCAGCAGGCCAATCAGCAGCGGTGCCAGCGGCCCACGCGGAATACCGTTGCCATCGTCGGTCAGCGCCAGGATAACGCCCATCAGGATAGCGGTAATCACCATTTCTACCGCGAATGCCTGCACAAAATTGATATGCGGGTTTGGATAGGTGGAGAAAATACCCGCCAGCTCAAGGCTTTCTACGCTGCCGCGCACCATATTGTGCGTGTGTTCGAAGTCGATGAAAAGGTTGTAGTACAGACCGTAGACCAGCGCGGCGGCGCAGAAGGCGCCAGCAAACTGGGCAACGATAAACGGCACAACTTTGCGGCCGTCGAAGCAGGCGAACAGCCACAGGGCAATGGTCACTGCCGGATTAAGATGCGCGCCGGAAACCCCAGCGGTCAGGTAGATGGCCATCGCCACGCCCAGACCCCAGATGATACTGATTTCCCACTGGCCGAAGCTCGCACCGGCGACCTTCAGCGCAGCAACACATCCCACGCCGAAAAATATCAACAACCCGGTACCGAGAAACTCTGCGATGCACTGGCCTTTTAAGGTTGATGTCTGGCTCATAATCGGAATCCTGAAGACTAATTGATGATTATTGTGTGCATAAGCGTTCGCGACGCTCATGTTGCCTTGTAGGCATAGTGTTAATTTATCGTTAACGAGCGTAAACGAGAAATATCGAAATTGAAATGTGTGTGTCACGTCAAGAAATGAGCGTTTTCGCGCCAAAAAACGCACAGTTTTGGAACGAAAAGTGTGAGGAAGGGAACATTTCGCTTGTTAAACAGTAAACAATTTAATGAGTATTGATGTCTATGCTCCAGGTCTAGACCGAAAATTGCGGAGAACCGCAATCTACAGGCTCTGGCGCTGGACAGGGGCTACTGGGCTTCATACAATCGACCACAAGCCGTGCGCTTATTTACGTTAAGGCGTCACCGGGGTTCCGGGACGATATCAACGCCTTGCAAGATCAGGAGAGGTATGACGATGTCATTAGAAGTGTTTGAGAAACTGGAAGCGAAAGTTCAGCAGGCGATTGATACCATCACGCTGTTGCAGATGGAAATCGAAGAGCTGAAAGAAAAGAACAACACGCTGGCGCAGGATGTACAGGCTGCACAGCATAGCCGTGAAGAGCTGGAACGTGAAAACAACCAGCTGAAAGAACAGCAGAGCGGCTGGCAGGATCGTCTGCAGGCGCTGCTGGGCCGCATGGAAGAAGTCTGATTCCACCTCTCCCCGGGCGGTTGCTAACTTCCTGGGGAAGCTTTTACCTTCTGATTTTCCCCCGCTGAGTGATTTCGCGCATCCGCGCTGAGTCCGTTTTCATATATTTCAAAACTGCATAATCAATCTTTTTTTATTCTTTAATCATTGGTTAGATTTCTGGCAGGCTAGCCCCATTACAACACAACAGATAAGAGAGCGGGCGATGAACAAGTGGGGCGTAGGGTTGACTCTTTTGCTGGCTTCCACCAGCGTACTGGCTAAGGATATTCAATTACTGAACGTGTCTTACGATCCGACGCGTGAACTGTATGAGCAATATAACAAGGCGTTCAGCGCGCACTGGAAAAAAGAAACCGGTGATAACGTGCTGATTCGTCAGTCCCACGGTGGCTCCGGTAAGCAGGCGACCTCCGTCATCAACGGTATTGATGCCGACGTGGTGACCCTGGCGCTGGCCTATGACGTTGACGCCATCGCCGAGCGCGGGCGTATTGACAAAAACTGGATCAAACGCCTGCCGGATAACTCTGCGCCGTACACCTCCACCATCGTGTTCCTGGTGCGTAAAGGCAACCCGAAACAGATTCATGACTGGAACGATCTGATCAAACCGGGCGTTTCCGTGATTACCCCGAACCCGAAAAGCTCCGGCGGCGCTCGCTGGAACTACCTGGCGGCCTGGGGCTACGCCCTGCACCACAACAACAACGACCAGGCTAAAGCGCAGGACTTCGTGAAGGCGCTGTATAAGAACGTGGAAGTGCTGGACTCCGGCGCGCGCGGCTCCACCAACACCTTCGTAGAACGCGGCATTGGCGACGTGCTGATTGCGTGGGAAAACGAAGCGCTGCTGGCGACAACCGAGCTGGGTAAAGACAAGTTCGAGATAGTCACCCCGAGCGAGTCGATTCTCGCCGAGCCGACCGTTTCCGTGGTCGACAAAGTGGCGGAGAAAAAAGGCACGACCGCGGTGGCGGAAGCCTACCTGAAGTACCTCTACTCGCCTGAAGGCCAGGAGATTGCGGCGAAGAACTTCTACCGTCCGCGTGACCCGGCGGTGGCGAAGAAGTATGAAAACGCGTTCCCGAAACTGAAGCTGTTTACCATCGACGATGAGTTCGGCGGCTGGACGAAAGCGCAGAAAGAGCATTTCTCCAACGGCGGCACCTTCGACCAAATCAGTAAGCGTTAATCTCGAAAAACGCCCGGCTAATCTGCCGGGCATTTTTTTGTGCCTCGTAGGCCGGATAAGGCGTTTACGCCGCCATCCGGCAATGCACGCCAGACTGCCAATGTTCTGTTGGTCACAAAACTGCGTTACTCTTCCCCCTCGATTTAACATGGGGAGAACACATGACAAGGTTAAAATACCTGCTGGCCGCGCTGCTGGTGATGGCCATTGCGGCAGGCGCCGGCGGCTGGTACTGGCTGAACGCCGGCAACCCGGACGCCCTACGCCAGATTGTGCTGGAGCAGTGCGTACCCAACCAGCTCGAGCATCAGACCCCGAAGCCGTGCGCTGACGTGAACCCGAAGGGTGGCTACGTGCTGTTTAAAGATCGCAACGGTCCGTTGCAGTATCTGCTGATGCCAACCTACCGTATCAATGGTACTGAAAGCCCGCTGCTGCTTGACCCGCTGACGCCGAACTTTTTCTGGCAAGCGTGGCAGCGTCGTATGATCATGAGCGACAAGCGGGGCGCGGAAGTCCCCGATAGCGCGATCTCTCTGACCATAAACTCCCGTACCGGGCGGACGCAAAACCATTTTCATATCCATATTTCCTGCCTGCGCAAAGACGTTCGTGAGCAGTTAGACGGCGATATCGCCGCCATTAGCAGCCGCTGGCTACCGCTGCCGGGTGGGCTGATGGGGCATGAATATCTGGCGCGTCGCGTCACCGAAAATGAGCTGGCGCAGCGTAGCCCGTTCCTGATGCTGGCGGAAGAAGTACCGGAAGCACGTGATCATATGGGGCGTTTTGCGCTGGCGTTGGTTAAGCAAAGCGATGACTCGCTGTTGCTGCTGGCAACCGAGCGCAACCTGCTGACGCTGAACCGCGCCTCCGCCGAAGAAATCCAGGATCATCGCTGCGAGATTCTGCAATAACCCCACCTAATCTGGCGTTTACCTGTCTGGCCTGTCGTCGTATGCTTGCTGAAAAAAACGACAGGAGACAGGTATGTCGCTCTGGTTTTCTCACCCTCTTTTCCTCCCTTCACTGATCGTTGGCGTGACTATCCTGCTGTGGGCGACGTCGCTGCTGCCGGAGTTTATTACCGCGCTGCTGTTTTTCGCGGCAGCGATGACGGCGAAAATTGCCCCGCCGGACGTTATTTTTGGCGGCTTTGCCTCTTCGGCCTTCTGGCTGGTTTTTAGCGGGTTTGTGCTCGGCATTGCCATCCGCAAGACGGGGCTGGCCGACCGGGCGGCGCGGGCGTTGTCGGCGCGGCTGACGGACTCCTGGCCACTGATGGTCGCGAGCGTCGTGCTGCTGAGCTATGCGCTGGCGTTTGTGATGCCTTCCAATATGGGACGTATCGCGCTGCTGATGCCGATTGTGGCGGCGATGGCGAAACGCGCCGGTATTGAGGACGGTACCCGTGCGTGGTACGGCCTGGCGCTGGCGGTCGGTTTCGGTACTTTCCAGCTTTCGGCCACTATTTTGCCCGCCAACGTACCTAACCTGGTGATGAGCGGGGCGGCGGAAGGGGCCTATGGGATCCACCTGAACTATGTACCTTATCTGCTGCTGCATACTCCGGTGCTGGGCTGGCTGAAAGGCGCGGTGCTGATTGGCCTGATCTGCTGGCTGTTTCCCGGTAAACCGCATCCGCCCCGCGATCTTGAGCCGCTGCCGCCGATGAGCGGTGACGAGAAGCGTCTGGCGTGGCTGCTGGCGGTGGTGCTGACGTTGTGGGTGACGGAGAGCTGGCACGGCATTGGGCCCGCCTGGACGGGGCTGGTGGCGGCGGTTGTCACGCTGTTGCCGCGCGTTGGGTTTATTTCCGGCGATGAATTTGCCAGCGGCGTGAATATGCGTACCTGTATTTATGTGGCCGGGATCCTTGGGCTGGCGATCACCGTTACCCAAACGGGAATTGGCGATGAGGTGGGCAATGCGCTGCTGCATATTATGCCGCTGAGTGAGGATGCGCCGTTTACCAGCTTCCTGGCGTTGACCGGCATTACCAGCGCGCTGAACTTTATTATGACCGCCAACGGCGTACCGGCGCTGTATACCACCTTTGCTCAGAGCTTCTCGGATGCCACCGGCTTCCCGCTGCTGAGCGTGATCATGATTCAGGTACTGGGCTACTCGACGCCGCTGCTGCCGTATCAGGCATCACCGATTGTGGTGGCGATGGCGCTAGGGAAAGTGCCCGCGCGCGCGGGGATGTTGCTGTGTCTGGCGCTGGCAGCGGTGAGTTATCTGCTGCTGTTGCCGCTGGACTATGTGTGGTATCAGGTGCTGGGCAAGCTATGAGCATCTGCCGGATGGCGCTGCGCTTATCCGGCCTACAAAAAAACCGGCCATAGGGCCGGTTTATTAAAACCTGGCGCGGTGGCCAGGTTCAAAATCTTACGCGTTTTTCGCCGCTTCTGCTGCTTTGACGATCACCGCGAAAGCGTCTGCTTTCAGGGATGCGCCGCCAACCAGCGCGCCGTCGATGTCCGGCTGGGTGAACAGCTCTGCCGCGTTGCCCGCGTTCACGGAACCGCCGTACTGGATGATAACCTGTTCAGCGATTTTCGCGTCAGCTTTCGCGATGTGGTCACGAATGAATTTGTGAACCGCCTGAGCCTGAGCTGGGGTAGCAGATTTGCCGGTACCGATAGCCCATACCGGTTCGTAAGCAATAACCGCGCCTTCGAAGGCCGCAGCGCCCTGAGTTTTCAGCACAGCGTCGATCTGACGTGCGCACACTTCTTCAGTTTTGCCCGCTTCGTTTTCAGCTTCGGTTTCACCGATGCACAGAACCGGGATCAGACCCTGTTCTTTCAGCACGGCAAATTTCTTCGCGATCAGCTCGTCAGATTCTTTGTGGTAGGTACGACGCTCAGAGTGACCGATGATGATGTAGGTTGCGCCAACATCTTTCAGCATTTCAGCGGAGGTTTCACCGGTGAATGCGCCGGACAGGTTCAGGTCAACGTTTTGCGCGCCCAGGTGGATGTGGCTGCCGGCAGCGGCATGCTTAGCCATATCGATATACATTTCCGGCGGCGCGATAGCCACGCCGCAGCCAGCTACGCCGGCCAGCTCGGTACGCAGGTTAGCAATCAGCTCGTGTACCATGTGGCGGCTGCCGTTCAGTTTCCAGTTACCCATCACTAAAGGATGTCGCATTTCGATTCTCCACGCTTGTCAGCGAATTAAGGAATATGGCCACCCGTCAGGGCAGCATGGTCTGTGAAACAGTATAGAGATTGATCGCTTTGAAGGCTTTGCTTTTTATCATTTATTGTCCCCTTCAAGATTTTCAGATAGCGCCAGCTTAATCGGTTCAACGGCGAAGGTCAGCCCTTTTTCGCCATTATCTGCGACAACATAGCGCACGGCGCCTTCAGTGCTGGCGAAGTAATGTTTTCCCTTCCCCTGCGATAGCAGCTTTTGCAGTTTTTGCTGGCTTTGCGGTTTGGTTAGCGTCGGGAGGACCGCGCGCATCAGGGCGCTCATGTACTCCAGCGCTTTGTTTTTTGCCGCCTTCTGCTCCGGCCCCTGAATGGGCAGCCAGGTTATCTGGATAGATTTAATCTTCAGGGTGCCGCGCTCCAGCGCCGTTGAGGCGTAGAGGTTTTCATTTATCTTGCTGGCGGCGCGGGTAATCGTGAGCTGGTCCCGGCTGGAGGCAATCGAGCGAAATTCACCGAGCGGCAGGCCGGGATTCTGCGTGTTGAATTGTTCCCGGAACTGGCTGATGGAGAGGTCAAACGCCGGAGCGCCCGCCAACAGGTATGGGGCAACGGCGGCGGGCTTTTCCGCCGACAGCGAAGCCTGGCTGAAGCTCAGCGTGATGAGCCCTGCCAGACAGAGCGTGATCCAGTGTTTCATGCCAATTGTCCTCTTCTTTGCAGATGACGATTAAAACGGGAACCGCCTCGCTTGTCAAAATGTGCCCACTTCGGGGTAAACTACGCGGCACAACGATAAAGGAAAGGCTACATGACTCTACAGCAATGGTTGTTTTCCATTAAAGGGCGTATTGGGCGCCGCGACTTCTGGATTTGGATTGCCATATGGGCCGTCACGATGGTGGCGCTGTTCAGCCTTGCCGGCGGCGGGCTGGTCGATCTGCAAACGGCGGCATTTATGCTGGTGTGTCTGCTGTGGCCGACAGCGGCGGTGACGATTAAGCGTCTGCATGACCGCGGGAAATCAGGCCTCTGGGCGCTACTGATGGTGCTGGCGTGGATGCTGCTGGCGGGTAATTGGTCAATGCTGCCCGGCGTATGGCAGTGGGGCGTAGGGCGGTTTATTCCTACGCTGATTATCGTCATGATGCTGATAGACCTGGGCGCATTTGTTGGCACCCAGGGCGAAAATAAATACGGTAAAGACACGCAGGCCGTGAAGTACCGCGCCGATCACCAGTAGTGTTCGGCGGTCATGTGGCCCGGCCGACGGCGCAGGTGCTTGGTCATCTGGCGGGTCTCTTTCAGCAGCTGTTGGGTATCGCGCACCATCTGCGGGTTACCGCACAGCATCACATGGCTGGTCTGCGCATTCATCGGTAAACCAACGGCGGCTTCCAGCGCACCGCTTTCAATCAGCGCGGGAACGCGCCCGGTCAGCATCCCCGGCGTTGTTTCGCGGCTGACGACCGTCTGAATGCGTAGCTTTCCGGCATAGCGCTCTGCCAGCGCCCGCATCTGCGGCAGGTAGCTGAGGTCGGCGGCGTAGCGCGCGGCGTGGACCAGCACCAGATTTTTAAAGCGTTCCAGGTCTTTCCCTTCTTCGAGAATCGAGAGGTAGGGGCCAATCGCCGTACCGGTTGCCAGCATCCACAGGGTTTCGCAGTCGGGCACCTCTTCCAGCACGAAAAATCCTGCGGCTTCACTGACGACCTGCACTTCATCACCCGGCTTTAACGCGGCCAGGCGTGGGCTGAGCTTGCCGTCCGGAACGGTGACCAGATAGAACTCAAGATCGGGATTGCTGGGGGCGTTAACGTAAGAGTAGGCGCGTTGTACCCGCTCGCCGTCGATGTCGAGCCCCAGCTTGGCGAACTGTCCGGCGGTAAACGGGTGAACCGGCGCGTGGACGGTAAGGCTAAACAGTGCGTCGGTCCAGTTCTGTACTTTAACGACTTTGCCCGTAACCCAATCTGCCATGGCGAATCTCCTCTCATTCTCGTTATCTTATCTTCACCGCGACGAGAGAAGATTTCCAGCCCGAAAAGGCTGGAAAGCTCAATTGATCAAACGGGTTAAAGAATGTGACGCTGGATTTCAGTGTCTTTGCGATCGAGGTAGTGAATCGACTGAATGCGGCGGATGGTGCGGGATTTACCGCGAATCAGCAGCGTCTCGGTGGTGGCGATATTGCCCTTGCGGGTAATGCCGTCCAGCAGGTCACCTTTGGTAATGCCGGTCGCGGAGAAAATCACGTTGTCGCTGCGCGCCATGTCGTCCAGCGTCAGTACGATACCGGCCTCAATGCCCATCGCTTTACAGCGCTCCAGTTCGTTTTCACCAATGCGGCGGTTCTCTTCGCTATCGCCTTTGACGTGATGGCGGGCTAGCAGGCGGCCGTGCATATCGCCGTCCAGTGCGCGAATGACCGCGGCGGAGACAACGCCTTCCGGCGCACCGCCGATACCGTACATCACGTCGACTTCGCTGTCCGGCATGCAGGTCAGAATCGAGGCCGCAACGTCACCGTCCGGAATGGCGAACACGCGCACGCCCAGTTTTTGTAGATCGGCAATCACGCCATCGTGGCGCGGTTTCGCCAGAATGGTGACCGTCAGTTCGCTCAGCGGCTTATCCAGCGCGCGGGCGATATTACGCAGGTTTTCTTCCAACGGTTTGTTGAGGTCGATAGTCCCTTTCGCGCCAGGGCCGACAATCAGCTTTTCCATGTACATGTCCGGCGCGTTGAGGAAGCAGCCTTTATCGCCTACCGCCAGCACCGCCAGCGCGTTGGCCTGACCCATCGCCGTCATGCGGGTGCCTTCGATGGGGTCAACGGCGATATCTACCGCATCGCCGCTCCCGGTACCGACGGACTCGCCGATGTAGAGCATTGGCGCTTCATCGATTTCGCCTTCGCCAATGACGATGGTGCCGTCAATGTTGACCTTGTTGAGCATAATACGCATGGCGTTGACCGCCGCGCCGTCGGCGGTGTTCTTGTCGCCGCGGCCCAGCCATTTATAGCCTGCCAGCGCCGCCGCTTCGGTGACGCGCGAAAATTCGATAGCCAGTTCTCGTCTCATTACAAACTCGTCCAGGGAAGTGAAATTGTGCGAAGTTTAGCACAGCCCTTAACGGGCTGTGGGTATCGCTACGCGTTGGAATAACGTTCGGTTTCCGGCATCCAGCGCTCAATAAGCGCGTTAGCCTGCTGCGGATAACGGTCGTGAATATGGCGTGCCAGGCGCTGAACTTCGGGGATCATCGCCTGATCGCGCAGCAGGTCAGCCACCTTAAATTCGGCATTGCCGGTCTGGCGGGTGCCGAGCAGCTCGCCGGGGCCGCGAATCTCGAGATCCTTCTGGGCGATCACGAAGCCGTCGTTGCTGTCGCGCAACACCTGCAGACGCATTTGCGCGGTTTTCGACAGCGGCGCTTTATACAGCAGTACGCAGTGGGATGCCACCGCACCACGGCCGACGCGGCCACGCAGCTGATGGAGCTGCGCCAGACCCAGGCGCTCCGGGTTTTCAATAATCATCAGGCTGGCGTTGGGGACATCCACGCCCACTTCAATGACGGTGGTGGCAATCAGCAGATGCAGTTCACCTTGCTTGAAGGCCTGCATGACGGCCTGCTTTTCGGCGGGCTTCATGCGCCCGTGGACGAGGCCAATATTCAGCTCCGGCAGCGCCAGCTTCAGCTCTTCACAGGTGGCTTCCGCCGCCTGGGCTTCCAGTAGATCCGACTCTTCAATCAGCGTACACACCCAGTAGGCCTGGCGGCCTTCGCTGGTGCAGGCGTTGCGTACGCGGTCGATAATGTCATGACGGCGGGTATCCGGGATGGCGACGGTGGTGACCGGCGTTCGGCCAGGCGGTAGCTCATCAATGACTGACGTGTCGAGATCGGCGTAGGCGGTCATTGCCAGCGTACGCGGGATTGGCGTAGCGGTCATGATCAGCTGATGTGGGTGGAAGCCCTGCTGCTGGCCTTTTTCCCACAGCGCCAGACGCTGATGCACGCCGAAGCGGTGCTGTTCATCGATGATGACCAGTGCCAGGCCGTTAAACTGCACCTGTTCCTGGAAAATGGCGTGGGTGCCGACAATCATCTGCACCTGGCCGCTGGAAATGGCCTCCTGCTGTGCCTGACGGGCTTTACCTTTCTGCTTGCCCGCTAACCAGCCGACTTCAATGCCGAGTGGCGCAAACCAGCTGCGGAAGTTATTAGCGTGCTGTTCGGCGAGCAGCTCGGTCGGCGCCATCAGCGCGACCTGCTTGCCGTGGGCAATCGCGCGCAGCGCCGCCAGCGCGGCAACCAGCGTTTTACCGGAGCCGACGTCACCCTGCACCAGGCGCATCATCGGTATATCCAGCGCCATATCGTGTTCAATTTCAGCCGTCACCCGCGCCTGCGCACCGGTAGGCTTAAACGGCAAATTAGCCAGAAACTTATCTTTCAGCTCGCGGCTTGCGCTGAGAGGCTGAGCGTGAAAACGCTGCGCGCCCGCGCGCAAGGCCAGCATGCTGAGATTGTGCGCCAGCAGCTCTTCCAGGATTAAACGCTGCTGCGCCGGGTGTTTACCGGTTTCTAAATCGGCGAGCTGGAGCGTCGGCGGCGGGCGGTGCAGCGTGCGCAGCGCTTCCGGCAGGCTCATCATCCCCTGTGCCAGTTCCGGCGGCAGCAGCTCGCTGATGGCGCAGGTATCGAGTAAATCCAGCGCTTGATCGGTCAGTTTACGCAGCGTGGCCTGTTTGATGCCTTCGGTGGTGGGATAGACCGGCGTTAAGGTCTCCTGTAAATCCGGCGTGCTGAGGTCACCCTGCACCCGATATTCCGGGTGGATCATCTCCGCGCCGTACTTACCGCGCTTCGCTTCGCCGTAGGCCAGCACGCGTCGCCCGGTGGCGAGGCTGTTTTTCATCGCCGCGTTGAAGTTGAAAAAGCGCATCGTCAGGATGCCGGTGCCGTCGCTAATCTGGCAGGTCATCATCCGGCGGCCGCCGAAGGTGATATTGCAGTTCAGGACTTCGCCTTCCACGGTCACGTAGATGCCGGGAAGCAGTTCACCGATAGGATAAAGCTGGGTGCGGTCTTCGTAGCGCAGCGGCAGGTGCAGGAGCAAATCCTGCACCGTGTGCAGGCCAATTTTTGCCAGCCGGCTGCTCTGCGCGGCGCCTACGCCGGTCAACGTGTTGAGCGGAACGGCATCCAGCAGACGGCTTTGCATAGCGGTTACTCCGTGGCCTGCATAGTGGACCACCACGCAGCATCGGCTTCGATTTCGCCCTGCTCGTTAACGTGGGGGTAGGGAAGGCCTTTGCGTTTGGCGACGTTCGCCAGTACCGGATAGCCGCCTTCAAACAGCAGACGCTGCTGCTCTTCGTCAGCCAGCATGCTGTTATCGCGGCTGTACATGCCCGCGTTTTGACGCTGGCGCTGAGCTTCGTAAAGAATGAGGGCGGAGGCGACGGAGACGTTGAGCGACTGCACCATGCCGATCATTGGAATAATGATGTCCTGGTCTGCGAGCGCTAACGCTTCCTGGGTGATACCGGTTTTTTCCTGCCCCATCAGAATACAGGTCGGGCGGGTGTAGTCGATTTCACGGAAATCGACCGATTTGTCTGACAGGTGTGTTGCCAGGATTTGCATGCCCTGGCCCTTTAAATGGCCGACCGCATCGCCAATAGTGGGATGGGTTATCACCTGTACCCAGCTGTTGCTGCCCGCTGCCGATGCCATAGGGCGCATTCGGGTGCTGGGCCAGACCGCGTGAACTTCATGAACGCCTACAGCATCAGCGGTACGGACGATCGCCGAAACATTATGAGGTTTGTGGACCTCTTCCATGCAGACGGTCAGATCGGGCTGACGCCTGGCGAGCATCTCACGGATACGCGCATAACGCTGTAGATTCATAAAGCTAGTTTCGGTTACGGGTGACTTTGATAACGTCCGGCATTACGCGGATTTTGCGCATGATATTCGCCAGATGCACACGGTCGCGCGCGGTCAGGCGGATAAAGGCGCTGTAAACGCGGCCGTCTTTCTCTTCCGTATTCAGGCTCTGAATGTTGGACGTCGCGGTATTGATGGCTGCCGTCAGGTTGGCCAGCGCCCCCTGGTGGTTGAACATATCGACCTTAATTTCGGTGATAAATTCCTGCGCCGTCTCTTTGTCCCACTCGACTGCCATGAACTTCTCAGGTTCTTTCTGATAGCCGCGAATGTTGCGGCACGATTCATGGTGGATAACCAGCCCTTTACCCGGGCTGACGTGGGCGATGATCGGGTCGCCGGGGATAGGACGACAGCATTTGGCAAAGGTGATCAGTACGCCGTCAGCGCCTTTTATTGGCAGATGGGTGTGCCCGGAGGCGCCCGGTGCCGATGGCGTGGCTTCCCCCTGCTGGAGATTTTTCGCCACGACCACGCTCATGGCGTTGCCGAGGCCGATTTCAGCCAGCAGATCGTCAAGGGTGGCAAGACGCATGCGGTCAAGTTCGCGCTGAACATGATCCGGCGGGATTTCCGCAAGCTTACGGCTGCCGCCCAGCGCGTGGTTCAGCAGACGGCGACCCAGGCTGACGGAATCGTCGCGCTTGAGGTTTTTCAGCATCTGGCGAATTTTGGCGCGCGCTTTCGAGCTGACGACAAAGTTGAGCCACGCGGCGTTCGGGCGAGCGCCCGGCGCGGTGATGATTTCTACCGTCTGGCCGCTGGAAAGCGGCTGCGACAGCGGGTAAGGCTGGCGGTCGACGCGCGCGCCGACGCAGGCATGGCCGATATCGGTATGCACGGCGTAGGCAAAGTCCACCGGCGTAGCGCCAGCGGGCAGTTCGACAATACGGCCTTCCGGGGTGAAAACGTAAATCTCATCCGGGAAGAGATCGGATTTAACGCTCTCAATAAATTCAAACGAGCTGCCGGCGCTCTGCTGCAGTTCCAGCAGGCTCTGCATCCAGCGCTGAGCGCGGATTTGCGCGGTAGTGCTGCTTTCGCCGCCATGCTCTTTGTAGGCCCAGTGCGCGGCCACACCCATCTCTGCCATTTGATCCATGTCTTCGGTACGGATCTGGACTTCAACCGGGACGCCATGCGGCCCAATCATGGAGGTGTGCAGCGATTGATAGCCGTTCGCCTTTGGAATCGCGATGTAGTCTTTTACGCGACCCGGACGCGGCTTATACAGGCTGTGCATCTGGCCCAGCACGCGGTAGCAGGTGTCCAGATCGTTGACAATTACGCGGAACGCGTAAATATCCATGATCGAGTGAAAACGCTGCTCTTTCAGCACCATTTTGCAGTAGATGGAGTACAGATGTTTCTCGCGACCGCTGACGCGACACGGGATGCCCGCTTCCTGCAAACGCCCTTCAATTTCAGAAAGGATCTTCTGAATCATCTCTTTACGGTTACCGCGCGCGGCTTTCACCACTTCTTTGATGACGCGATAACGGTTAGGGTACAGCGCTTCAAAGCCCAGCTCTTCGAGCTCGGTTTTGATGTGGTGGATACCTAAACGGTGGGCCAGCGGGCTATAGATTTCGAGCGTTTCACGGGCGATGCGGCGACGTTTGTCCGGGCGCAATGAGCCCAACGTGCGCATGTTGTGGGTACGGTCGGCAAGCTTGATGAGGATGACGCGGATATCCTGCACCATCGCCATGATCATTTTGCGAAAGTTTTCGGCCTGCGCCTCTTTCTTATCGCGGAACTTGAGCTTATCAAGTTTAGACACCCCTTCTACCAGTTCAGCAACGCTCTTACCAAAGAGCTGCTCCATGTCCTGGTAGGTGGCAGGGGTATCTTCTATCACGTCGTGCAGCAGGGCGGCCATCAGCGTTTCATAGTCGAGTTTCATCTCGGCCAGAATGCAGGCTACCGCTACCGGGTGCGTGATATAGGGTTCACCGCTTGAACGTGTTTGCCCCTCGTGAGCGTCACGTGCAACGAGATAGGCCTGCCGAAGACGCTTAATCTGGTCTTCCGGCAGGTAGTTTTGAATCAGCTGATTCAGGCTCTCAAACAGATACAAGGGCGACCCGCTATGTAATTAACGACGACCTTCAGCAATAGCGGTAACAGCTTGTAATTCAGCGGCTTCCTGCTCTTGCTGTTCCTGGCGCTCGCGCACGTCGAGGATCTGGTTGTTGATCAGACCTTCTTCGATTTCGCGCAGTGCGATTACGGTGGTTTTATCGTTTTCTTCCGGTACCAGCGGATCTTTGCCGCCTACCTGCATCTGACGAGCGCGACGCGCGGCGACCAGTACCAGGTCAAAACGGTTACCAATTTTCTCTACAGCGTCCTGAACAGTTACGCGTGCCATACTTTAAATGCTCCACAGGTGAAGAAATGACTGGGCATGATACTGAAAGTGGGTTCAGTCTGCCAATAATTTGCTGATTAAAGCGTCATGTCGCTGCTTTTGGCGGCTCATACGCAGACGTTCAGCGCGAAGGATGGTCTTAAAATCACCCAGCGCGGTATCGAAATCATCATTGACGATAAGGTAATCATATTCCGCGTAATGGCTCATTTCTGCAACTGCCTGAGCCATACGTTTTGCGATGACTTCTTCGCTATCCTGGCCACGGCCACGCAGGCGACGGTCCAGCTCAAGTTTAGACGGCGGCAGAATAAAGATGCTGCGCGCGCCCGGCATGCTTTTACGGATTTGCTGCGCGCCCTGCCAGTCGATGTCGAGAAAGACATCAACGCCGGTCGCCAGTACCTGCTCGATAGCCTGACGCGAGGTGCCGTAATAGTTGCCAAAAACTTCCGCGTGTTCCAGAAACGCACCTTCGCCAATCATCGAACGGAATTCGTCGTGATTAACAAAGAAATAGTGTTCACCGTGCACTTCACCCGGACGCGGCGCGCGCGTGGTATGTGAAACAGAAACCTGGGAGTCGTACAACGGTTGGGTTTTTAATAAAGCCTGAATCAGGCTGGATTTACCCGCGCCACTCGGGGCGGAAACAATATAGAGCGTGCCTTGAGCCATGGTGTGTCTTTTGTATGTGATTATCGAAAGAGAACTTACATACGGGCCTATTATACACGGTGGCGCTGCACGACGTAGCCTTTGTCACACTTTTTGCGCCAGTTTCTTTCATTTTGCGCGTTGCTTTCCTGAATTATCCCTGCGTTGCAGCAATAAACCCATTTTCTCTGAAGCCTGCTCGGAAAACGGCGCACGGACGCTCGCTCCCTGAAAACGGCTGCGCTACAAACGGCGCGTTCGTATCGACGGAGAACACATATGAAGCCATGGATTATGGGTCTGGTTATGCTGTTAATGGGACCGGCGCAGGCCGTTTGTCCCGCCTGGTCGCCCGCGCGAGCCGGGCAGGAAATCGCCCTGCTACAGGGGCAAATTGCGCGCTGGAACGAGGCATACTGGCGGCAAGGCGCCAGTGAGGTAAACGACGACGTTTACGATCAGCTTGCGGCGCGTCTGGCGCAGTGGCAGCGCTGTTTTGGCGCAGGGCCACCGGAAAGCGACACGCTGTCGCCGTTGAACGGAACGCTGAGACACCCCGTTGCCCATACGGGCGTGCGTAAGCTGGCCGATGAGCGTGCGGTAAAGCAGTGGATGCAGGGTAAAACGGGGCTGTGGGTGCAGCCTAAGGTCGACGGCGTGGCGGTGACGCTGGTTTATCGCGATGGGCTGCTATATCAGGCCATCAGCCGGGGAGACGGTCTGGCGGGTGAGGACTGGACGCCGCAGGCCAGGCGTATCCCATCGTTACCGAAGCGGGTTCAAGGGGCGCTGGCAAACAGCGTTTTACAGGGCGAGATATTTTTACGCGCCGAAGGGCATGTGCAGCAACAAATGGGCGGGATGAACGCGCGCGCGAAGGTCGCCGGTTTGCTGATGCGCCGTGGGCAGGATACGCCACTTTCCATGCTGTCGCTGTTTATCTGGGCGTGGCCAGACGGCCCCACGGCGATGTCCGAGCGCCTGAGGTTGCTGGCCGAGTCCGGATTCGAACTAGCTCAGCGTTATTCTCATCCCCTTGCCCGCGCTCAGGACGCGGTGGACTGGCGTGCACGCTGGGTAACTACTCCGCTGCCGTTCGCTACCGACGGTATTGTACTGCGCACGGACAAAGAGCCGGCCGGCGTTCAATGGCAGCCCACAAAGGGGAGTTGGGTCGCGGCGTGGAAATACTCGCCGGTTGGCCAGGTCGCGCAGGTTAACGGCATCCGCTTTGCCATTGGGCGCAGCGGGAAAGTCTCGGTAGTGGCAACGCTGGAACCGGTGCTGCTGGATGATAAATGGGTACGGAGGGTGAATGTGGGTTCGGTATCGCGCTGGCGAGGCCTCGATTTCACCGTCGGCGATCAGCTGCTGGTCAGTCTGGCCGGGCAGGGCATTCCACGGCTGGATCGCGTGGTCTGGCGCGGGCTGGATCGCACCAAACCCGAGCCGCCGACGGGGGAATATCATTCGCTAACCTGTTATTTCCTGACGGACAGCTGCCGAGCGCAGTTTCTCGCTCGCCTGGGCTGGCTGTCTTCTCCACAGGCGCTTAATTTCCCAGGGATGGGCGAGTCGGCATGGCGTCGGCTGATGATAGCGCAGCCGTTCAGCCACCTGTTTTCATGGCTTGAGCTGACGGTTGCGGAGCTCAAGGCGACGCCGGGAATGACGCCGGAACGTGCCGGTATGCTGTGGCACCGTTTTGATATGGCTCGTCGCCAGCCCTTTCGCCAGTGGGTGAGGGCGCTGGGTGTACCGTTGCCTGAGGCGGCGCTCAGGGCGTCTGGCGACGCCTCATGGCGGCAGCTCATCGCGCGGGATGAACTGAGCTGGCAAACGCTACCCGGCGTTGGCTGGGAGAAAGCGCGTAGCCTGGTGGCTTTTCTTCATCATCCCACCATCGTGTCGCTGGCGGCGAAACTGCGTGCGCTGGGCGTAGCGGGGTTTGATTAGTGTGGTTCGTGCCGGTAGTAAAATACCGGTAGGCCAAGACGTAATCTCAGCGCCAGCATACGGGCGGTAAAGCCGAACAGAAGCGTAGAAATCACCACCACGTCGTGGTTGCTGACATAATGCTGTAGCGCCACGTAGAGCACGGCGGCGGCGAAGGAAATGCCCGCATAGAGCTCTTTCTGGAACACCAGCGGGATACGCTTGCAGAACATATCGCGCAGTACGCCACCGAATACGCCGGTAACAACGGCGGCAATCACGGCGATAATCGGGCCTTCGCCCATATCCAGCGCGATTTGCGCCCCAATGATCGAAAAGACAATCAGCCCGACGGCGTCGAGCACCAGGAACAGGCGGCGCAGGTGCGGCATCACTGGCGCGACGATAGTGGTGAGCACCGCGGCGACGGCAACGATGATGATGTATTCAGGGTGTTGTACCCAGCCGAGCGGATAGTGCCCCAGCAGCATATCGCGTACCGACCCGCCGCCCAGAGCGGTGGCTGTGGCAATGATAATGACGCCAAACGTGTCCATGCGGCGACGTCCGGCAGCCAGTGCGCCGGTCATGGCTTCGGCGGTGATGCCAATCAAATAAAGGATATGCAGTAACATAGAGGCTCCCAAAATGAACGAGCGGAGAGTAGCGATTTGTGCGCTTGGTCACGATTGAGATTTTCTAAGGTGAGTTAATTTAGATTAGTAAAACTAATTCATGCTGGCTTGGTTGGCGTTGTGGTATGGGGTTTTGTGTTCTTGTATGATGATTTTCATCATTAGAAAATATAAGTTTTCATTGCGCCGGCGAGATGAAAAGGCCACTTCTGTTGAAGTGGCCTGAATGAAGATTACTGATTACCGGTTTGCTCGCCGTACGGCAGCTTGTCGTAATCCGTCAACGCTTTCTTGTTGTAAGGGTTGCCAATCCAGCGGGTGCTTTCTACAAATTGCGGGCTGGTCAGCGCGCGGGTTGGATCAAAACCGTCGTAGCTCAGACCGGCCAGATCGGACCAGGTGTGGATCAGCTCTGAACTGCTGTATTTGCGGTTGACGTCCTGTGAGAAATCACGCGGGTGCGCGGCATGCCACTTTTCTGATGTCCACAGCAGGAACGGAATGGTGTACATGTGGCGCGTAGGATCTTGCTCATTACGACCCTGCGTTTTATGCGGCGGCGTGTCGTAAACCTCTTCCCCGTGATCGGAGAAGTACAGCAGGAAGCCGTTTGGATCTGTCGCCTTGTAGTCCTTAATCAGGCTGGAAACGACAAAGTCATTATACAAGTTGGCGTTGTCGTAGTTGTTGTAGGTATCTTGCTGATCCTTACTCAACCCAGCCGGCATGCCGTCAGTTCGACCCGCGAACTTGTTCCAGCTTTCAGGGTAGCGGTACTCGTAGTTAATATGCGTGCCCAGCAGGTGAACGATAATAAACTTCTTCGGTGCCGGGTCGGCCAGTACCTGCTTGAACGGTGCCAGGACGTTGGTATCGTATTCGCGGGCGCTCTGGGTACGCTGCTGGTTCATGTAGAACTGCTGATCCGTCTGCCGTGAGAAGACCGTCAGCATGGTATTGCGCGAGGTCATCGTCTGCTGGTTGGTGATCCAGAAGGTCTTATAGCCCGCTTGTTTCATCAGGTTCATCAGCGACGGTTTAGTCAGGTACAGATCCGGGTTCTGCTCGTTAGCGAAGGTCAGTGCCTGTTGCAGAATCTCAATGGTATAAGGACGAGACGTCACGACGTCATTGAAGACCGTGAAGTTCGGATCTGATTTATGCAGCGCATCCAGCTCCGGCGTGGTTTCACGAGGATAGCCGTAAAGGCTCATATGGCCACGCTGTGTTGATTCGCCAATCACCAATACCAGCGTACGCGGCGCATCGCCAGTGCTGTCTTTTAAATTTGCCAGCGGCGGCAGAGCGTGGTTGTCGTTCAGCAACTGCGTCAGGCTATTCAACTGATGGCGATACTGATAGTAGCCGGTAATAAATTGCCACGGTGCAGCAGGTGCCAGACGCGTTGATACGCCGTCCAGAACGTCGGCAAGGGGCTTATCTTTCATCACGACCCCGTTAACAATGGGGTTCAGAATCAGACCATACACCAGTGCAAAGGAGACCAGCCAGCGCCAGGGCGTTGGGATGTACACCGGGCGCAGACGTGTCCAAAGCAAAATGGCAGCCGCCGTATACACCAGCGCAACCAGCACAATCTTGAGGCTGAAATACTGGCTGAAGAATTCTCCGGCTTCATTGGTGTTGGTTTCAAACATCACAAATAAAACGCTTTGCGAGAACTCCTGCCCATAAATGACGTAATAGCTGATTGCGGCAAGTGATGCGGCCCACAGTATGACGCCAATAACCGCACCAATAAGGCGGGTTTTATTCGGGAAGAGGAATACCGGCGCCAGCCATAACAGGCTAAAGAGAATGGAATCTCTCAGGCCGGTGGAACCGCTGTAGCCTGTGGCATAGATGACAACCTGTAAGGCGGTAGAAAAGAAGCAAAAATACAATACGGCCCAGCCAAGGGCTTTCCAACTGAAAGCTGGCGTACTCTGAGTAGTCGTGAATTGCATAAGTTTAACTTTATTTGCAGTAAAGGCGGCCAGTTTAGCGACCAATGCTTAAGATATAATTAGATCGATATCAGGGCGTAAAAACAGATAAGCCCATTATCTAAAGGGATAAAGGTGCGGCGAAATTATCTGAGCAATACCGTTCTGCAATATCGTATCTTTTCCATAATCGCCCTTCCTGGAAGGGTGGCTCATCATGCAATGACGGTGAAAAAAAAGAAACTACCTGATATAAAAATGCCCGCAACGTGGCGGGCATGGTGTTTCAGTTTAACCGTCTGCTTTTATTCGATATTCTGAATCTGTTCGCGCATTTGCTCGATCAACACCTTCAGCTCAATGGCGGAATTTGTGACATCGGCATTGATCGATTTTGATGCCAGGGTGTTCGACTCACGGTTAAATTCCTGCATCATGAAGTCCAGACGGCGACCCACAGCCTCTTTTTTCTTCAGGATGTTATAGGTTTCTTTTACATGAGCTTCCAGGCGGTCCAGCTCTTCGGCCACGTCGATACGCTGCGCCATCAGCACCAGCTCTTGTTCCAGACGGTTGTTTTCCAGCTGCACCTCTGCGTCTTCCAGCTTGGCGACAAGGCGGTCGCGCTGCCATTGCAGAATTTCCGGCATATGTGCGCGCACTTTCGCTACTTCATCGCTGACGCCTGCGAGGCGCTGCTCAATCAGCGCTTTCAGCGCCTGGCCTTCGGTTTCGCGAGCAACGATAAAGTCGTCCAGCGTCGCATCGAGCGCGGTCAGGATTTCGGCAGCAATGGCGTCCAGATCTTGTTCCTGAGCGGCCATGACGCCCGGCCAGCGCAGAATATCGACCGGATTAATTTCACCTTCGTCGCTTTGCATTTTGACCCAGTTCGCGGCATTAACCAGCTGTTTAGCCAGCGTTTCGTTAAGGATCATCTCGCCCTGCGCGCTCGCATCGGGCTCAAAGCGCAAAGTACACTCTACTTTCCCGCGCGTAAGACGGGTACGCAGGCGCTCGCGCACAACAGGCTCGAGGCTGCGAAACTGTTCCGGCAGACGAAAATAAGTTTCGAGATAACGCTGGTTAACCGAGCGCAGTTCCCAGGCGGCGCTGCCCCACGAGCCCTTGATTTCACGGCGGGCATAGGCGGTCATACTGCGGATCATAGACGTTCCTGTTTCTAAAGGAGAGATGGGGGGATTATAGCCTTCGAGGGCTTATCAGGATAGGAATAAGCACCTTTAATACCCGTGATGCGCCATCCTTTTCACCATTCCTGCACGCTTCGCACGGCTCGCGCCCGATGAATTCGTTGCTCCCCTGCTGCCCTGATACAGCGGGAATGATTTTGTGTATAATGCGCAGCCACATTCGTTTCAAGCCGGAGATTTCTATCATGCGTCCAGCAGGTCGTAGTGCCAACCAGGTGCGTCCCGTCACCCTGACCCGTAATTATACAAAACACGCTGAAGGCTCCGTGCTGGTCGAATTTGGTGATACCAAAGTGCTGTGCACCGCCTCGATTGACGAAGGCGTACCGCGTTTCCTGAAAGGCCAGGGCCAGGGCTGGATCACCGCGGAATACGGCATGCTGCCGCGCGCGACTCACACCCGTAACGCCCGCGAAGCGGCAAAAGGCAAGCAGGGCGGCCGCACCATGGAGATTCAGCGCCTGATTGCGCGCGCGCTGCGCGCCGCAGTTGACCTGAAAGCGCTGGGCGAATTCACCATTACGCTGGATTGTGACGTTATTCAGGCCGACGGCGGCACCCGCACCGCGTCCATTACCGGTGCCTGCGTGGCGCTGGCGGATGCGTTGGGTAAACTGGTTGCTGCGGGCAAGCTGAAAACCAATCCGATGAAAGGGATGGTCGCGGCGGTTTCCGTGGGCATTGTGGGTGGTGAAGCGCTGTGTGACCTGGAATACGTCGAAGATTCTGCGGCAGAAACCGACATGAACGTGGTGATGACCGAAGACGGCCGCATTATTGAAGTGCAGGGCACCGCCGAAGGCGAGCCGTTCAGCCACGAAGAGCTACTCACCCTATTGGCCCTCGCCAGAGGGGGAATCGAATCTATTATTGCGACGCAGAAGGCGGCGTTAGAAAACTGATTTTTAAGGGCGACGTAGTCGCCCTTTTTTTTGTCTGAAATAAGTGAGATGAGGAGCGAATCCATGAAACCGTATCAGCGCCAGTTTATTGAGTTTGCGCTTAACAAGCAGGTACTTAAGTTTGGCGAATTTACGCTGAAATCCGGGCGCAAGAGCCCCTATTTCTTCAACGCCGGGCTGTTTAATACCGGGCGCGATCTGGCACTGTTAGGCCGTTTTTATGCCGAAGCGCTGGTGGATTCCGGTATCGAGTTCGATCTGCTGTTTGGACCGGCGTATAAAGGCATTCCGATTGCCACCACGACCGCCGTCGCGCTGGCGGAACACCACGATCGTGATTATCCGTACTGCTTCAATCGTAAAGAGGCCAAAGACCACGGTGAAGGCGGCAATCTGGTGGGCAGCACGCTGACCGGCCGCGTGATGCTGGTGGATGACGTGATCACCGCCGGGACGGCAATCCGCGAATCGATGGAAATTATTCAGGCTAACGGTGCGCAGCTCGCTGGCGTGCTGATCTCGTTAGATCGTCAGGAACGCGGCCGCGGCGACATTTCAGCCATTCAGGAAGTGGAGCGCGACTATGGCTGTGAGGTCATCTCGATAATCACCCTGAAAGATCTGATTGCCTATCTGGAAGAGAAGCCAGAAATGGCGGCGCATCTGGCGTCCGTGCGCGCCTATCGCGAAGCATACGGCGTGTAAAAAAATAGCCCGGCGCAGGCCGGGCTATTTTTTTGAGACTGATGACAAAGCCCGAAATGCCCGATGGCGCTACGCTTATCGGGCCTACGCGGACTGCCTAACTGATTGAAATCGACATCCTTTGTAGGCCGAATAAGTCGCTTGCGACGCCATCCGGCACTGCGCGGGCCATTTTGCGCTATTGCAGCTGAGCGACAATCAGCGGCCAGCGGGCGTCAAAATCATCCGTGGGCCGGTATTTAAATTCGCTGCGCACAAAGCGCGACAGCATCCCTTCACAGAAGGCCAGCAGCTGGCTTGCCAGCAGCGTTTCATCGGTTTCATAGCCTTCCCCTTCGCGCATTCTCCGCTCGCGCAGTACCTGGCGCAGCTGCGCCTCAATGCGCTCAAAGAGCTGATTAATGCGGCCCTGTAAGCGATCCTGCTCGAACATGAGCGCGTGGCCGGTCAGGATGCGGGTGAGTCCAGGGTTGCGTTCACCGAAGCCCAGAATCAACAGCACAATCAGCCGCAAGCGCGCAGTGGTGTCTTTTTCATCTTTCAGAATCAGGTTGATACGGGTAATCAGGCTATCTTCGATAAACTCGATAAGGCTATCGAACATGCGGGTCTTGCTTGGGAAATGCCGGTATAGCGCCGCTTCGGAAACGCCTACGGAAGCGGCCAGTTTTGCCGTCGTGATGCGCTGGCTACCATCGCTGGACTCCAGCATCAACGCCAGGGATTGAAGTATTTCCTCGCGACGATTCCTTTTCGCAGTTTGCTTTTCTGCCATGTTCTAAAATACCCCTGAAAATAAAACACTTGTCAGGCGAGCATCCACACGGTGACCGCAACCATAACGTGCAGTGTTGTTTTTACATTATGACGCCGTGAGATACGTAAAAAACGGGCGCATCACATCCTGCGTGATGCGCCTGAGGGCGGTTTACTGACGCCCGGAGTGGCCGAAGCCACCTTCGCCACGGTCGGTGGCTTCAAACGATTCGACCAGATTAAACTCGGCCTGTACGACAGGAACAAATACCATTTGCGCGACGCGCTCGCCCGGCTCGATGGTGAAAGTCGTCTGACCGCGGTTCCAGATAGACACCATCAGCTGACCCTGGTAGTCAGAGTCAATAAGCCCCACCAGGTTACCCAGCACGATACCGTGCTTGTGACCCAGGCCGGAGCGCGGCAGCATTACTGCTGCCAGAGACGGGTCGGCAATGTGAATCGCCAGACCGGTCGGCAGTAAGGTGGTTTCACCCGGCGCCAGCTCTACGGCGTCATCAAGACAGGCGCGCAGGTCGAGGCCTGCTGAGCCAGCGGTGGCATAGGTCGGCAGCGGGAACTGCTGGCCAATACGCGAGTCCAGAATCTTAACGTCGATTTTTTTCATCATAACGGGTAACGATCTCGTCCAATAATAGTTGGCCCAGGAGTGACTTACTGGCGAGCGGTAAACGCTTCTCGCCGTCCTGCCAGAAAAGGTGCAATGCATTGTTATCGCTATTAAAGCCTTGATTTGACTGCGATACATCATTGGCGCAAATCAGATCAAGGTTCTTGCGGCTACGCTTTTGCCGCGCATATTCTTCCACATTATGCGTTTCGGCGGCAAACCCTACGACATAGGGACGGTGCTCTTTCAGCGCTGCAACGCCGGCGACGATATCCGGGTTTTTCACCATTTTTATTGTGAATTCATCACCCTGGGTATCTTGTTTCTTAATTTTTTCTTCTGCAATGACCGCCGCACGATAGTCTGCAACGGCGGCACAGCCGATAAAAATCTGCTGCTGCGTAACGCCAGCCTGGACGGCGGCGTTCATCTCTTCAGCCGTTGTCACATCAATACGTTGCACGAAGGCTGGCGTCGGCAGCGACACCGGCCCGCTGACCAGCGTAACGTTCGCCCCGCGTTGGGCGGCGGCTTCGGCAATCGCAAACCCCATCTTGCCGGAGCTGTGGTTGGTGATGTATCGCACCGGGTCCAGCGGCTCGCGAGTCGGGCCGGCGGTAATCATGATATGCAGATGTTGCAGATCTTTGACGGGGGCAAAATGGGCGGCGGCCATGTCGACGATGGTCATCGGGTCGAGCATTCGGCCGGGGCCGATATCACCACAGGCCTGGCTGCCGCTATCCGGCCCCCAGATAAGCAAATTGCGCGAGGCGAGTACGCTAAGGTTGTGCTGCGTTGCTGCGGCGCGGTACATCTGCTGGTTCATTGCCGGCACTACCGCCACCGGCGATGGCGTGGCAAGGCAGATGGTCGATACCAGGTCGTTCGCCATCCCGACGGCGACGCGGGCAATCAGGTCGGCCGTGGCGGGGGCGAGGATGACGAGGTCCGCCCATTTGCCCAGCTCAATATGGCCCATTGCGGCTTCTGCGGCCGTATCGAGCAGGCTGTCGGAGACCGGGTAGCCGGAAACCGCCTGCAGGCTCAGCGGGGTGATGAAGGCTTTCGCCGCGTCGGTCATGGCAACGCGCACATCTGCGCCGCGTTCGCGCAGGCGACGCACCAGTTCTGGCGTTTTATAAGCAGCAATACCGCCGCTGACGCCAAGAACAATTTTCTTACCGGCCAGGCTCATCATGATTCTTTCCTGTTAGAGGGACACCAGAATTCGCGCATTTTATCACAATCCTGGCGGGGTCGTGCGCTTACGGCAACGACACTTTGCGAGGCGTTACGCAAGGCCGGAATCTTCGCCTCGCCGCGTTGGCCCTGCGATGTCAGGATGAAGGCAGCCCTATTGAAATGGAGAGCTTACGACCATGATGCCGCGCGAGAAAATGCAGCGATACGGTATTGAGACGCTGACGGATGTTGAATTATTAGCGCTTTTTTTACGCACCGGCACGCGTGAAAAAAGCGTCATGCGCTACTCTCATGACCTGCTGCGCCATTTTGGATCGCTGTACGGCCTGCTTTCGGCGTCGGAAAAAGAGATAACGCATATCGATGGTATGGGGATTGCCAAGTATGCTCAGTTGAAGGGCATTGCCGAACTGGCGCGCCGCTACTTTAGCCTGCGCGTGCTGTCAGAGGAGTCGCTGTTGAGCCCGGAGATGACCCGCGAGTTTCTGCAAAGCCAGCTTGCCGACGAAGAACGAGAAATTTTTGTGGTTATCTTCCTCGATAACCAGCATAAGGTGCTCAAGCACTGCCGACTTTTTTCTGGCACCTTGAGCCATGTTGAGGTGCATCCGCGCGAAATTGTACGAGAAGCCATCAAAGTGAACGCGGCGGCGGTGATCCTTGCACATAATCATCCATCGGGTAATGCAGAACCCAGTAAATCAGACAGACTTATTACCGAAAGGGTGGTAAAATGTTGCCAATTCATGGATGTACGTGTGCTGGACCATCTGGTTATTGGCCGCGGTGAATACGTTTCTTTTGCCGAACGCGGCTGGATTTAGCGGATTATTACGCGATCCACCGGGATCTTTGTCTGTTCGGGACTTGAGCATATCGCCGGGTCAGCGTATACTACGCCACCTTTGAGAATCTCGGGTTTGGCATTTGGGCCTGGCAATCGGGGGTTCACTTAGAACCGTCGTGACCGGGCTTTACAGCCTGACGAGGCGCCGATACCCCATACGAAGCTCGAGCTAATTTGATTTTTGGAGAATAGACATGTCCCGAGTCTGCCAAGTTACTGGCAAGCGTCCGGTGACCGGTAACAACCGTTCCCACGCACTGAACGCGACTAAACGCCGTTTCCTGCCGAACCTGCACTCTCACCGTTTCTGGGTTGAGAGCGAGAAGCGTTTTGTCACCCTGCGCGTATCTGCTAAAGGTATGCGTGTAATCGATAAAAAAGGCATCGATTCAGTCCTGGCTGAACTGCGTGCCCGTGGCGAAAAGTACTAAGTACTTAGAGGAAATAAATCATGGCTAAAGGTATTCGTGAGAAAATCAAGCTGGTTTCTTCTGCTGGTACTGGTCACTTCTATACCACCACGAAGAACAAACGTACTAAACCGGAAAAACTGGAACTGAAAAAGTTCGATCCAGTTGTCCGTCAGCACGTTCTGTACAAAGAAGCTAAAATCAAATAATTTTAGTTTCGATGTCACGAAAAACCTCGCTTCGGCGGGGTTTTTTGTTTTCTGCGCGTCCCCATAATAGAAGCATCTGTATTTGTGACGGAGACGCTATGCCTGAATTACCCGAAGTAGAAACCAGCCGCCGGGGTATTGAGCCTCACCTGGTCGGTGCGACCATCCAGTATGCTGTCATTCGCAACGGTCGCCTGCGCTGGCCCGTCTCCGATGAAATCTACCGCCTGAGCGATAAACCCGTACTCAGCGTCCAGCGACGCGCCAAGTACCTGCTGCTGGAGTTGCCTGACGGCTGGATTATTATCCATCTGGGGATGTCGGGGAGCCTGCGAATTTTGACGCACGAGCTACCGGCAGAAAAACACGATCATGTAGACCTGGTGTTGAGTAACGGCAAAGTGCTGCGTTACACCGACCCGCGCCGTTTTGGCGCCTGGCTATGGACGCCGGTGCTGGAAGGCCACAGCGCGCTCGCTCATCTGGGCCCTGAGCCGCTCAGCGACGAATTTAACGCGGGCTACCTGCTGGCGAAGTGCGCGAAGAAGAAAACGGCGATTAAGCCCTGGCTGATGGATAACAAGCTGGTGGTGGGCGTGGGTAATATTTACGCCAGCGAATCGCTGTTTGCCGCACGGATCCATCCTGATCGGCTGGCCTGTTCGTTATCGGCGGAAGAGTGCGAGCGGCTGGTCGCGGCGATCAAAGCCGTGCTGCAACGATCGATTGAGCAGGGCGGAACCACGCTGAAGGATTTCCTGCAAAGCGACGGTAAGCCGGGCTATTTTGCACAGGAGCTACAGGTGTACGGACGGAAAGGCGAGCCGTGTCGGGTGTGCGGTACGCCAATTATTGCCAGTAAACATGCGCAGCGGGCGACGTTTTATTGTCGACAGTGTCAGAAGTAGCGCCCGCCGGGGCGATGCCCGGCCAGCGTTGACGCGTTGTTACTTAAGCTTTTCCATCAGCGCCTGATGCACGTGCTGTGGCAGGAAGTGCGTCACGTCACCGGCGTGGCGCGCGACCTCTTTCACCAGCGACGATGAAATAAACGACCACTCTTTTGACGGCATCAGGAAGACGCTTTCCAGTTCAGGCATCAGGTGGCGGTTCATGTGCGCTAGCTGCATTTCGTATTCAAAGTCGGCCACGGCGCGCAGGCCGCGAATCAGAATATTGGCCTGCTGGCTGCGGGCAAAATTGGCCATCAAATCGCTGAACCCGAGTACCTCGACGTTGCCCAGGTGCGCGGTAGCCTGCTGGGCCAGGGCAACGCGTTCGTTTAAGTCGAACATCGGTTTTTTGCTGGGGCTGGCCGCAATGGCGAGGATCACCCGATCGAACATGCAGGCTGCGCGGGTCACGATATCAAGGTGACCGTTAGTGAAGGGATCGAAAGTGCCCGGATAAATTGCCCGTTTTTGCATAATCATCCTCAATGCGTTTTCGGTGGCAGGTACGGCTCCAGGAGTTGTAGCAAGCGCTGCAGCGCGCCCTGGTTCTGATACAGGACCTCAACGGCATGACGGCCATAGAAACTGCGGTAATCCGCGTCGCCCAGCAAAGAGGAAACCTCTTTTTCAAGGCTTTCGGCATCGGTAACGGTGATAAGACCGCTCGCCTGTTCCAGACGCGCGCAAATGTCTTTGAAGTTAAACGTATGCGGCCCCATTAGCACGGGAATGGCGTGCGCTGCGGCTTCCAGCGGGTTATGGCCGCCGCGTTCGACCAGCGAGCCGCCAACGAACGCCAGGTCGGCAATTCCGTACAGCAGCATCAGCTCGCCCATGGTATCGCCAATTACCACCTGCGTCGCGGCGGAAGGGACTTCGCCGGAGGAACGGGTTGTGTAGCTCAGGCCAGCCTGACGGGTGAGATTGATGGCGTCCGGAAAACGTTCCGGATGGCGCGGCACCAGAATCAGCAGCAGATCCGGGTAGTGCTTCAGCAGCGCTTTGTGGGCGGCAATGACGATACTCTCTTCGCCTTCATGCGTGCTGGTGGCAATCCACACCGGCCGGCGCGGTGCCCACTGGCGGCGCAGCGTTACCGCTTTGGCAGCCAGCTGCGGCGTGACGGAAATATCAAACTTCAGGCTGCCAGTGATGGTGACCTGATTATTTTTCGCGCCCAGCGCCACAAAACGCTGGCCGTCTTCTTCATTCTGCGCCGCAATCAGCGTAATACGCTGCAGCAGCGTCCGCACGAATGACCCTAATTTGGCGTACCCGGCAGCCGAGCGCTCGGAAAGGCGCGCGTTGGCGATCACCAGCGGAATATGGCGGCGATGCAGTGCGGCAATCAGGTTTGGCCACAGCTCCGTTTCCATAATCAGCACCAGCTTAGGGTCGATTTTATCGAGGAAACGGTTAAGGGCATCGGGTAAATCGTACGGCAGATAAACGTGCTGCACGTCTTTGCCAAATGCCGACTGGACGCGCTCGGAACCGGTGGGGGTCATCGTGGTCACAGTAATCGGCAAATCGGGGTAACGGTGGCGTAGCGCGCGCACGAGCGGAATGGCCGCCAGCGTTTCACCTACGGAAACGGAGTGCAGCATAATCCCGCCGGGCTTAAGCGGCTGGCGATAAAAACCGTAACGTTCACCCCAGCGTTTTCGGTAGGCCGGAGCCTTACGTCCGCGCACCCAAAGCCGTATCCAGATAAGGGGCTGAATAAGGTAGAGAAGGGCGGTGTAAAGCAGTTCAAGCATAATAAATAGCTGAGTTATGAATGTGCTGTGGATTCTAAGTATTTAACTGAGGCTTTACCATTACTTTTGCTGTTTTTGGTCTAAATTATCCACAGTGCAGGGGCTTGCCGTGGATATCACTGCTTATCACCCTTTTTTATGCTGTTCATTGCGGTTAACGCCTCTGGATATGCGGGGACGAACGTCGCGGAAGTTATCGCGATGGATAAGGTATTACTGCCATGATTTATAAAGAAAAATGACTTTATAAAGGCAAAATGCATCCGGTTCGGATTGCGGCGCAAGAAGTGGTACACTAGCGCGGCAAAAAGCGTGCATTTCCGGTCATTGGCCGTAAGCGCGCTTTGTGCCTGTTTTTAGCGGAAAACCTCAACCAAAGAGTCGCGTGTGGATAAGCCATTTCGAAAAATACTGGTCATTAAAATGCGTTTTCACGGGGATATGTTATTAACGACCCCCGTTATTAGCACGCTGAAGCGCCATTATCCTGAGGCGAAAATCGACGTCCTGTTGTATCAGGATACGATCCCTATTTTGTCTGAAAACCCTGAAATTAACGCGCTGTATGGTATTAAAAACAAGAAAGCAAAAACGACAGAGAAAATTACCAACTTCGTCAGTTTAATCAGAGTACTGCGGTCGAATAAATACGATCTGGTCGTCAATATGGCCGACCAATGGATGGTGGCCGTGCTGGTGCGCTTGCTGAATGTCCCGATGAGCATTTCGCAGAATTATCAGCATCGGCAGTCGGCGTTCTGGCGCAACAGTTTTACTCACCTGGCCCCGCAGAAGGGCGAGAATGTCGTGGAAGCGAATCTGTCAGTGCTGGCACCGCTGGGGCTTGATTCGTCTGTTGCCGAAACGACCATGAGCTACAACCCGGCGTGCTGGACGCGCGTGCGCGGCGAGCTGGATAAGGCCGGCGTTGGCGAGCGCTACGTGGTGATCCAACCGACGGCACGGCAGATTTTTAAATGCTGGGAAAATGAGAAGTTCGCAAAGGTGGTGGATGCACTTCATCAGCGCGGCGTTGAGGTGGTGTTGACGTCGGGCCCGAGCGTCGAGGATTTAGCCTGTATCAAGGCGATCGCGCAGGGCTGCGAGCGGCCGCCGGTCACCGCTTTAGCCGGAAAAATGACGTTTCCCGAACTGGGGGCGCTTATCGACCATGCGGCGCTGTTTATCGGCGTTGATTCCGCGCCGGGCCATATTGCAGCGGCGGTAAAAACGCCGTTGATTGCGCTATTTGGTGCCACTAATCATATCTTCTGGCGCCCGTGGTCGGACAATATGATCCAGTTCTGGGCCGGCGACTATCGCCCTATGCCGCCGCGTGAGCAGCGTGACCGTAATGAAATGTACCTTTCGGTTATCCCGGCAGAAGATGTGATTGCCGCGATTGATAAAATACTGCCCGCGGGTCACGGCGAGCCTGTAACCGGCGAGGAATTATGATCGTTGCTTTCTGTTTGTATAAGTATTTCCCCTTCGGCGGCCTGCAGCGCGATTTTATGCGCATTGCGCAGACCGTGGCGGCCCGCGGTCATCAGGTGCGCGTATATACGCAATCCTGGGAGGGAGAGTGCCCGCAGGCGTTTGAGCTCATCAAGGTTCCGGTCAAATCCCATACTAACCACGGCCGTAACGCGCAATATTATACGTGGGTGCAAAACCATCTGCGTGAACATCCGGTGAGTAGAGTCGTGGGCTTCAATAAAATGCCCGGTCTGGACGTCTATTACGCCGCCGACGTGTGCTATGCCGAAAAAGTCGCGCAGGAAAAAGGGTTCTTTTATCGCCTGACTTCGCGCTATCGTCACTATGCGGCCTTTGAGCGGGCAACGTTCGAGCACGGCAAAAACACGCAGCTGTTGATGCTGACGGACAAGCAAATTGCCGATTTCCAGAAACACTATCAGACCGAGTCAGCACGCTTTCATATTCTGCCGCCGGGCATCTATCCAGACAGAAAATACAGCCAGCAGATCCCGGACGCCCGTCAGGTGTACCGGCAGAAGAATGGTCTGACCGAGTCGCAAAACGTGCTGTTACAGGTGGGTTCGGACTTCACGCGTAAAGGCGTTGATCGTACGCTGGCCGCGATGGCCTCGCTGCCGGAAAGCGTGCGCCATAACACGCAGCTGTTTATTGTCGGGCAGGACAAACCGGGGAAATTTGCCGCGCAGGCCGAAAAATACGGTATTCAGCGCAATGTGCATTTCTTTTCCGGCCGCAACGACGTGGCGGAGCTGATGGCGGCAGCTGATTTGCTGTTGCATCCGGCCTATCAGGAAGCCGCGGGAATTGTGCTGCTGGAGGCCGTGACGGCCGGCCTGCCGGTATTAACAACCCGCGTATGCGGCTATGCCCACTACATTGCGGACGCCAACTGCGGCGCGGTAATGGATGAGCCTTTCCGCCAGGAAGCCTTAAATGAGGTTCTCCTCAAGGCGTTAACCCAGCCGGCGCTGCGCGCAGCATGGGCGGAAAATGCGCGCAATTATGCCGATACACAAGATTTGTACAGTCTGGCGGACAAAGCGGCAGATATCATAATAGGTGATTTGGATGGTTGAGCTGAATGAACCGCTGGCCACGCTGTGGCGCGGAAAAGATGCCTTTGAGGAAGTGAAACACCTGCAGGGTGAAGTCTTCCGCGAGCTGGAAACGCGCCGTACGCTGCGCTTCGAGCTGGCGGGCGGCAGCTATTTTCTGAAATGGCACCGCGGTACCTCCCTTAAAGAGATCGTGAAGAACCTGATTTCGCTGCGTATGCCGGTGCTGGGTGCCGATCGCGAGTGGAACGCGATTCATCGCCTGCACGACGTGGGGGTTGATACCATGCACGGCGTTGGTTTTGGGGAGAAAGGGCTGAATCCTCTGACCCGCACCTCATTTATCATTACCGAAGACCTGACGCCCACCATCAGCCTTGAGGATTACTGCGCCGACTGGTTAGCGAATCCGCCCGCGCCCGCGCTGAAACGCATGCTGATTAAGCGTGTGGCGACGATGGTGCGAAAAATGCATTTGAGCGGCATTAACCATCGCGACTGCTATATCTGCCATTTTCTGCTGCACCTGCCGTTTAGCTGCGCCGAAGAAACGTTAAAGATTTCGGTGATTGACCTGCACCGTGCGCAAATTCGCGATCGTGTGCCGCGCCGCTGGCGCGATAAAGATCTTATCGGGCTCTATTTTTCGTCAATGAATATCGGGCTGACCCAGCGCGATGTTCTGCGCTTTATGCGGGTGTATTTTGCTAAGCCGCTGAGAGAGGCGCTGCGAGAAGAGCAGGCGCTTCTGGCTAAAACCGAAGAAAAAGCAAATAAAATCAAAGAAAGAACGATAAGAAAGTCGTTGTAAACGCTGAGGCAGAGCATGGCAAATACGTATTTAAATGCGCAGGAGATGATCAAAGAAAGCATCATCTTTGATGAGCGCGAAACGGCAGAGGGCACGTCACCGCTGCCGGTTGCTTACGGGATTGATAAGAACTTTCTTTTTGGCTGCGGCGTCTCGATTGCTTCCGTTCTGCTGCATAACCGCGACAGCGATTTTATTTTCCATGTCTTTATCGACACCGTTCCGGAAGCCGAAAAGCAGCATTTTGCCCAGTTGGCGAAGGACTATAAAACCTGCATTCAGATTCATATTGTCAACTGCGATCGTCTGAAGGCTTTTCCGACCACCAAGAACTGGTCCGTGGCGATGTATTTCCGCTTTATCATCGGCGACTATTTCATCGGTCAGCAGCCGCGCGTGCTGTATCTGGATGCCGATATTGTGTGCCAAGGAAGCATTAAGCCGCTGGTTACGCTGTTATTAGGCGATAGCGTAGCGGGCGTGGTACCGGAACGTGATAAAAAGTGGTGGCGGTCACGCAGCCAGAGTCTGGAATGCCCGGCGATTGAGAACGGTTATTTTAACTCGGGCGTGTTGCTGCTGAATATTCCGGCATGGGCCAGCGAGTCAGTATCCAGCAAGGCTATGTCGCTGCTGTCCGATAAAAACGTGACGCGCAAGCTGAGCTTTATGGATCAGGATATTCTGAACATCATTCTGGCCGGGAAAGTGACTTTTATCGAGGGGAAATACAACACGCAGTTCAGCCTTAACTATGAGCTGAAGACGGCCTTTGTTAACCCCATTAACGATGGCACCGTGTTGATCCACTACGTTGGGCCCACCAAGCCGTGGCATAACTGGGCTAACTACCCCAGCGCAACGCCGTTCCTCAAGGCAAAGGCGGCTTCGCCGTGGCAATCTACGCCGTTGCTCAAGCCGAATAACGCAAACTACGCGCGCTATTGTGCTAAGCATAATTTCAAGAATAATCAGCCTGTTGCTGGCGTTATGAACTACATTTACTATTTTTATCTGCGGCTGGTGAAGTCGCGTTAGGCTACATAGCGCACGCCTGGCAGGGGTAAATCAGAACATTGGCAGTTGGGTCATAATCCTATTTTGGTGGCAGTCTTATGAGCGGCAAATTGCACGGCATCACAACCGAAGACATTAACGAAATCAAACGTCACAGGACCGCTGAAAGCAGCATTATTTTCCTTTCTGGTCCCTCCTCACTGAAAACGCCATTGAGCCTACTGGCGGCATCAGACGTTATTTCGGTCAACGGTTCGGCCCGCTACCTGCTGGATAACAATATTCAGCCGTTTATTTATGTGCTGACGGATTCGCGTTTTTCTCTGCAGCGTAACGATGATTTCCGCGAGTTTGTGCAAAAGAGTAAATACACCATTGTCAATGGCGAGGTTTACGATAACGCCTCCGCGGAGGATAAGCGCTTCATTGACGATCGCGGTTTCGTGATTCGCTCTTTATATCAGCGGGAGAAAGGCGGCTTCTTTAAGAAACTGAAATTTACGCTGATGGCGAAGCTGGATGAAAACATCCTGATTTCGGTCCCCATGTCGAAAAAGAAACGTCTGGTGGGCTTTAGCCGCGATATCTCTCACGGCTATTGCTCGTGCCATACGGTGGCGTTTGCTGCGCTGCAGGTTGCCTACAGCCTGGGCTATAAGAAAATCGTTCACTCCGGGCTGGATTTAGTGGATACCTGCACGCGTTTTTATGACGAAGAACATAACCCGCAGCCGTCGGAGTTGAGCCGTGATTTAGGTAAAATCCTGCCATTTTATGCCTTTATGCGGGAGAAGGTGCCGGATATTAACGTCTACAACCTCTCTGACAACACCGCCGTCAGCTATGATCTGGTGCCTTTTATTACGCCGGAAGAGGTGTAGCCGGGTCAGAAAAATAAAAAAGGCTGCATTCGCAGCCTTTTTTATTTAGTGCTGTTGGCTTCGCGCCTTCAGCGTGAGCGCAATGCCCAACAGCATCGTCAGGTTCTCTATGCTGACGGTCTCAAAGGCACCGCGGACGAACAGGTTGCCGACCAGGATTAACCCGATCAGGAGCCACGCCTCTTTAATAATGCCCTGGCTTGCCCGGTAGCCTTTGACAGCTTCCGTCAGCAGTGAGATCAGCAAATACCAAACGGCAAACAGGCCCAATAAACCACCGGCATACCACATCGACAGCGTCAGGTTGTGCGGCCCGATGGACTGTTTAAAGAACCACTGCGGATAGTCGTGGACCCGGCTGTTATATACCCGGTAGAAGATATCTTCACCGTAGCCGTAGCCCTTTATTGGGTTTTCCATAATCAGATCCAGCGCCGAACCCTGCGTACCGCCGCCGTAGCGGTAGGAGCTGGAGGTTTGCTGCATCTTATGGAACAACAACTTAAAGGCGTCCCGATCTTTCAGATAGCCGGTGAGCAGCACGCCACCGAGCAGCACGGCGGCAAGCAGCGGTAGTTTCCATTCTCGCTTAATGACGCACCAGATAAATGCTGGGATTAGGATGGCTAACCAGGTACCACGCTGCAGCGTACCCACAATCATAAAGCCCATCACGCAGGCGATCGCAAAGAACAGTACTCTGGCTTTGGTCGTTTTGAAATTCCAGAGGAATAAAAATGCGGGAGCCATAAAGATTAAAATATCTGAGCGGTACTTATGCGCAAAGTCGGTTAACGGCATAATCCCTTGCTGATATTCGCGGTAGTACTGCCAGCCGTCGGCTATCGCCAGCGGCAGAATGCCGACGATCAGCGAATAAATCAGGGTCCTGGCGACATTCTCTTTACTTTCCTCATGCAGCAGGATGGGGATAAGCAGCGTCATCAGCAGCAGTTTTTCCAGCACGGTATTGGCAAATTTACTCAAGCTGTAGGCCGGATCGACGGAAATTGCCACGGCATAGACACACACGGCCACAAAGCACAGAAGGGCATAGGTCAGGTTATTTTTAAAAATACTTAGCAGCTGTGTTTTTTTCTTAGCTACATAATATAGTGCAGTAATCAGCATTAACCCGGTGACTGCATGCTTATAACGGGTAATATGGTCAAAAAAGTTCATTATAATAAATAATGAAACTAACCCACGATTCCATATGGATTGCCAGCATGCTTCCTTATGCTTAACGGATGCTAAAAAATTCATCAAAATACCCTAAAAAGATCACCAGGACTGTATTTTCCGCAGCTCGTGAAGTACCGCGAGCGCGTCAAGCGTTGTTAAATCTTGTGATGCTGAACAGCACGCCACCTGGTTCTTACCGTATCCCCCAATTAATCCAGGGTCGGTTGGCCCATACAGCGTGATATTTGGGCGATCCAGCGCCGCGGTTAAGTGGCTTAATCCGGTATCCACTGAGACAACAAATACTGCCCCTGCCAGCTCGTGTGCCACTTTCTCCAGGCTCAGGCGCGGCAGGACTTCTACATAATCAAATCCCTCTGCCAGGCGTTTTGCGCGAGCTTCCTCGTGCGGCGCGCCCCAGGGGAGCTTGATGCGCAGCCCGCTCTCTTTTAACAGGCCAATCAGTTCGCGCCAGTGGCTCTCCGGCCAGTGTTTATCGTCGCGAGTGGTGGCGTGCAGGAAGACGCAGTAAGGCGCTTCTGCTGGCGCAAGCGTTGCCAGAAAATGCTGGGCGATCGCGTAGTCACCCTGCGTATCGGGCTTGGCATAACCGAGGCTTTTGGCAAACAGCTCGCGGGTGCGCTCTACGGCGTGCTGCTGTTTGGCAATAGGGTGACGACGGTTATAGAACAGGCTGGCCAGCGGTTCGCGGGCGCTGCTCCAGTCCATGCCGTGCTTCACGCCGTGCGCCAGCCGGGTGACCAGCGCGGCGCTTTTTACCAGCCCTTGGGCATCGATGATGGCGTCATAATTCACCGCCTGAACGGCGTCGCGAAAGGCTTTGCGCTCGGCCTTGATGGGGGCAGAGAACCACGCTTTACGCCAGCGGCGAATGGCGACCGGAATCACGCGGTCGACGGCATCGTGCCAGGAAGGGATTTGGGCGAAGCCTTCTTCCACGACCCAGTCAAAGCGGATGCCGGGAATGGCGTGCTGCGCGTCGGTTAACGCCGGTAGCGTGTGCAGGACGTCGCCCATCGAAGAGGTTTTGACAATCAACACCCGCATGCGTCAGGCTTCCTCACTCGACAGCAGCGCGTTGAGCTCTTCGCGAACGCGCGCCGGGGTGATATCGATCAGGCTCTGATGATAACCCTGCGCAGAGTCGCCTTTACGCACCTTGTGGTAGCCGGTAATGAGTCGGATGACGCGCGCTTTGTTAGACAACGGCGGCGTAAAGTCCGGGCTGCTGGGGCCGTACAGCGCGACCAGCGGGCGGTTAAGCGCTGCGGCCACGTGCATCAGGCCTGAGTCGTTGGTCACGATCGCCTTACAGGCGGCAATCAGCACCACGGCCTGCTCCAGCTGGGTTTCCCCGGCCAGATTGCGGCACCAGCCTTTTTGTTCGTCGCTTAGCGCGGCGATAATCTCATTACCCGCGTCGTGATCTTTCGCCGAGCCGAACAGGACAATCTGATTGCCTTCGTCAATCAGCTGTTTTGCCAGCGAGGCGTAGTGATAGTGCGGCCAGCGTTTAGCCGGGCCAAACTCGGCGCCGGGGCAAAAACCGATCATCGGGCGATCGCCGGAGAGCGAAAATGCGTTACAGGCCAGCGATTTCTCGCCCTCATTCACCTGTAATTGTGGCCACAGCAGCGGCTGTGGCAGATCTTTCGCGCAGCGCATTACGCCTTTGTCATAGGCCAGCGCCACGTAGCGCTCGACCATCAGCGGCCAGGCCGCTTTGTCCAGTACCCGTGCATCGTTCAGCAGGCCATAGCGCATCTCGCCGCGCCAGCCGGTGCGCAACGGGATGCCGGCAAAGAACGGCACCAGTGCCGATTTAAAGGAGTTAGGCAGAACATAAGCGCGGTCATAGCGCCGTTCGCGCAGGCTATGACCGAGCTTGCGCCGTTCGCCAATTTCCAGCGCGCCGTGCCCGAGCGGCATGGCGATCGCTTCATTGACTTCCGGCATCCGCGATAACAGCGGACGGCACCACGCGGGTGCCATCACGTCGATTATCGCCTGGGGATAGCGCGCCTTGAGCGTGCGATAGAGACTTTGCGACATCATCATGTCGCCCACCCATGACGGGCCGACCACCAGAATTTTCATGCTGACTTCTTACGCGTCGCGGTTCAACCAGGCCATATATTCCGTTACGCCTTCGGCGACGGTCTTGAACGGCTTATCGTAGCCAGCGGCGCGCAGATTCGTCAGGTCGGCCTGAGTAAACGCCTGGTAGCGGCCTTTCAGTTTATCCGGGAACGGAATGTACTCAATGCTGCCTTTTTTGTGGAACGCCAGCGTGGCATCTGCCACCGCCTGGAAGGATTCCGCACGGCCGGTACCGAGGTTGAAGATGCCGGATTTACCGTTTTCCCAGAACCACAGGTTTACCGCTGCCACGTCGCCGACGTAGACGAAGTCGCGCTTAAAGCCGTCGCTGCCTTCAAACAGTTTCGGGCTTTCGCCGTTGTTCAACTGAGTGTTCAGGTGGAACGCGACGCTCGCCATGCTGCCTTTATGCCCTTCGCGCGGGCCGTAGACGTTGAAGTAGCGAAAACCGACGATCGGCGAGTTGGCTTCCGGCATGATGCGGCGCACGTACTCGTCAAACAGGAATTTAGAGTAGCCGTAGACGTTCAGCGGTTTTTCAAACTCGCGGGACTCGATGAAGTCGCTGGTACGGCCGCCGTAGGTGGCGGCGGAAGAGGCGTACAGGAACGGAATTTCACGCTCCAGGCAGTAGTGCAGCAGCTCTTTGGAGTACTGATAGTTGTTGTCCATCACGTACTTGCCGTCCCACTCGGTGGTGGAGGAGCAGGCGCCTTCATGGAACACGGCTTCAATATCACCGAACTCTTCACCGGCCATAATCTGGATCAGAAAATCTTCTTTATCCATATAGTCGGTGATATCAAGGTCAACCAGGTTCACGAACTTGGTGCCGTCTTTCAGGTTGTCCACTACCAGAATGTCGGTAATGCCTTTGTCATTAAGCGCTTTCACGATGTTGCTGCCGATAAAGCCAGCGCCGCCGGTAACGATAATCATAACTGTAACCTTTGAGATAGGTGGGCCCTGGAGTATCCCGGGCACGAATACCTCTTATCATACCATCACATTTGCCAGCCTTCAGCCTTTCACCGCGTAGCGAGACGGGGGCGCGTGATTTATGCTGCAAATAATTCATTCAGACATGCATCATCTCGTATCAGCGTATAGCTTTGGGTAATATGTGCCAAATTTTACCGAATCTGGAGAGTTGCAATGCGTGGTGATTTCTACAAACAGTTAACCAGCGACCTGGACACCGCTCGTGCGGAAGGGTTGTTTAAAGAAGAACGTATCATCACCTCCGCTCAGCAGGCGGATATCACCGTGGGCGATGGCAGCCACGTTATCAACTTCTGCGCCAACAACTATCTGGGTCTGGCAAACCATCCAGCGCTGATTAACGCCGCGAAAGCGGGTATGGACAGCCACGGTTTTGGTATGGCGTCGGTGCGTTTCATCTGCGGGACTCAGGACAGCCACAAAGCGCTGGAGAAAAAGCTGGCGAGCTTCCTCGGTATGGAAGATGCCATTCTGTACTCCTCCTGTTTCGATGCCAACGGCGGCCTGTTTGAAACGCTGCTGGGCGCTGAAGATGCGATTATTTCCGATGCGCTGAACCATGCCTCCATCATTGACGGTGTGCGCCTGTGCAAAGCGAAGCGTTTCCGCTATGCCAACAACGATATGGCTGAACTGGAAGAACGCTTGAAAGAAGCGCGCGCGGCCGGTGCTCGTCATGTCCTGATCGCCACCGACGGCGTGTTCTCCATGGACGGCGTGATTGCCAACCTGAAAGGCGTGTGCGATCTGGCGGATAAATACGATGCGCTGGTGATGGTCGATGACTCCCATGCCGTCGGTTTAGTCGGCGAAAACGGCCGTGGCTCCCATGAATACTGCGATGTGATGGGCCGCGTGGATATCATTACCGGTACCCTGGGCAAAGCGCTCGGCGGGGCGTCCGGCGGCTATACCGCCGCGCGTAAAGAAGTGGTGGAGTGGCTGCGTCAGCGCTCGCGCCCTTACCTGTTCTCCAACTCGCTGGCACCCGCAATTGTGGCGGCGTCCATCAAAGTGCTGGAGATGGTCGAGTCTGGCGCGGCGTTGCGCGACCAACTGTGGGCCAACGCTCGCCTGTTCCGTGAAAAAATGACCGCCGCAGGCTTTACGCTGGCGGGTGCCGATCACGCGATTATCCCGGTCATGCTGGGCGACGCGGTGGTGGCGCAAAACTTCGCACGTGAACTGCAAAAAGAAGGCATCTACGTGACCGGGTTCTTCTTCCCGGTGGTACCAAAAGGCCAGGCGCGTATTCGTACCCAGATGTCGGCGGCGCATACGACGGAACAAATTGAACGTGCGGTGGAAGCCTTTACCCGCATCGGTAAACAACTGGGCGTCATTGCCTAAGGGTGTGAGATGAAAGCGTTATCCAAACTGAAAGCGGAAGAAGGGATCTGGATGACCGACGTTCCAGAACCGGAGCTCGGCCATAACGACCTGCTGATTAAGATTCGCAAAACCGCGATTTGCGGCACCGACGTGCATATTTATAACTGGGATGAATGGTCGCAGAAGACCATTCCGGTACCGATGGTCGTTGGGCACGAATACGTTGGCGAAGTTATCGGCATCGGTCAGGAAGTGCGTGGCTTTAAGATCGGTGACCGCGTCTCCGGTGAAGGCCACATCACCTGCGGGCACTGCCGTAACTGTCGCGCAGGTCGTACGCACCTGTGCCGTAACACGATTGGCGTCGGCGTGAACCGTCAGGGCTGCTTTGCGGAACAGCTGGTGATCCCGGCGTTCAACGCCTTCAAAATTCCGGATAATATTTCCGACGATCTGGCCTCCATCTTCGATCCGTTCGGCAACGCGGTACACACCGCGCTGTCCTTCGACCTGGTTGGCGAGGATGTGCTGGTGTCCGGTGCGGGCCCGATCGGCGTCATGGCCGCAGCGGTGGCAAAACACGTCGGCGCGCGTAACGTGGTTATTACTGATGTGAATGAATACCGTCTGGAGCTGGCGCGCAAAATGGGCGTTACCCGCGCGGTTAACGTCGCGAAAGAAAATCTCAACGACGTCATGGCAGAGTTGGGCATGACCGAAGGCTTCGACGTGGGGCTGGAAATGTCCGGCGCGCCGCCAGCCTTCCGCTCAATGCTCGACACCATGAACCACGGTGGGCGCATTGCCATGCTGGGGATCCCTCCGTCGGATATGTCCATCGATTGGACCAAAGTTATCTTTAAGGGGCTGTTTATTAAAGGTATCTATGGTCGTGAAATGTTCGAAACCTGGTACAAGATGGCCGCGCTGATTCAGTCCGGGCTGGATCTGTCCCCGATTATCACCCACCGCTTTGGCATTGATGACTTCCAGAAAGGCTTTGATGCGATGCGTTCCGGCCAGTCCGGTAAAGTCGTATTGAGCTGGGATTAATCGGCTTCACGTAAGTTGTCCCCGGGTATTTATTAGCGTTAAATACCCGGGGATTTTTTTTGCCCTTACGCAGCGCAGTCAGCAATAACTTTCGCTGACCTTTTATGGCTATCTATGTTAAAAATTGCCGTTAATTACACAGTCTGGCAGGATTTTATATGACCTATACCCCCGGTCTCCTGAGCGTCATTATGCCGCTTTACAACACGGGCGAACCGTTCATCGCCTGTATGGATTCGCTGATCGCGCAAACCTGGAAGAACATCGAGATTATCATTGTTAACGATGGGTCGACGGATAACTCAGCGGAGTTGGCGCAGTCTTACGTCGATCGCTACCCGCATGTTCACCTGCTGCATCAGCGTAACGGGGGCGTCTCGGCGGCGCGCAATACCGGCATGAAGGTGGCGAAAGGCGAATACATTGCCTACGTTGACGGCGACGATATTGCCTACCCGGAAATGTACGAAACGCTGATGACGATGGCGCTGAAGGATAACCTGGACGTGGCGCAGTGCAACGCCGACTGGTGTATTGCCGAGACGGGCAAGACCTGGGCTTCAATCCCCGTCGACCGGATTCGTTCTACGGAGGTCATGACCGGGCCGGAATGGCTACGTAAAGGGCTCGCCAGCCGCCGCTGGCGCCATGTCGTGTGGATGGGCGTTTACCGCCATCAGACCATCCGTGATGCGGGGCTGAGCTTTATCCCCGGCCTGCATCACCAGGATATCATCTGGTCGACCGAGTTTATGTTTAACGCCAAACGCGCGCGTTATACGGAAGTGCCGTTGTATAAATACTTCCTGCACGGCGCGTCCGTCAGCCGCCTGCCGCGCACCGGGCTGAAGAACCTTATCTACCAGCGCCATTACATCAAAATTACCCGTCTGCTCGACAAGATGAACCGCGACTACGCCGGGCGTATTCCGATTTATCCTGAGTTTAAGCAGCAGGTGATTTACGAAGCGCTGCGCGTCTGCCACTGCATTCGTAAAGAACCGGACCAAAAGATTCGCGAGCGGATGATTGCCGAAGCGGAAGTCTCCGGCATGTTTAAACGGATGGTAAGCAATATTTGCAGCGTGAAGCTGGCGTATCAGGTCATGCTGTGGGCCATTCGCTTCAATAAGTGGCGCGATAAATCGCTGACGCCACGCCGTCTGGCCCATCTGACGTTAGATCTGAAAGACTAACCGTTCTGCCACCCCTGCCACTGCAGCTGCATATACTGCACCAGCGTGCTGTGGGTGATGCTCTCGCTTAACACGTTGAAGAAGCGGCTGGCGTAGACCGGCTCCAGCGGTTTCTTCGGCTTGCAGAGCTTCACGCCGCGGAACGGATTGCGCGGTGACGTCGGCTCAACGGAGGACGGCATTCCCCGGTTTGGCGTAGAGGTATCAGTCTGCGGTTCATTGAGCAGGCTGCTCGGGCGGACCAGCGTAATGTCCGGCGGCAGGCTATAAACCATTTGCTGCAGCACGCGCACGGTGGTGGGATGCGGGTGGCCGATAGCAATGGCCGAACCGTTGCGGCGCGCCAGATCGATAGCCCGGTTAAACTGGCGGCGAATATCCGCTTCGTTCTGGGTATCGTCGAGGAACACTCTGCGTTTAATCACCTTCACGCCGGTGCCGTTGGCGGCGCGCATGGCCTGGCTGTTGCCGATGGTCATGCTGTCGAGGAAGTAAAGGTTGTAGCGGCTGAGCGCCTGCATCACTTTCTGCATGCCGAACAGGCTGGAGGTCATGGCGCTGCCCATATGGTTGTTCAGGCCTACGGCGTACGGCACTTTCTCTACCGCTTCACGGATAATGCGCTCGATCTCATCGCTGCTCATATCCGGGCGCAGCGTGTCTTTTTCCAGCGGCTGCTTGCTGATGGGGGCCATCGGCAGGTGAATCAGCACCTCGTGCCCTGCGTTATGGGCCTTGGTGGCCATTTCACGGGCGTGAGGCGCGTTAGGGAGCACCGCAACGGAAATCGTGGACGGCATCGCCAGCACTTGATTTTCCTGCTGTGGGCGATAACCGAAGTCATCGATAACAATAGAGAGCTTACCGGCATAGCCTGGTGCGGTTAATGCCAGCGCACCAAGTAGTACAACCTGACGAAATTGAAGCAAAACTTATCTTCCCAACCACGGCAGTGGATTGACCGCCTGACCCTGGCGGCGAATTTCGAAATAGAGCGATGGTCGGCCCTGACCGCCGCTGTTGCCCACCAGGGCGATGGGCTGCCCGGCGCGGACCTGAGTGCCGACGCTGACCAGCGCGCTCTGGTTATAACCGTAAAGGCTCATATCACCTTTACCGTGCTCGACGACCACCACGAGACCATAGCCCTGTAGCCAGTCGGCCAGGATGACGCGCCCATCGGCAATGGCTTTGACTTCGGTCCCTTCCGATGCGCTGATGACCATCCCCTTCCAACGTAGCTCACCTTGCAGCTGTTCGCCATAGCGATGCAGCGTCGTCCCGCGAACCGGCCAGTACGCCTGGCCGCGCGGTGCGCCCAGGCCGCCGGTGCGCGCCATCAGCGAGCGTTCGCTTTCGGAAGGTTTATAGGTGGTGCCTTTACGGGTGGCCTCCTGCTGGCGGTTGCGCACCGCGTCAGCCTCTTTGGCTTCGCGTTCGGCGCGGGCTTTCGCAGCGGCTTCGGCACGGGCAATGCTGTTGCGCAGGCGGGATTCGTTGGCCCGCAGTTCGCTGAGCTGCTGCTGGCCCTGCTGAATCGAAGATTCCAGCCCGGAGATTGTTTTCTGACGTTCATTGCGCGCCGCTTCGAGCTTAGCCTGCTGCGCCTTTTGCTCATAAAGCAGCGTTTGCTGTTGGCTCTGCTTCTCTTCCAGCTCGGATTTTTGCGCTGCGACGTCTTCGCGCGTTTGTTTGAGTTCGGCGATAGTTTCCTGGCGCGCCTGGTTCAGGTAGCCAAAATAGGCCTGAAGGCGCTGGCCGCGCTGGCTCTCTTCGCCGCTGAGAATGAGCTGAATACCGGTATGTTCGCCCTGACGAAACGCGGCATCGAGCTGGGCTGCGAGGTTACGCTCCTGCATGGCGCGCTGTTTTTCCAGCTTCGCAATATTGGCGTTCATCTCGGCGATTTGCGCGTTAAGCTGCGCCAGCGAGTTCTGCGTTTCGCGCAGCTGGCGCGCGGCGGCGGCAATGGCCTGTTCCTGCGCTTTGAGCTGGGCGAGAAGGGTAGCGCGCTGCTGCTGCTGCTGACGTACCGCGCGCTCTTTGGCGGCGATATCGGCCTGAATAGATTGCAGCTGCGAGCGGTCGTCCGCATGGGCGGATGCCGCGCACAGCAATACGCCAGCGCTGAGTGCGCTGGCGTACAACGTGGACCGAAGCGTTGCCCCGGCCCATTTAATGGAATAAATCGCCTTTCCCCTCATGGGGAAGGATTATTCCACGATGAACAGCGGCTTACCAGTCATCTGTTGCGGGATTTCCATGCCCATCAGCGACAGCATGGTCGGCGCGAGGTCGGAAAGCTTGCCGCCTTCCACCGCTTTGACGGTTTTGTCGCCAACGTAGATCAGCGGAACCGGCAGGCTGGTGTGTGCGGTGTGTGCCTGGCCGGTAGCCGGATCGCGCATCTGCTCGGCGTTGCCGTGGTCAGCGGTGACCAGCATCTGGCCGCCCACTTTTTCAACCGCACGGGCCACTTCATCCAGGCAGTGGTCCAGGGCTTCAACGGCTTTCACCGCGGCTTCCATCACGCCAGTATGGCCAACCATATCGCCGTTCGGGTAGTTACAGATGATGGTGTCGTACTTACCGCTTTCGATGGCGGCAACCAGTTTTTCGGTCAGCTCGGCGGAGCTCATTTCCGGCTGCAGGTCGTAGGTCGCCACTTTCGGGGAGTTGATCAGAATGCGATCTTCACCTTTGAACGGCTCTTCTACGCCGCCGTTAAAGAAGAAGGTCACGTGTGCATATTTTTCAGTTTCGGAGATGCGCAGCTGCGTTTTGTCATGCTTCGCCATCCACTCACCGAAAGTATTTTCCAGGGAGGCTGGTGGATAAGCGCACGGTGCTTTGATGTCTGCTGCGTATTCGGTCAGCATGATGAAGTCACCCAGTTTGACTTCTTTGTGGCGTTTGAAGCCGTCGAAGTCAGCGTTCACGAATGCACGGGTGATTTCACGCGCACGGTCAGCACGGAAGTTCATGAAGATCAGCGCATCGCCGTCTTCCATTGCGGCATCGGCCTGGCCGGCTGCACGGATAACGGTGGCTTTGACGAATTCATCGTTTTCATCGCGAGCGTAGGCTGCTTCCAATGCGGCAACCGCGGTGTCAGCCTGGAACTCGCCTTTGGCTTCAACCAGCAGGTTGTAAGCTTGTTCAACGCGATCCCAACGGTTGTCACGGTCCATCGCATAGTAACGACCAATGATGGAGGCGACGCGGCCTTTGCCCAGCGCGGCAAATTTCTCTTCAAACTTCTGCAGGGAGCCGTTGGCGCTGCGCGGTGGGGTGTCGCGACCGTCGAGGAACGCGTGCAGGTAGATTTTTTCTGCACCGCGTTCAGCGGCCAGCTCTACCATTGCCATGATGTGATCTTCGTGGCTGTGAACGCCACCGGCGGACAGCAGGCCCATGATGTGTACCGCTTTACCGGCGGCAACCGCTTTGTCTACCGCGCCGGACAGCACCGGGTTAGCGAAGAACTGGCGATCTTTGATTTCCACGTCAAGACGGGTCAGGTCCTGATACACGATACGACCTGCGCCCAGGTTAACGTGACCCACTTCGGAGTTACCCATCTGACCGTCCGGCAGGCCCACTTCGAGGCCAGATGCGTGAATCAGGGTGTGCGGACGTTTTGCCCACAGCGCATCCATTACCGGGGTTTTTGCACTGAAAATAGCGTTATCCTGCTGCTCTTCGCGGTAGCCGTAGCCATCCAGGATCACCAGTACCATAGGTTTTTTAGAAACCGACATTGCGACAACCTCATGCTCTAAAGACAGAAAATTTGCGTAATTTTACTACAGCTGAATCGATAAAATAACAATGAGAGATCAAAGAAAGCGGGGAGATGCACGAGGAAATACGCACATTTTCGCCCTTTTTTCCGTGGCACTCCGCAGAAAACGCATTACATCGCGCGCGCTGGCTGTATTTGCGCCACGCCGCAGGTATACTCCTTCCCTGGTTTTTAAACATTACACGTCGGGAGCTGTTACCCCCCATGCAAGAGATTATGCAATTTGTTGGTCGTCACCCTGTCCTGAGCATCGCGTGGATCGCGCTGCTGGCGGCCGTGCTGTTCACCACCTTTAAAGGGCTGATGTCTAAAGTTAAGGTCATCAACCGTGGCGAAGCGACGCGCCTGATTAACAAAGAAGACGCCGTGGTCGTTGACCTGCGCCAGCGCGACGATTTCCGTAAAGGCCACATTGCCGGTTCTGTGAATCTGCTGGCGAGCGAAATCAAAGCCAACAACGTCGGCGAGCTGGAAAAGCACAAAGACAAACCGATTATCGTTGCCGATGGCTCCGGTATGCAGGCGAGCGAGTCTGCCAACGCGCTGCTGAAAGCGGGTTTTGAAAAAGTTTTCGTACTGAAAGAAGGTATTGCTGGCTGGAGTGGTGAAAACCTGCCGCTGGTTCGCGGCAAATAAGATTTCTCGGGTAAAGTCAGGAGAGCTGTCATGGCGAAGATTGAGATTTACACCAAAGCGACGTGCCCTTATTGCCACCGTGCAAAAGCGCTGCTGTCTGAAAAAGGCGTCACCTTCCAGGAACTGCCTATCGACGGCAACGCGGAAAAGCGTGAAGAGATGATTCAGCGCAGCGGCCGCACCACGGTGCCGCAGATTTTTATTGATGCACAGCACATTGGCGGCTGCGACGACTTGTATGCGCTTGATGCGCGTGGTGGACTTGATCCCCTGCTGCGCTAATGCTTTGCGAAGCGTTCACGCCTGACTTCGGCGGGCGTGAAGCGTACCGCTTTTTTTAAGGACAACACGAAAGGGTTTTTACACATGTCAGAACAAAACAACGCAGAAATGGCTTTCCAGATTCAGCGCATCTACACCAAAGACGTTTCCTTCGAAGCGCCGAATGCACCGCATGTTTTCCAGAAAGATTGGCAGCCAGAGGTTAAACTTGATCTTGATACCGCTTCCAACCAGCTGGCTGAAGGCGTGTATGAAGTGGTGCTGCGTGTCACCGTAACGGCGACGCTGGGCGAAGAAACTGCGTTCCTGTGCGAAACTCAGCAGGCGGGTATCTTCTCTATCGAAGGTATCGAAGGAACCCAGATGGCTCATTGCCTGGGTGCCTACTGCCCGAACATCCTGTTCCCGTATGCGCGTGAATGCATCACCAGCCTGGTTTCCCGTGGGACCTTCCCACAGCTGAACCTTGCGCCGGTTAACTTTGATGCGCTGTTCATGAACTATCTGCAACAGCAGTCTGGCGAAGGTGCAGAACAACATCAGGATGCCTGATGAACGCACTTAATGCTTCAATGACTGTGATCGGTGCCGGCTCGTACGGCACCGCTCTTGCCATCACCGTGGCAAGAAACGGCCACCCGGTTGTACTGTGGGGCCACGATCCCAAGCATGTCGCAACCTTGCAGCACGATCGCTGCAACGCGGCATTCCTTCCCGACGTTCCGTTCCCCGATACGCTGCACCTGGAAAGCGACCTTGCGACCGCGCTGGCTGCCAGCCGCGATATTCTGGTGGTGGTGCCAAGCCACGTGTTCGGCGACGTACTTCGTCAGATGAAACCGTTGCTTCGTCCTGATGCGCGCCTGGTCTGGGCGACAAAAGGGCTGGAAGCAGAAACCGGTCGTCTGCTGCAGGATGTGGCGCGCGAAGCGCTGGGTGATGAAATCCCGCTGGCGGTGATCTCTGGCCCGACGTTCGCTAAAGAACTGGCGGCAGGTCTGCCAACGGCGATTTCACTGGCGGCCACCGACCCGACCTTTGCCGACGATTTACAGCAGTTGCTGCACTGTGGCAAAAGTTTCCGCGTTTACAGTAATCCTGACTTCATCGGCGTCCAGCTGGGCGGTGCGGTGAAAAACGTGATTGCGATTGGCGCGGGTATCTCCGACGGCATCGGCTTTGGCGCGAACGCGCGTACGGCGCTGATTACCCGTGGGTTGACCGAAATGTCACGCCTGGGCGTGGCGCTGGGCGCTGACCCGGTGACCTTTATGGGCATGGCGGGGCTGGGAGACTTAGTGCTGACCTGTACCGACAACCAGTCGCGTAACCGTCGTTTCGGTATGGCGCTGGGGAAAGGGGCGCAGGTGCAGGAAGCGCAGGACGCTATTGGCCAGGTGGTCGAGGGTTACCGTAATACCAAAGAAGTCCGCGAGTTGGCGCACCGTGTAGGTGTCGAAATGCCAATAACCGAGGAAATTTATCAGGTATTATATTGCGGAAAAAGTGCGCGCGAGGCAGCATTGACCTTGTTAGGTCGTGCACGCAAGGATGAGCATAGCGGCAACTAATCGCAGGAAACCTTTGTCATCCCGACGATCCGGCTAGCAGAGACTGGCCGATCGTTCCAATACGTCTGGAGTATGCAATGTCGTGTGAAGAACTGGAAATTGTCTGGAACAACATTAAAGCGGAAGCCAGGGCTCTGGCCGACTGTGAGCCAATGCTCGCCAGTTTCTATCACGCCACGCTACTCAAACATGAAAATCTTGGCAGCGCATTAAGCTATATGCTGGCGAATAAACTGGCTTCACCCATTATGCCTGCTATCGCTATTCGCGAAGTGGTGGAAGAAGCCTACGCCGCCGATCCGGAAATGATCGCCTCCGCCGCCTGTGATATTCAGGCCGTTCGCACCCGCGACCCGGCGGTCGACAAATATTCAACGCCGCTGCTGTACCTGAAAGGCTTCCACGCGTTACAAGCCTATCGCATCGGCCATTGGCTGTGGGGGCAAGGGCGTCGCGCGCTGGCGATTTTCCTGCAAAACCAGGTGTCGGTATCGTTCCAGGTGGACATCCACCCGGCGGCGAAGATTGGCCGCGGCATCATGCTTGACCACGCGACCGGCATCGTGGTGGGCGAAACGGCGGTCATTGAAAACGATGTCTCCATCCTGCAATCCGTTACCCTGGGGGGGACCGGGAAAACCAGCGGCGACCGTCACCCGAAAATTCGCGAAGGCGTCATGATTGGCGCGGGTGCTAAAATTCTCGGCAACATCGAAGTGGGGCGCGGCGCGAAGATTGGCGCGGGCTCCGTGGTTTTACAACCCGTTCCGCCGCATACCACGGCTGCAGGTGTTCCGGCGCGCATCGTCGGCAAGCCGGAGTCAGATAAACCGGCGATGGATATGGACCAACACTTTAACGGTATCAATCACGGATTTGAGTACGGCGACGGGATTTAACGGCATTCACGTTGCCAGACGTAGGCCGGATAAGGCGGAGCCGCCATCCGGCAATCTATCAGCTCCGTAATACCGCGCCCGGATACCCCAACTGGCGCCATGCTTCATACACCACCACCGACACCGCGTTCGACAGGTTCATGCTGCGGCTGTCCGGCATCATAGGAATACGAATTTTTTGCTCGGGCGGCAGCGCGTCCAGAATGGTCGCGGGCAGCCCGCGCGTTTCTGGGCCAAACATCAGAAAATCACCGTCCTGATAGCTCACCGCGCTGTGCGCAGGCGTGCCTTTGGTCGTGAGGGCAAACAGCCGCTGCGGTTTGGCGCTTTCGAGAAACGCCGCATAGTCGGCATGGCGCTGAACGGCGGTAAACTCATGGTAATCCAGCCCGGCGCGACGCAGGCGCTTATCGTCCCAGGCAAAGCCCATTGGTTCGATGATATGGAGATTGAAACCGGTATTGGCGCACAGGCGGATGATATTGCCGGTATTGGGTGGGATTTCTGGTTCGAATAAAACGATGTTAAGCATGCTGCCCCCTTGGATTGCGGGGGCAGGATAGCAGAAAACGCAGTCACCCTCATCCTGTAGGACTGATAAGCGTAGCGCCATCAGGCAATATTGAGCACGTTGCCGGATGGCGGCGTAAACGCCTTATCCGGCCTACATTGCTGAACAGCCAGAGCGTGCTACGCCGCGTCGCCGCGCTGAATCGCACGGAACGTCTGCGCCACGTCCGCCTGCTGCACCAGCGAATTACCGCTAATATCCTTAATGGTTTTCGCTCCGGTCAGCGTCATCGCCACCTTCATCTCTTTCTCAACCAGATTCAGCAGGTTAGCCACACCCGCCTGGCCGTGTGTCGCCAGTGCATACAGATACGCGCGCCCCAGCAGCACGCTGTCGGCGCCCAGCGCAATCATGCGCACCACGTCCAGACCGTTACGGATGCCGCTATCGGCAAGGATCGTAATATCGCCTTTTACTGCGTCAGCAATTGCCGGCAGCGCGCGGGCGGAGGAGAGTACGCCGTCAAGCTGACGGCCACCGTGGTTCGAAACCACAATCCCGTCGGCGCCGAAGCGCACCGCGTCGCGGGCATCTTCCGGATCGAGGATCCCTTTGATCACCATCGGGCCATCCCAGAATTCGCGGATCCATTCCAGGTCTTTCCACGAAATGGACGGATCGAAGTTATTCGCCAGCCAGCCGATGTAATCTTCCAGCCCGGTTGGTTTGCCGAGGTAGGTGGAAATATTGCCTAAGTCGTGTGGGCGACCATTCAGGCCCACATCCCACGCCCACTGCGGATGGGTGGCGGCCTGCCAGTAGCGGCGCATCGCAGCGTTCGGGCCGCTCATACCGGAGTGGGCATCGCGGTAGCGCGCGCCCGGCGTCGGCATATCAACGGTAAAGACCAGCGTTGAGCAGCCCGCCGCTTTGGCGCGCTCCAGCGCGTTGCGCATAAAGCCGCGATCGCGCAGGACGTACAGCTGGAACCACATCGGGCGCTTAATGGTCGGTGCGACCTCTTCAATCGGGCAGACTGACACGGTGGAAAGGGTAAACGGAATACCTTTAGCATCGGCGGCGGCGGCGGCCTGCACCTCACCGCGACGGGCGTACATGCCGCACAGCCCAACCGGTGCCAGCGCCACCGGCATCGACAGCTGCTCTTTAAACAACGTGGTTTCCAGGCTCAGGTCAGACATATTCTTCAGCACGCGCTGGCGCAGGGCCACGTCGGACAGGTCTTCTACGTTACGGCGCAGGGTGTGCTCGGCGTAGGCGCCGCCGTCGATGTAGTGGAACAGAAACGGCGGCAGAATGCGCTGGGCAGCAGCGCGATAGTCACTCGCGGCGGAAATAATCATGCTTTTTTCTCCCTGGAAATATCAGTGTGGTCGTCGGGCAGGCGGGTGATCCGCGCCTGGCGGGCCAGGTCTTCGTCAAAACGTTTAATCGTGGTGTGGACAAACCCGAGATGCGCCATCATCGCCTGACGAGCGCCTTCAGCGTCACCGTGGGTAATGGCGTTGAGGATGGCCAGATGCTGTTCGGTCAATTTCGCAAACACCGGCGGCACCAGATACATGCGTTCGCGGCTCTGGATAACCGAAGATTGCAGCAGATCGAAAAATCCGCGCATGGTTTGCAGCAGCACCACGTTGTGGGATGCCTCGGCAATGGCCAGGTGGAAACGCACGTCGGCCTGTGAGGCAAGGTCCGGGTCGTCGCTCTGGGTGGCTTCAAAGCAGAGGCGGATTTTTTCTTTGTCGGCATCGGTGGCGCGCATCGCGGCGTACCACGCGGTGCTGGCTTCGATGGCGTGGCGAGCTTCCAGAATATCGAAGCTGTAGCCCGGATCATCGGCCAGCAGCGTTCTCAGCGGCTGGACAATATTTTGTTCGGACCAGCCCTCATGCTGCCAGCGCACGAAGGTGCCGCCGCCGCGGCGGCTCAGGAGCAAACCTTCGCTAACCAATTTCGCCAGCGCTTCGCGCAGTGAGTTGCGCGACACGCCGAGCTGGCTTGCCAGCTTGCGTTCAGCGGGCAATCGCATGCCCGCCTCCAGCTGTTGTTCTTCAATCAGCGCCCGCACGCGGCAGGCGACATCGTCTGACAGACGTTTGGGCAGTGTTATCACGGAATCATCCAGGTTAAGACATAAGCCTGCAGCGTGGTGATGACGCCCACCATACAGGTGAAAATCAGGCTGTGTTTGACCGTAAAGCGGAACAGATCGGACTCTTTACCCACCAGGCCCACCGCCGCACAGGCAATTGCGATGGACTGTGGTGAAATCATCTTGCCGGTGACGCCGCCGGTCGTATTCGCGGCAACCAGCAGCACGTCCGATACCCCAATCTGCTGCGCGGCGGTGGCCTGAAGCGCGGCGAACAGGGCGTTGGAAGAGGTGTCTGAACCGGTCAGGAACACGCCAAGCCAACCCAGGAACGGTGAGAAGAAGGTAAAGGCATGGCCGGTATGCGCCAGCGCCAGTGCCAGCGTCGATGACAGGCCGGAATAGTTCGAGATAAAAGCGAACGCCAACACCATACCGATGGAGTAAATCGGTAACGCCAGCTCTTTCAGCGTGGAGCCGAAGGTGCTGATGGCATCTTTTGGCTTCATGCGCAGCCAGACAATAGACAGCAGGGCGGCAAACAGAATTGCGGTGCCGGTGGCAGATAGCCAGTCGAACTTATACACCGCCGCGTAGGCGGTCGCCTGGCTAACAACCGGTGGCATGCGCGCAACCATTTTGTCGAGGAACGGTACCGAGATGTTGATCACCAGATCGTACATTGCGCCGCCCGGGGCGAATAGCGCTTTAAACGGCGGAATGCTCCACAGCGTAACGGTCGCGGTCAGGAACAGGAACGGTGACCAGGCGCGGATAACCTGGCCGGCGGTATAACCGGTGCGTGCCAGATTCATATCGACCTGTGACGCGCCCATGTCGGCAAAGCGGAAAATGCGTACCGGCTGCCAGCGCTTGAGGAACAGCGTCAGGCACACCAGCGACACCAGCGAGGAGATGATGTCCGGCAGCTCTGGGCCGAGGAAGTTGGAGCTGAGGTACTGGGCGATAGCGAACGATCCTCCCGCCACCATAACCGCAGGCCAGGTCTCTTTGATACCGCGCCAGCCGTCCATAATCGCCATGATCCAGAACAGCACGATAATGGTCAGGAACGGTAGCTGGCGGCCGACCATCTGGCCAATGTGGAAGCTGTCCAGCCCGGTAACCTGACCGGCAACCAGAATCGGAATACCCATCGCGCCAAAGGCGACCGGCGCGGTGTTGACAATCAGACATAGCCCTGCGGCATACAGTGGGTTAAAGCCCAGGCCGACCAACAGCGCTGCGGTAATCGCCACCGGTGCGCCGAAGCCCGCCGCCCCTTCGAGGAAGGCCCCGAAGGAGAAACCGACAATCAGCATCTGCAAACGCTGGTCCGGGGTGATCGAAAGAATCGACGCACGAATAATATCGAACTGCCCGGTTTTCACCGAAATTTTGTAGACGAAAACGGCAGCGATAATAATCCAGGCAATCGGCCACAGGCCGTAGAAGAAGCCGTAAACCACCGACGCCAGCGCGCGATCGACGGGCATCTTATAGAACAGCAGCGCGACGCCCAGGGCGATAGCGACTGTCCAGCTAGCCGCCACATAGCCTTTCAGCTTGAGCTTAATCAGCGCGAAGAAGAAGAACAGGATCGGGAGCGATGCGATCAGGCTCGATAGCCAGATATTCCCGGCCGGATCGTAGTTTTGTTGCCAGAGGCTCATGCAGGTCTCCAGGGGGCCATACGCGCTGCTCGGCGGTGAGTCTGTGCTCATCTCTGCGTCACAGTTTGTGTAAAATTGGCCCTGCCAATAGGGTGGTGTAGGGTTAATGACAATGAATGGTTAACTAAATGTTATGCGTTAGCAATGAGAATGTGATGTTTAATGATGGAATTGTGAACCAATAGCAATTTGGTTGTGAAATTGGTTGGGCCAATTCAGAGGGGTAGCAATGGAAGGCGTAGAACAAAACCTTCCCCCGGGCGGGAGAAGGTTCAGGGGGGTCGCATCAGAATTCGCTCTTTGCGAACCCGGTCATGACCTGCAGACCCATTTCACGGCCTAGCGCCGTCATTGGGTGAACAACAACCAGACCGCGCACGCTTTTCTTCAGCTTGCCCATGTCGGCCTGTTCTTTTTTCGTGATAGGGCGGCTGAAACCCATTTTGACCAGCTTCTGCGCTTCTTTGCTCAGCTTCTGGGTATGGACTTCGCGCAGGCGCGCGATTTCAGTTTCGAGCTTAGCTTTTTCTGCTTCCAGCTCGGCATATTTTTCTGCGCTTTCAACCAGGGACAGGGCTGCCTGCTGGTGGCGAATAGCGTCGAGCAGGTCGCTCAGGCGCTTAATTTCATTTTTTTCGATTTCTTTCATCTTGCTGATATCTGATAACAAAATAGGCGTAATAGCTTCTAGTATGCGCGTTGTCGCTCATTTCTGGTAGTTAATTATACAAAATGCGGTAGTTTCTTTGCGTGACAATTCGTTTATTATTTTCATAATAATCTGATTATTATGATTATTTTTGTAATTTCTCCTCCAGGCCACATTTTCTAAAATTTCTACGCAAAATGCGCACGTTTTCCTCAACGGGCTTTTGATTAAGTATCCATTCTTATAAGAGGGTTTTTAAGAGAAGGAGCGCACGATGAGAAAGATCGGAGAAAATGTTCCACAACTTATTGATAAAGCAGTGGACTTTATGGCTTCAAGCCAGGCGTTCATGGAGTATCTGAACAAACGGTCGCGTTCGGATCGGGTTCCTACCGATATCCCCGAAGAAAAAGCGGAGATGTTTCTCGAAAGACTGGCGTACTACCGTCAGCTGTACAGGCCCGTGGAGACTTTGCATAAGTAGTCTGTCTGCTCTTTATTTTATCCCGATCGCTCAATGGATAAAAACCAGAGGGCGAATGCGGCTGCCTGAGCCATACTGATAGCTTTGTTGGCGCAAAGGAGTTGAACATGAAACTGGTTGGCAGCTACACGAGTCCATTTGTCCGAAAAATCTCGATCCTCTTACTGGAAAAGGGGATCGCCTTCGAATTTATCAACGAGCAGCCCTATAACGCTGAAAACGGTGTGGCGCAATTTAACCCGTTAGGGAAAGTGCCTGCGCTAGTCACCGATAGCGGAGAATGCTGGTTCGATTCGCCGATTATTGCTCAGTACATTGAGCAACTGAATATTGCACCGGAAATGGTGCCGAACGATCCCCATGAAGCGTTAAAGGTACGCCAGATGGAAGCGCTGGCCGACGGCATTATGGACGCCGGCCTGGCCTCGGTGCGTGAGCTCGCCCGTCCGGCAGCGCAGCAGTCGGAAGCGGAAGTCCTGCGCCAGCGCGAAAAAATTGCCCGCAGCCTTGACGCGCTGGAAGGCTATTTAGCCGACGGCACGCTGAAGGCTGACACCCTCAATCTGGCGACCATCGCCATTGCCTGCGCGATTGGCTACCTGAACTTTCGCCGCATTGCGCCAGGTTGGTGTGTCGATCGCCCACGTCTGGTGAAGCTGGCCGAAACGCTGTTCCTGCGCGAGAGCTTTGCGCGCACCGAACCGCCAAAGGCTTGATTGAACGCTATAACGCCTAACCGCAGTCCGTTGTACAATCCCTTCCCATGACTCCCTCTCCCGTCGGGAGGGGTAACATTTAACCGTCAGGCCTATTCATGACTACCGATACCCGTTCGCTTTACAGCCAGCTTCCCGCAACCGACCGCTTGCTTCGCGAGCCTGCGTTTGCGCGTTTACTTGATGCCCATGGCCACACTCAGGTGGTAGAACAGCTCCGCCAGATGCTGGACGATGCGCGGCTTAGCATCCGTGAGCAGCAGGCGCTGCCGGCCTGGAGCGAGGACTGGGCGCAGGAGACGGCACAGCGGCTGGCGCGCGATGCGCAAAGCGCGCTGCGCCCGGTCATCAACCTGACGGGCACCGTGCTGCACACCAACCTGGGCCGTGCACAGCAGGCAACGTCGGCTGTGAATGCCGTCGCCCAGGTTATGCGCGATCCGGTGACGCTGGAGTACGACCTGGACGGCGCCGGGCGCGGCCACCGCGATCGGGCGTTAGCCGACCTGCTGTGCCGTTTAACCGGCGCGGAAGATGCCTGTATCGTCAATAATAACGCCGCCGCGGTGCTGCTGATGCTGGCGGCGACGGCGGCCGGAAAAGAAGTGGTGGTGTCGCGTGGCGAGCTGGTGGAAATTGGCGGCGCGTTCCGTATCCCTGACGTGATGCGCCAGGCCGGCTGCGTGCTGCACGAAGTGGGCACCACCAACCGCACCCATGCCAAAGACTACCGCCAGGCGGTAAATGACAATACCGCGCTGTTAATGAAGGTGCACACCAGCAACTACAGCATTGAAGGGTTTACCAAATCGGTAGAAGAAGCCGAGCTGGCGGAAATGGGCCACGAGCTGGGCGTGCCGGTGGTGGCAGATTTGGGCAGCGGTTCGCTGGTCGATCTGAGCCGCTACGGGCTGCCAAAAGAACCGATGCCGCAGGAGATGATTGCCGCCGGCGTCAGCCTCGTGAGCTTCTCCGGCGATAAGCTGCTGGGGGGCCCGCAGGCGGGAATCATCGTCGGCAAAAAAACGCTGATAGCCCAGCTGCAGCAGCACCCGCTCAAGCGTGCGCTGCGCGCGGATAAAATGACGCTGGCGGCGCTTGAAGCCACTCTGCGTCTGTATTTGCACCCGGAAAAACTGGCGGCAGAGCTACCTACGCTGCGCTTGCTTAGCCGCCACGTTGAAGAGATCAACCAACAGGCGCAGCGTCTGCGTACCCCGCTGGCCGAGCGCTACGACGCGGAATTCGCCGTTCAGGTCATGCCGTGTATGTCGCAGATTGGCAGCGGCTCGCTGCCCGCCGAAAGCCTGCCCAGCGCGGCCATTGCTTTTACGCCGCTCGATGGGCGCGGCAGTCGCCTTGAGGCGCTGGCAAACCGCTGGCGCAGCCTGCCGGTGCCGGTCATTGGCCGGATTTATGACGGACGCCTGTGGCTGGATTTACGCTGCCTTGAAGATGAACCCCGTTTCCTGGAGATGTTGCTGAAATGATTATTGCCACCGCCGGTCACGTTGACCACGGCAAAACCACGCTGCTACAGGCGATTACCGGCATTAACGCCGACCGCCTGCCGGAAGAGAAATCACGCGGCATGACTATCGATCTCGGCTACGCCTACTGGCCGCAGCCGGACGGCCGCGTGCTGGGCTTTATCGATGTGCCTGGGCATGAAAAATTTCTTTCGAATATGCTGGCGGGCGTGGGGGGGATCGATCACGCCCTGCTGGTGGTGGCATGTGACGATGGCGTGATGGCGCAAACCCGTGAACATCTGGCGATTCTTCAACTGACGGGCAAGCCCACGCTGACGGTGGCATTAACTAAAGTCGATCGCGTCGATGCCGTGCGTATTGCTGAAGTTCGCCGCCAAATTACCGATGTTCTTCGTGAATATGCTTTTGAGCCGGCGACGTTATTTGAAACGGCGGCCACCGAGGGCAAGGGCATTGAGGCCCTGCGCGAACACCTGCGCCAGCTCGCCGCCCGCGAGCATCCTGAGCACCAGCGTTTTCGTCTGGCCATCGACCGCGCGTTTACCGTAAAAGGGGCGGGCCTGGTGGTTACCGGGACGGCGCTGTCGGGCGATGTGTGCGTGGGCGATACCCTATGGTTGACCGGAATGGGTACGCCGATGCGCGTACGCGGTCTGCACGCCCAGAATCAGCCGGTTGAGCACGCGCATGGCGGGCAGCGTATTGCCCTGAATATTGTCGGTGCAGCGGAAAAGGGCGATATCAGCCGCGGCGATTGGCTGCTGACAGAAGCGCCGCCGGAGGCCGTTGAGCGGGTGATTGTTGAGCTACAAAGCCATGTGCCGCTGAGCCAATGGCAGCCGCTGCATATTCACCATGCGGCCAGCCATATTACCGGGCGTGTATCGTTGCTGGAAAATAACCTCGCTGAACTGGTGCTCGATACACCGCTGTGGCTGGCGGATAACGATCGTCTGGTGCTACGCGATATTTCGGCGAAGGTTACGCTGGCCGGAGCGCGGGTGGTGACGCTCAATTCACCGCGCCGTGGCAAGCGCAAGCCGGAGTACCTGGCATGGATTGCGGCGCTTGCGCTGGCAGAAAACGACGCGCAGGCGCTGGCGGTGCACCTCGCGCGTGATGCGGTAAAGCTGCGTGAATTTGGCTGGGCGCGCCAGCTTAGTGCCCAGGGGCTGGAAGCGCTGATTGCTCAGCCAGGTTTCATCCTGGCCGGTGACAGCCTGTTGGATGCCCCGCTGGCCGCGCGCTGGCAGCGTAAGCTGCTGGACGCGCTGGCGCAGTACCACGAGCAGCACAAAGATGAACCTGGCCCGGGTCGTGAACGTCTGCGCCGTATCGCGCTGCCGATGGAAGATGAAGCGCTGGTCCTCACGTTAATTGAGCAGATGCGTGCCAGCGGAACCATCGCCAGCCACCACGGCTGGCTGCACCTGCCGGAACATAAGGCCGGTTTTACCGACGAGCAGCAGGTTATCTGGCTGAAAGCCGCGCCGCTGTTTGGCGACGAGCCCTGGTGGGTGCGCGATTTGGCGACGCAGACCGGTACGGATGAAAACACCATGCGCAGCGTTTTACGTCAGGCTGCGCAGCAGGGGATGATTACCGCCATTGTGAAAGATCGCTACTATCGTAACGATCGCATTGTGGCGTTTGCTAACATGATTCGCGATCTCCATCTGGAAAAAGGCTCCACCTGCGCGGCGGACTTCCGCGATAAATTGAACGTTGGCCGCAAGCTGGCGATTCAGATTCTGGAATATTTCAACCGAATTGGTTTTACGCGCCGTCGCGGTAACGATCATTTATTACGTGATGCGTTGCTGTTCCCGGATAATAAAAACTAACAATTTATTTAGAAAAAATATTAAATAAAATACAAAAATATATTAATCACCACAAATCGCGGCATAAACAATGAGATGCCGCGATTTTTATTTTATTTAAGGTCTGAAATGCTAACTTGATCGTGTTTTTGCAGAGGTTATTACTATAGCCTCTGGGGCCTGCTTATTAAATAAAGGAACTATCATGGCTGCATCTACTTTCTTCATTCCATCAGTGAATGTTATCGGTAATGGCGCGTTAAATGACGCAATGAATACCATGAAGGAATATGGCTTTCGCCGTGCTCTGATTGTCACTGATGCAGTCCTGAATAAGCTGGGTGTCGCTGGCGATATCCAGAAGCGTTTGCAGGAATATGACATCCATAGCGTGGTATTTGACGGTACGCACCCAAACCCGACCACCGTTAACGTCGAAGACGGCCTGGAAATGCTGCGCGCGAATGACTGCGATTGCGTCGTTTCGCTGGGCGGCGGTTCCCCGCACGACTGCGCAAAAGGGATTGCCCTGGTGGCTGCCAACGGCGGTGATATCCGCGACTACGAGGGCGTTGACCGCTCTGCCAAACCGCAGCTGCCGATGATCGCTATCAACACCACGGCAGGTACGGCGTCTGAAATGACCCGATTCTGCATTATTACCGACGTCACTCGTCACATTAAAATGGCCATCGTCGACAAGCACGTTACGCCGATCCTGTCCGTTAACGATTCTTCCCTGATGGAAGGTATGCCGAAAGGGTTGACTGCTGCTACCGGGATGGATGCGCTGACCCACGCCATTGAAGCCTACGTGTCTATTGCCGCGACGCCGATTACCGATGCCTGTGCGCTGAAAGCCATTACCATGATTGTCGATAATCTGCCGACGGCGGTAGAACACGGTAGCAACGGCGAAGCGCGTGAAGCGATGGCCTACGCACAGTTCCTGGCCGGCATGGCGTTTAACAATGCGTCGCTGGGCTATGTTCACGCGATGGCGCACCAGCTCGGCGGCTTCTACGATCTACCGCACGGCGTATGCAACGCGGTTCTGCTGCCGCACGTACAGGTGTTCAACAGCAAGGTGGCTGCGGCGCGCCTGCGTGACTGCGCTCAGGCGATGCATATCGACGTCAGCGCGATGAGCAACGAGCAGGGCGCACAGGCGTGTATCGATGCGATCCGCAAACTGGCGCGTCAGGTAAACATTCCGGCTGGCCTGCGCGACCTGAACGTGAAAGAAGAAGATATTCCGGTGCTGGCGACCAACGCGCTGAAAGATGCGTGCGGATTCACTAACCCTGTCCAGGCGACGCACGACGAAATCATGGCGATTTTCCGCGCCGCGATGTAATTCATCCTCTGCACGAAAAAAAGCAGAACGCGTGCGTTCTGCTTTTTTGTTTCCGGGAATGCCGTTGTGCAGAGAGCCGGATGGCGGCTTCGCCTTATCAGGCCTACAGTGTGTGCCCGGTAGGCCTGATAAGCGCAGCGCCATCAGGCACCGCACATGGCATGACAATTATTCTTCGCGGTTATCACCGGCTGGCACAATGCGCAGCGTGAGCTTGCGAAACTGCCCGTAAATCCATAACCCGAGCCAGGTCAGGCTGCCGATAATACCGGTAACTACCAGCGCCAGAAGCAAAAATAGCAGCGGGCTGAGTATCAGTGCGGAGAAGCCGTGAACGATTTCCCCGTTCCAGCGCAGGGTGAACACCGTAATACCAATGGCGCTCAGAATACCATTGAGTACACCGAGGGGGACCAGCGAACAAAGCAGGCCCAGAAGGTGAATTTTAAAAACACTGCCTGCGCTGATTTTATGCAGCGTCAGATTTTGAAATTCGTCCATGGGGTCATCTTGATGGTTTTATCGTAAGGGCGAATATAGTTTATCTGGCGGTGAAGCGATAGCTGGGGCTGGTCTGGAATCAGACCAGCCGATTGATTTTTTGCCGGTCTGCCTGGTAAGCGCAGCGCCATCAGGCGGCAGAGAAGCTGCTGAGTAACCTTACGCGTTCGCTTAAGGAAGTGGCCGAACAGTGCGGGTTTGCTGATGTCGGGTATTTCCGCCAGGTTTTTCGCAAACACACCGGCTTGACGCCCGCAGCGTGGAAACGGCGCTATTGCAAACAGCATATTCATTCTGCCTGAGGCAAAGAGACAAAGCATGTTAGGTCGATGACAAAAATGGCGCATCTCAGCTGTTTGATCAAAGCATGAACGCCCCCCACTCTGGCACTCTTAGCGTTTATCAACTATCACGGAGTGGGAAATGAACCCGTTTATTGTCGCCGATTCTTTAAAATGCATCGGCTGCCGTACCTGTGAAGTTGCCTGCGTGGTGGCACATCAAGATCAGCAGGCGTGTCATACCGTCTCGCGTGAAGCCTTTTTGCCGCGCATTCGAGTGGTGAAGGGGGATTCGTTTTCAACGGCGGTAGCCTGCCATCAGTGCGAAGATGCGCCGTGCAGCAACGTTTGCCCGACGGGGGCGATCGTGCGAGAAGGCGAGACGATCGCCGTCGATCAGTCGCGCTGTATTGGCTGCAAAAGCTGTATGCTGGCATGTCCGTTCGGGGCGATGAACGTCACGATGCAGCAGGCCAGGCCGCGGGCGATTAAGTGTGACTTGTGTCGTCACCGCGAAGAAGGGCCTGCCTGCGTGGCCGCCTGCCCTACGGCGGCGCTGGCCTGTGTCGATGTCGGCCAGCGTACCGCGGCGAAATTAATGTAGATTATTGAAGTTCCAGCTGAAGGTCAGGCTGTAGCGCCATTCCCGGTTGTGCGTGTCGGTGGGTTTATCTCCGACCGGACGCGCGGCTTCGACCGTCACGCTGTAGTGCTTGTTATCACCGACCATGACCCCGGTCGCCACGGATGCCAGCCGCTGGTGGGGGTAGCCCGGCGCGTTGAACCAGGTTTGCGCGGTATCGGCAAGGACGTAAGGCTGCACGGTGGCAAGCCAGATGCTCTCTTTACGCTGATGCAAATAACGCAGCTCAACCTGCCCGCCGTAGCCGTAGTCGCCGCTGGCTTCGCCATCCTGATAACCACGACCAAAACGTTGGGCGCCGAAACTGACGCGCTCTGGCTCCGGTAAATCATTGTCCGACCAATCGCCTTCCATTGACGTCGAAAGTCGCCATGTATCGGTGATCATCCATGCTGCATCAATATTGCTTTTCCAGAGGGTAAACGACAGGTCATTACCATAGACGGGCGCCGCATCGGACATCGAGGAGGCGTTAATACCCTGACGCAGGGTCAGCTTGCCGTTGATGCTGGCCCGATCGAAGGCCTGAAAGCCGTTCATCCCGAACTCAAGCGCCGGATAACGCACATGCGACTTTTGCGTCACGCTGTATACCGTTTGATCGCCGACGATAGCGCGAATGTGGTTATCGTTACGCCGGTCGGTATAGTCCATGCCACCGTTAATATTGAACTGCTGTTTTCCGGTCAGGAGCACCGGATAGCTGAACATTGCGCCGCCGTTGTACTGCGTGGTCTCCTGGCGTGAGTCAAAATACCCGCCAGGGAAATTCAGCAGGCGCGTGTAGTCGCGTGGATTATCGCGATAAAAGCTGCCCTTCAACTGCATCATCAGCCCTTCATCCGTCAGGAACTGCTGATAGTTCAGCCCCAGATAGGATTTGCGCGTCGAGCTGTCGAGAGGCACCAGGGTTGCGACGCCAAACTGATCGCCGTAGCTGGTCAGGTTGCTGAGTGAACCGGTGACAAACGCCATATTCTGGCTACGACGGGTGTCGATCGTAGATGAAATATCCCAGATATGCGGCTGGAAGCTTTTCGCCTGCATTGCCGCCGCACCGTAGATATTCTGCGGCAGCTGGGCGTTGGCATCGACGGTGACGCCCGGGGTGCGCGTCATCAGCTGGGTGTAGCGATCGAAGGTGGCCTGCGACAGTGGCTTTTCCGCCATAATTTTTGCCGCCAGCCGTTTTAACCGTTCGGCAATATTCGGATTATTGCTCTGGATATCACTGTGGGCGACATAGCCCTCCACCAGAACAATCTTGAGCGTCCCGTCCTGGAAGTTATTATCCGGTAGCCAGGCATAAGACAAGGGGTAACCGTCCGCACGATAGCGTAACGTAATATCATTAACCAGGCCGGTTAGCGTTTTTAATGGCACCTGCTTGTGTGCGTAGGGTACAAAAGGACGCAGCAGGTCTTTTAAGGGATAAACGGTGCCACCAATAAACTGAATATGATCAACTTTAATTAACGTTTCGGGCGTTAATTTATTTTTGGGGACACTTACGCTTAAACTGGGTGCGGCATTTACAGGGGTTTGCGTCGTACTGCTATGCTCTGCTTTTGCTGGGTTATTTGGGTCGATCAATGCGGGTAATGTGTCTGCTCGTGCAATATTAAGCAGAACAACCCCCGACAGCGCATAAAATAGGGTAGTTTTCATGACGCGTTCCTTGTGTATTTTATTGTGCAAGGATGATTATTGTTATTCTGCTGAAAATCGTGCCCCCATTGCGGGGGCACGGAAGGCATTAATCAATATATAGCTTATTTTTTTGTCGTTAACCCGGTAAGCAGCCCGGTGATACCACCCAGCGGGTTACTCGTCGTCGTTGTCCCGCTGCTGGTGCTTCCGCTGGCGGTGGCCGTCGTGGAGGAGCTGACGTTCAGGCTGCCCGTCAGCGAACTGACCGTCGCCCCCAGCGAGGCATTGGCCAGCAGTCCACCGCCGCTGCTGCCGGTACTGCTGCCGCTGCCGGTAGTCGCGGTGGCCGGTTTCACCAGACCGCCCGCATCGGTGACGATGTTACCGACGCTCGAGACCACCTGGCCTACGCCGCTCAGCGCTGGCGTTGTGGTGCCAACCTGGGTTCCGACGCCGCTGACGGCACCGCCGACCTGAGCCAGCAGACCGTTAACCGGCGTGCCTAATCCGGTCGCGGTGCCCACGCCCTGGGTAACGCCCTGTACGCCGGACAGCGTGTTATTCACCACGGAGGTCACGCCGGTTGTTGCGGCGGTGACGCCCGGGCTTTGCAGGGTGCTGGTCAATCCGGTTCCGGTGCCGCTAACGAGTTGTCCTGCGCTGTTAACGACGTTGCCGACAACGCCAGTCACCCCAGCAACGGGAGTGCCCGAGGTGCTGGTGGCCAGACCGCTACCGACGCTAGACACCGTGTTGCCCAGTACGGTTACGGTGCTGGTGGTTCCCTGCAGCGTCGTTCCCAGACCATTGGTATTGGAGGCATTGCCAAGGCCGTTAGTGACGCCGGTTCCCAGCGTATCGACGGCGTTACCCACGCCGCTAACCGTTGTTGAAATCGTCGAGGTGACCGGGTTGTTGCCGGTGGTGGTCGCCAACTGGCTGCCCAGACCGCTCAGCGTGTCGCCCACTCCGGAAACCGCGCTACCTGTGTCACCGATGATGCTGTTAACTGAATTCTGCGCGGTGGTGCCGCCACCGGTTCCACCGCCTGTGCCGCCGCCCGTTCCGCCGCCCGTTCCGCCACCGGTACCACCACCTGTGCCGCCGCCCGTTCCGCCGCCGGTACCACCACCTGTGCCGCCGCCAGAGCCACTGCCGTCACTGCCACTACCGTCGCCGCCCGAACCGCTGCCTTGGGTCGTGCCATTTTTGGCCGTTGAATGAGAGCCCCCGCCGCTTCCGCTACAGGCAGAGAGAGAGAATGCAATAAGAACCGCCACAGCAATAACGCTTAAGTGGCTAACGTTTTTAGAGTCCATGATCATACTCCACCAGTTAAAACGCCGAGTGCGTATTAGTCAGTGTAAGTTCAAAATTACGCCTTGCATGTGGCGTTTCTTTTCATACGAAAGGATGAATTAATCTGATTTAATTTAAGGATAAACAAAGTCTGCTATGTAAAATAATATGTTCTTAGGAAACATATCGTTACTTTGTTTTTAACATGTTAAGCAGCATTAAATAATCAATTGAGATATGTAGCGGTAATGAAATGAGGGGATAAATTGGGACTAATCCGATCGGTTGAATAAGGTGGGGTGAATGCTTTGTTATTTTAAATAACATAGAGAGGCTGTTGGCTATATTAGCCCCTGAAATCAGAGGCTAATATATCATATATTACTGATGTTCCCGCCAGGCTATTTCAATTTCCTCGGCGAGGATTTTTACCCCGGCTTCAATTTTGTCCGGCTCCGGCACATAGTTCATGCGCATGCACTGGTGCGTATGTTCCCAGGGCTTATCCAATCCAGGGAAGAATACATCACCAGGGACCATCAGCACGCCGCGCTTTTTCAGGCGCTGATAGAGCGTTTCCGTCGTAATGGGCAGATCTTTAAACCACAGCCACAGGAAAATAGCGCCTTCCGGTTTGTGAATAAGGCAGCGCTCCTCCGGCAAATAGCGGCGGATCGTGGCGATCGTTTCCTGCACGCGCTGGTAGTAGAAAGGCTTAATGACCGTTTCTGACAGGCGCAGCAGATCGCGGCGTTTAATCATTTCACACATGATGGCTGGCCCAATCCCGCCTGGGGCGAGGCTGATGATGCCGTTCATATTGCTGATGGCAGTGATGATTTTCTCATCGGCAATAATGATGCCGCAGCGGCTGCCCGGCAGGCCTAATTTCGACAAGCTCATGCACAGTACGATGTTCGAATTCCACAGCGGCGTTGCCTGGCTGAAGATAATCCCCGGGAAAGGCACGCCGTAGGCGTTGTCGATGATAAGCGGCACGCCGTGCTGTTGAGCCAGCGTGTCTAACTGCTTCAGCTCGTCATCGGTGATGACGTTACCCGTCGGGTTGGTGGGGCGTGAGACGCAGATCATGCCGGTATCTTCGCCGATTGGCAGATTTTCGAAATCGACGTGGTACTTAAACTGGCCCTCTGGCAGGCGCTCAATTTGCGGGCGGGTGGAAACGAAAAGATCATCTTCGAGGCCCGCGTCGGCGTAACCGATATACTCCGGAGTGAGGGGGAAAAGGACCTTTCGAGTCGTACCGTCGGCGCAGCGGCCGGCGAACAGATTGAACAAGTAGAAAAATGCGCTTTGGCTGCCATTTGTCAGTGCAATATTCTGTGGGCCAATATCCCAACCTAATTCTTCGCGCAGCATCTCGGCGAGTACAACGAGTAGCTCATTTTTCCCCTGCGGACCATCGTAATTGCATAGCGCTTCAGCCGCTTTGCCGTTTTCCAGCATATCCGCCAGCAGATTATTGAAGTAGGCGTTCATCTCTGGAATCTGTGCCGGGTTGCCGCCGCCTAGCATGATTGCGCCTGGGGTGCGTAAACCGTCGTTGAGGTCCTCCATCAGGCGTGTAATGCCTGAATGGCGGGTGAATTTGTCGCCGAAAAGTGAAAATGTCATAGCCGATTTTCTATTGCTCATTCTGTGAAGTAGGTAACGATAACGCCACTCACGATGGGGTGCAAATGGGCTTTTGAGGGTGGGCTCAGTCGAAAAATTGAGAAAGTAGCAGATTTCTGGTTTTTTATTCTGCAAAGGCCCGCGCTCAAGCCGCGGGCCTGGAAGCATATAAATTAGCGGTTACCAGCCCAGATCACCATGACCTTGTCTTCACCGTGTACGCGAACAAAACCGTACCCGTCAGTCAGGCTGAGCGTTGTTTGCTGACCTTCGCCAATGGCCGAATGACGTGCGCGGAACTGTCCCAGTTTCTGCCAGTGTGCGACCGTATCGGCAGATTTTCCTGCGACGTCCTGCCAGTTCATTGACGAACGCGTACCCTGGAGCGGGTCGGAGCCGGTGGGGCCAAACGGGCGCTCGGACTCATCGCCGTAGAAGATTTGCACCGCGCCCGGTGCGAGCAGCAGCAGCTCGGCGGCGTTACCGCCTTTCTCCCGGAACAGACGGGTATCGTGCGATGAGAGGTAGCTCAGGACGTTAAACTGCTGCAGCTTGTCGGCCATTTGCTGCCAGGTCTGGTCGATATTCGCCAGGCAGGCGCTGGCTTTCGCGGCCTGCTCCTGGTAATCAAAGTTGATCATGGCGTCGAAGCCGTGGCGATAGTAGTCGCTTTGCATCACGCCGTGGCCCCACGCTTCGCCGGTCATCCAGAACGGCGCGTCGTCCATGGCTTTCTGCGGGTTGGCCTTTTTCCACGCTGCCAGCGCGTCCACCGACTGCGATTTAAGCTGCTGCCAGGCGGCAAGCTCAACGTGTTTGGCGGTATCAACGCGGAAACCGTCAATGCCGTAGTCGCGTACCCATTGGCTGAGCCAGTGGGTGAGGTAGTCATGCGGCGTAAAGCCGTCGATGGCGCGAGCCGCGGTATCCGGCTTATGGTGATAGAAGTTCGGTAGCCCACTGGGCACGGTGGATTCCGTTTTCAGGTCAGGTAAAAAGGCCAGCGACAGGGTTAAGTCATCGAAACCGGGGTTGTCATAGTCGCCAATATCGGTGCGGATCCACGCTTTACCCCACCATTTCTCCCATGCGGCTTTATCGCTGAAGTTGATGTAATCATTAAAACTGTGCCAGCTCTGCCCCGGACCGGGTCGCCAATCGGTCCAGCGCGATCCCAGCGTTTTCGTCAGTTCATCGCCTTTCAGATACAGCGCGCCGAACTGATACGTCTGTATGTCGGCGAGGGTGGCGTAGCCGGTGTGGTTCATCACAACGTCGAACAGAATGCGGATGCCGCGTTGATGAGCTCCGTCAACCAGCGCGCGCAGATCGTCTTCGTTTCCCATATTGGCATCCAGGCGGGTCCAGTCCTGGGTGTAGTAACCGTGGTACGCATAGTGCGGGAAATCGCCCTTAGTACCGCCGCCGACCCAGCCGTGAATCTGTTCCAGCGGCGAGCTTATCCACAGCGCGTTCACGCCCAGCTGTTGCAGGTAGTCGAGCTTGCTGGTGAGGCCTTTCAGGTCGCCGCCGTGGAAGGTGCCAATTTCCTGCATCCCATCTTTATGGCGACCGTAGCTGTTGTCGTTGCTCGGATCGCCGTTGACGTAGCGGTCGGTCAGGACGAAGTAAACGGTGGCGTTGTGCCAGCTAAACGGTGCGCTGGCGGTGACGTCGGCGCTCTCCAGCAGCAGCAGGCCATTGCTGTTATCCGCTGGCTGTAGGGTTATTTTTCCCTGCGTCACGACAGCGGTCTGTCCGCTGTAAAAGTCACGCACGCGGCTGCCTTCGGCGAAGGTACTGCCGACATCAAGCGTCAGCGGCTTGCCATCCCAGCGCGGGCATTGGCGCGCGCTGACCTTTACGCTGGCGTTATCCAGCGCGCTTTCGACGGCAATCGTCAGCGTCGGCGTGCCCGAACGGGTATCAATCTCGAGCGTGTAGTTGCCGTCGCGGAATAAGCGCCACTGTGGCGCATCGCCCTGGCAGGGTTCAAGCGACAGCATCTGATTCAGACGAATCGCCGTGGCCGGTTGCCAGCACTGTTGGTCAAGATTCAACCTTAACGGGCGAGTACCCTTTGTGAGCATTTTCTGACTGCTGAATTTTCCCGTGCCATCGGCGGCAAAAGCGGGGAAATCCTGCGTCGTCCAGCCGGCGGTGCTGGCAAAGGCGGGGAGCATGAGTAGCGGTATCAGGGCGGCGTGCTTCATAGCGTTATCCTATGTCAGAACGTTTTTTCCTAGTGTGCCAGCGGCTTATCACACTGTGCTCCTCCTGGAGGAAGGAGGAGGGCAAGGGCTGAGTGATGGCGGTCAAAATATGAACTAAAATGAGATGCGTCCGGCATTTTGTCGGCGTAGTTTGTCTTATGCTGAATCGCGTCCGTTTGTGCGTTTAGGAATCGGACTATTTCTCAGACGTGCGTTGGCGGGCTATTTTTGCTATAATTTGAGATTAAGCTCTCAATTTTATGAAATAAGAAGGCGTTGGAATGATGACATCCGACCAGGAGACCTAATGATATCGACTCCCATTCGACGATATGGGGCAGCGATACTTATGTTACTCATCTGTACTTTTTCAGGTGGGGTGTTCGCAAAAACACACACGGTAACAAAGCATCAAAAAGCCTCGGTAACAAAGACAAGTCATAGTAAGGCCAGCAGTAAACAAGAGTATTCTCGCAATAGTGTAAAGAGCAGTTCACTTCCTGATTTGCGAAAATACCCTTCCGGAACCCCAAGGAAAAGAGCGTTTCTCCGGACGGTAATGCCTTATATCACGAGTCAAAATGCTGCTATCACGGCGGATCGTAACTGGCTGGTATCAAAACAGTACGAAGGCCGCTGGTCGCCGTCTGAACGCGCGCGTCTGAAAGATATCGCCGCACGTTACAAAGTCAGCTGGAACGGCAATACCCGTAAGGTGCCGTGGAACGCGCTGCTTGAACGTGTCGATATTATTCCAGGCAGCATGGTCGCCACCATGGCGGCTGCAGAGAGCGGCTGGGGTACGTCCAAGCTGGCTCGCGCGAATAACAACCTGTTCGGCATGAAGTGCGGTAAGGGCTGTAAAAACGGCACGGGCTCGGTGAATGGTTATACCAAGTTCGACTCCGTGAAAGAGTCCGTTCAGGCCTATGCCACGAACCTGAATACGCACCCGGCCTATGCCTCGTTCCGTAAGTCTCGCGCCCAGCTGCGTAAGACGGATCAGGAAGTGACCGCGACGGCGATGATTCACAAGCTGAAGGGCTATTCGACCAAAGGTTCGAGCTATAACGACTATCTGTTCGCTATGTATCAGGACAACCAGCGTCTGATTGCGGCACACATGTAATTAGCGCTGAAGATAAAAAGGCCTTCCATTGGAAGGCCTTTTTGCTTTGTGGGCGGTGATTATGCCGGAATCAGCGTTTCGCTATGCTGCTCGCGATACTCTTTTGGCGTGGTGTCATACTCTTTTTTGAATACCGAATAGAAATACTGCAACGACGGGTAACCGCACATCTGCGAGATTTCATTGATCGACAACGAGGTAGAAACCAGCAGGCTACGCGCCTTTTCCAGCTTCTCGCTATGAATGACCGCGTGGATGGTTTCGCCCACTTCTTCTTTAAAACGTTTCTCCAGGTTTGACCGGGAGATCCCCACAGCATCCAGCACCTGTTCGACCTTAATGCCTTTACAAGCGTTGTTACGGATGTAGTGCATGGCCTGAATCACGGCCGGGTCGTTCAGCGAACGGTAGTCGGTTGAACGTCGCGCCATGACCCGCATCGGCGGCACCAGCACCCGCTGCAAAGGCAGCACCTCGTTATCGAGCAAACGCTGCATCAGCTTGGCGGCCTGATAACCCATTTGCCGCGCGCCCTGCGCCACCGAAGACAGCGCCACGCGCGACAGGTAGCGGGTCAGCTCTTCGTTATCAATACCGATGACGCACAGCTTCTCCGGCACGGGAATATGCAGGTGTTCACAGGCTTGTAGGATATGCCGGGCGCGGGAATCGGTAACCGCAATAATCCCGGTTTGCGGCGGCAGCGTTTGCAGCCAGTCGGCCAGACGATTCTGCGCGTGCTGCCAGTTCTCCGGCGCGGTTTCCTGACCCTGGTAGATCACGCCGCGGTACTTCTCTTTGGCAACAATCTGACTGAAGGCGTATTCCCGCTCTTCGGCCCAGCGTTTGCCGCTGGCCGCCGGCAGGCCGTAGAAAGCGAAGCGGTGAACGCCTTTCTCTTTAAGATGCAAAAAAGCGCTTTCAACCAGCGCAGAGTTATCGGTCGCAATGTAGTGAACGGGTGGGTACTGTTCCTGACGGTGATAGGAGCCGCCAACGCCGACGATAGGCACCTTAACGTCGGTCAGCAGCGCTTCAATAGTGGGGTCGTCGTAGTCGGCGATCACGCCGTCGCCCAGCCACTCTTTGATATTTTCGATACGCGCGCGAAAATCTTCCTCTATGAAGATGTCCCACTCTGACTGTGACGCCTGTAAATATTCGCCGACGCCTTCAACCACCTGGCGGTCAAAGGCTTTGTTGGCGTTAAATAACAGCGTCACGCGGTGACGTTTTCCAAACATGGTTCAGGGTTCCTCGTGAATCATGAGAGGGTGCCGCCGGCCACTGAATCGGCGACACCACGGCCAGGCCATTACGCGCGCCGCTTGGTGGCGGAATCCATCCAGACGGCAAGCAATAAAATCGCACCTTTGACGATATATTGCCAGAAAGTGGGCACGTCCATCATACTCATTCCGTTATCCAGCGACGCCATAATAAATGCCCCCATTACCGCCCCGGCGACGCTGCCGACGCCGCCCGCCAGGCTGGTGCCGCCAATCACGCAGGCGGCAATCGCATCCAGCTCGGCAATGTTTCCCGCCGATGGCGATCCGGCACCGAGGCGCGAGCTAAGAATCAGCCCGGCAATCGCCACCATCAGGCCGTTAATGGCAAAGACCGCCAGCTTGTTACGTTCGACGTTAATCCCGGAAAGGCGCGCCGCCTCAATATTGCCGCCGATGGCGTAAATACGGCGGCCGAATGCGGTACGGGTGGCCATAAACATACCGCCCAGCAGCAGCAGCGTTAACAGCAGTACCGGCGTTGGGACGCCACGATAGTCGTTGAGCAACCAGATAGCGCCCAGTACGATCACGGCGGTCAGCGCCTGACGTCCTACCACGCCGCCAGAGGCAGGCGTCGCTAGCCCCAGCGCCTGGCGACGCGTGCGCCCGCGCCACTGCCAGGCAATAAACGCCATCAGCCCGACGGCGCCGAAGGTAAAGCCGATGCCATCCGGCAGATAGCTTTGACCAATTTGCGACATTGCCGCGCTGGTCGGTGACACGGTGGTGCCGTTGGTGATGCCAATCAGGATCCCACGGAATGCCAGCATGCCCGCAAGGGTCACGATAAACGACGGCACTTTGCGATAGGCCACCCACCAACCGTTCCAGGCACCCAGCACCAGCCCCATGGCCAGCGTGACGATGATAGTCAGCGGCAGCGGCCATCCGAGCCAGACGTCAAAAATTGCCGCCGCGCCGCCCAGCAGGCCCATCATTGAGCCAACGGAAAGGTCAATTTCGGCCGAGATAATGACGAACACCATCCCGACGGCGAGAATGCCGGTAATCGCGGTTTGACGCAGCAGGTTGGAGACGTTACGCGCGCTCAGGTAGGCGCCGTCGGTGGTCCAGGTAAAAAACAGCATGATCGCGACAATTGCCGCGATCATCACGAAAACCTGTAAATTCAACGATGTTAGCCGCAGTGCCGGGGCCGTTGCCGGGGCGGCCAGTTTCATTTCAGACGGATTGTGTTTCGACATGGCGTTCGCTCCTTAAGGCGGCTTCCATCACGTTTTCCTGAGTCAGGTTATGGTTCACCAGGTTGGCTTTGAGTTTCCCTTCATGCATGACCAGCACTCTGTCGCTGAGCCCCAGTACTTCCGGAAGTTCCGACGAGATGACGATCACCGCGATGCCCTGTTGTACCAGCTGATTGATAAGCTTATAGATTTCGTATTTTGCACCGATGTCGATACCGCGCGTGGGTTCATCAAGAATCAGAATGCGCGGATTCAGCAGCAGGCAGCGTGCCAGAATGGCCTTCTGCTGGTTACCGCCGCTTAGCCGCCCGATAGCCAGCTCTGGCGATGACGTTTTGACCTTCAGACGCTCAATCGATTGCAGGATGCACTGCTGCTCTTTGGCATCGTCAAGGTTGCTGAGCGCGCCGCTGAAATCATCGAGTGCGGCCAGCGTGATGTTCTTGCCAACCGCCATGACCGGCACGATCCCGTCCTTTTTCCGGTCTTCCGGCACCATGGCAATGCCGTGGCCAATGGCCTGCTGGCAGGTGCGGATATCGACCTGTTTGCCGTCAATAAAAATGCGCCCTTCCCAGCGCCCGCGCCAGACGCCGAATAGACACTGGACCGCCTCGGTGCGCCCGGCGCCGACCAGCCCGGCGATGCCGAGAATTTCGCCGCGCTTCAGGCTGAAAGAGACGTCGTTAACGCGCTTAATGTGGCGGTTGACTGGGTGCCATGCGGTCAGGTGCTCAACGCGGAGGATCTCATCGCCTGCGGCGTGTGGTTCGCTGGGGTACAGTGCCGTCAGCTCGCGGCCTACCATCATGGTAATGATGTCGTCTTCGGTCATGTTGGTCGCATCGCGGGTGCCAATATGCTGGCCGTCGCGGATGACGCAAATGGTGTCGGATATGGCCTTCACTTCATTGAGCTTGTGCGAGATATAAATGCAGGCAATGCCGTGGTGCTGCAGGTCGCGGATGATATCCAGCAGTATGGCGGTCTCTTGCTCGGTCAGCGAGGCGGTGGGCTCATCAAGGATGAGCAGGCGGACCTGCTTGTTCAGCGCCTTGGCGATTTCGACCAGCTGCTGTTGCCCGAGACCTAAATCACCGACGCGAGTGTCGGGGGAAATGGCCAGGTTGACCTGGGCCAGCAGCTTTTCACAGCGCAGGGTCATGGTGTCGTAATCCAGCACGCCGCGGCGGCTGATTTCCGCACCAAGAAAGATGTTTTCCAGCACGGTCAGATGCTTAACCAGAGCCAGCTCCTGGTGAATAATCGCAATACCCTTGCGCTCGGTATCGCGAATATGCGTAGGCTGCAGCGTCTCACCGGCGAAAATAATTTCGCCGTCATAGCTACCGTGCGGGTAAATACCGCAAAGAACTTTCATCAACGTCGATTTACCGGAGCCGTTTTCCCCACACAGGGAAACAACTTCGCCTGGGTTTAATCTCAGGCTGACATTATCGATAGCCTTAACGACCCCGAATGCTTTGGTAATGCTCTTCATTTCGAGTAAATACGGCATAGGTACTTGTGCTCCACGTAAGCCTGGCTACCGGAGATTTCCGGCGGCTACGCTGCCCCGGCGATGTGGCCGGGGCATACTATTCAGAGTTCACTTTTCTTATGGAAACCGTCCTTCACGACGGTGTCATCAATGTTGGTTTTATTGACTTCGATAGGGGTTAACAGGCGTGACGGCACGTCCTTCAGGCCGTTATTCAGGGTGGCGTCAGCTTTGGGCTGCTGGCCGTTGCCCAGCTCGACGGCGATCTCTGCGGCGCTGTTCGCCAGCAGGGTAATCGGTTTGTACACGGTCATGGTCTGCGTGCCGTTGATGATGCGCTTCACGCCCGCCAGGTCAGCATCCTGGCCGGAAATGGCCACTTTGCCCTGTAAACCCTGGGCGCTTAAGGCTTGAATCGCGCCGCCTGCGGTGGCGTCGTTCGAGGCGACCACGGCGTCAATTTTGTTATTGTTGGCGGTGAGGGCATTTTCCATAATCTTCAGCGCGTTTTCCGGCAGCCAGCCGTCAACCCATTGATCGCCTACAACTTTAATTTTGCCTTCATCAATATACGGTTTTAATACTTTCATCTGGCCGGCGCGGAACAGCTTGGCGTTATTATCTACCGGCGAGCCGCCCATCAAGAAATAGTTACCCTGAGGGACCTGATTGACCAGACTTTGGGCCTGCATTTCGCCGACTTTTTCGTTATCGAAAGAAATATAAAAATCGATATCGGCATTATTAATCATACGGTCATAGGCCAGAACTTTAATACCTTCTTGTTTGGCTTCTTTAATAACGTTACTCAGCACCTGGCCGTTATAGGGAATAATAACAAGAACATCTACACCGCGGTTGATCATATTTTCAATCTGCGACATTTGCGTTTCTTCGTTGCCGTTGGCTGACTGCACGAAAACCTGTGCACCGAGCTGTTCGGCTTTTTTAACAAAGATGTCGCGGTCTTTCTGCCAGCGCTCAAGGCGCAGGTCGTCAATAGCCATACCGATCTTAACTTCTTTAGCGCTGCTCGCCATGCTGGTCAGAAGCAGCGAGGCGCAGAGCGTGAGGCAAAGGTTCTTTATCTTCATAATCGTAGTGCCTTCTGTAGGGATAGGGTAATGAGATTGGCGATAAAAGAAACAGCAATGACTAAACACGCAGCAAATTTTTAACATGTAAACGGCGGCTGGCAATTACAGATTTTTATCTTCCTATTACGATATTTGGTTTAATTGCTAATTTTTGACCGCGATCTGATTTTAAATTTATGGCGTGAAAAAATTACCGACATAAAACGGGACGCATCGCATTTTATTTTGCGAGCCAGCGCACATTTGTGGATTCTCTTAATAGCAGTGTGAAATAACGTAATTGAGTCGCGGTGATTCAGAATTCAGTATGACCAGACGAATTAATCCCTCGCCGCCTGTCAGATTATGGAGTCCATTATGCAAGCTTATTTCGACCAACTGGATCGCGTTCGTTTCGAAGGCCCGAAAACTGAAAACCCGCTGGCTTTCCGCCACTACAACCCGGACGAACTGGTGCTGGGGAAACGCATGGAAGACCATCTGCGCTTTGCCGCCTGCTACTGGCATACGTTCTGCTGGAACGGCGCGGACATGTTTGGTATTGGTTCATTCGACCGCCCGTGGCAGCAGCCAGGCGAAGCGATTGAGCGTGCGAAACGTAAAGCTGATGTCGCATTTGAATTTTTCCACAAGCTGAACGTGCCTTACTACTGTTTCCATGACATCGATGTTTCTCCGGAAGGCACCAACCTGAAAGAGTACCTGAACAACTTTGCGCAGATGGTTGATGTGCTGGCGGAAAAACAGCAGCAGAGCGGCGTGAAGCTGCTGTGGGGCACCGCCAACTGCTTTACTCACCCACGTTACGGTGCGGGCGCGGCAACTAACCCTGACCCGGAAGTGTTTACCATGGCGGCCACGCAGGTATTCACCGCCATGAATGCGACCCATAAACTGGGCGGTGAAAACTACGTGCTGTGGGGCGGTCGTGAAGGCTATGAAACCCTGCTGAATACCGACCTACGCCAGGAGCGCGAGCAGATTGGCCGCTTCATGCAGATGGTGGTTGAGCACAAACATAAAATTGGCTTCCAGGGCACGCTGCTGATCGAACCGAAACCGCAGGAACCGACCAAACATCAGTATGACTACGATGCCTCAACGGTGTACGGCTTCCTGAAACAGTTCGGTCTGGAAAAAGAGATCAAACTGAATATTGAGGCTAACCACGCGACGCTGGCGGGCCACTCGTTCCATCATGAAATTGCCACCGCGATTGCGCTGGGTCTGTTTGGCTCCGTGGATGCCAACCGCGGCGACCCGCAGCTGGGCTGGGATACCGACCAGTTCCCTAACAGCGTCGAGGAAAATGCGCTGGTGATGTATGAAATCCTCAAAGCGGGTGGTTTCACCACCGGCGGCCTGAACTTTGATGCAAAAGTCCGTCGTCAGAGCACGGATAAATATGACCTGTTCTATGGTCACATTGGTGCAATGGACACGATGGCACTGTCGCTGAAAGTGGCGGCGCGCATGATTGAAGGCGGTGAGCTGGATAAACGCGTGGCAAAACGTTATGCAGGCTGGAACGGCGAGCTGGGCCAGCAGATTCTGAAAGGTCAGATGTCGCTGCAGGATCTGGCGAAGTATGCTGAGCAGAATCAGCTGGCGCCGCAGCATCAGAGCGCTCATCAGGAGCTGCTGGAAGGGCTGGTAAATCACTACCTGTTCGACAAGTAAGCCTGGCGTCTCGCAGTATAAACAATGCCCGGAAGCGTAAGCTTGCCGGGCATCGTACCCCCTAAAGGAGCAGTTGCGATGTATATCGGCATAGATCTCGGAACGTCTGGCGTAAAGGCAATTTTGCTTGATGAGCAGGGCCGCGTGCTGGCCTCGCAAACGGAAAAACTGACGGTTTCTCGTCCGCACCCGCTGTGGTCGGAACAAGATCCAGAGCACTGGTGGCAGGCGACGGATCGCGCCATGAAAGGGCTCGGCCAGCAGCATAGCTTGCAGGGCGTGAAGGCCCTGGGCATTGCCGGGCAGATGCACGGCGCCACGCTGTTGGACAAGCAGCAGCGTGTGCTGCGCCCGGCAATTTTGTGGAACGATGGCCGCTGTGCTGAAGAGTGCCAACGGCTGGAGGCGCAGGTGCCCACTTCGCGTCAGATTACCGGCAACCTGATGATGCCGGGCTTTACCGCGCCGAAACTGCTGTGGGTGCAGCGCCATGAAGCGGAGACATTCCGTCAGGTCGATAAAGTCCTGCTGCCAAAAGATTATCTGCGTCTGCGGATGACCGGCGATTTCGCCAGCGATATGTCAGACGCGGCGGGTACGATGTGGATGGACGTGGCGAAGCGCGACTGGAGCGACGAGATGCTCGCCGCCTGTCAGCTGACGCGCGATAACATGCCCGCCTTGTTTGAGGGCTGCGAGGTGACCGGACAACTGCTGGCGTCGGTCGCCAGCGCCTGGAATATGCCGACGGTGCCGGTGGTGGCCGGCGGCGGCGATAATGCAGCTGGCGCGGTAGGCGTTGGGATGGCGGATGCAGGCCAGGCAATGCTGTCGCTGGGCACCTCCGGCGTCTATTTTGCCGTCAGCGAAGGGTTTCTCAGCAAGCCGGAGAGCGCGGTGCATAGCTTCTGTCACGCGTTACCGGGGCGTTGGCACCTGATGTCGGTGATGCTCAGCGCGGCATCCTGCCTGGACTGGGCGGCGAAACTCACCGGGCTGGGAACGGTGCCTGCATTGATCGCGGCGGCGGAAAGCGCCAACGCCAGCGCCGAACCGGTCTGGTTCCTGCCTTATCTTTCTGGTGAACGCACGCCGCACAATAACCCGCAGGCGAAGGGCGTGTTCTTTGGCCTGACCCATCAGCATGGCCCGGCCGAGCTGGCGCGCGCGGTACTGGAAGGCGTTGGTTTTGCGCTGGCTGACGGTATGGACGTCGTGCATGCCTGCGGCGTTGAGCCTGACCGCATTACGCTTATCGGTGGCGGCGCGCGCAGCGCCTACTGGCGACAAATGCTGGCGGATATCTGCGGTAAGCCGCTTGATTATCGAACCGGCGGTGACGTTGGCCCGGCGCTGGGCGCCGCGCGTCTGGCACAGCTGGCCGTTCACCGCGATCGCCCCTATGCCGATCTGCTGCCGCAGCTGGCGTTGGAGCAGGAGCATCGCCCGAATGCCGAACGTTTCACGCAATATGCGCCGCAGCGCGAGACATTCCGCCAGATTTATCAGCACTTACTGCCGCTCATGTCCTGACGTTATCCCGCATCCGCGCCGGCCAGGTGTGGATGCGGCCCACCTTGATGTATTCCGAAACTGCCGCTTTTGCCGTGTTGCCTTGATGTTAAAAACTGGCGGCAGGGGATAATGGCGGTGTTGATATAAGGAGATGCATCATGCGAACTATCTTTACATCGCCTCGCCTGGCCCTGAACGGTGGCATTCTGTTATATCTGGCTTGTCTCTGGCGCGGCTGCCCGCAGCTGGACGATCGGGCCTATTTCCTGGCGATGCTGATCCTCGGGGTTTTTGCCGTTGTGGCCCACCGGCAAGCCGCGCAAGCGCGCTTTGCTGCGTTGTGCCGGATGCTGCTGCTGCTCGCCTGTGGGCTGCTGCTGGTCGGCGTCTGGAATATGCCGCTGGCGCTGATACACAAAGCGCCGATCGTGACGGCATGGTTTGCCTGTATGTACGGCGCGGCGATGTGGCCGCAGCCGAATCTGCCGTCACCTAGCTGACCAGTCTGCGTCTATCAGCGCGCTGTAGCGCCATCGAGAGCAGCAGGCTTGTGACCAGCGTGAGCGTAAATACCCATAGAATATCCAGCGCTGGCCAGCTTTTGAGATCGAGATTCCAGGCGCGCAGCAGGTAAATGATAAAGGCGTGAAAACCGTAAATACCTAAAGAATGGCGGGAAATAAGCGCCAGACCCGGCAATACGCGATGATTCAGCGTGTTTTTAACCACCACGAACAGCGCCGTCGCGCAGATAAAGACCATTGGGCCACAGTACACGTACCAGGTGTCACCAAAGTTGCCGCGCCACTGTAGCTCGTGCAGCGTACCGCGAGAAATTATCCATGCGCCCGCGGCAAACAGCAGCCCACAGATCCACGTCAGGCTTTTTCGGTTCGTTTCCATCATACCCAGCGCCCGGCCCAGCAGGCCGTAAAGCACGTAATAGAACGTGTCGCCGTTGATATACAGATTCACCGGTAGCCAGGTTGCGCCGTCAGCCTTCAGCGGCGGCATATTCGGGTTTGCGACAATCCCCAGAACGACCATCAGCGCCAGCAGCATTTTGCCGCTAACGGCTTTCACACCAATCAGCGGTGACACCAGATAAATGACGATGATGGCGAAGAAGAACCACAGATGATAGAACGCCGGTTTTTGCAGCAGGTTCCTCAGCGAAGCTTCGACGTTGATAGGGGTAAAGGCGGTAATAAATAACAGGGCGATAGCGCTGTAAAACAGCAGGCACAGCGCAATACGCAGAAAATGGCGCGGCTGCGCGCTGCGTGGGCCAAAAAAAAGGTAGCCGGATATCATAAAAAAGAGCGGAACGCTGACGCGAGAGGCGGAGTTCAGGACGTTAGCGAAATCCCAACTGAGCGGGCTGATGTCGTGCGGATGGGTAATAAACCAGGTGGTGGTGTGGATCATCACCACCATCAGGCAGGCAATGCCGCGTAAGTTATCAATCCAGCTAATTTTTTCTTGCATCAGATGCCCTATTTTCCGCTATATATAAATCAGACCCGCCGCTTCTGGCGCTATTTCACTGGATAATTCTGAGTTTTGCACCCTGCACTTGTGGCGCTGCGGAGAGATTCGCACAATGCGGTGGTGTGAAAGGGTACAGCCAAAATAACAGCCCGGTAAGATAAATAATGATGATGATGAAGTCTCTCCCTCTTGTGCTGGCGTTTATTCTGCTGGCAGGGTGTTCGTCGGTCGAGCCGCCGGTGGCCCAAAAAACACAGAGTGCAAAAATCAATCCTGCGCGTTCGCTCACTATGGAGCAACTCTGCAAGGACAACGCCGCGGCGCGCTATAATACGGCGGCGCAGAAAATTGACGTGACCGGGTTTGAACGTTTTCAGGGCAGCTATGAGCTGCGTGGCTACACGGCGCGCAATGAAAGCTTTGTCTGCTCCTTTGATGCAGACGGCGGCTTTTTACACCTGTCAATGCGCTAAAACAGGCCCCGGATCGGCAAAATCCGGCCTGTTTTTCCCAATTTTCCCTAAACAACCCCGTTTCATACTGTATATCTCGCAGCCAGCGGGTATACTGACTCCTTCCTTTAAATCCACACGTATCCAGCACGAAATCATATGCAAAAGTTTGATACCAGGACCTTCCAGGGCCTGATCCTGACCTTACAGGATTACTGGGCTCGTCAGGGCTGCACCATTGTTCAACCACTGGACATGGAAGTTGGCGCGGGCACCTCTCACCCAATGACCTGCCTGCGTGCGTTGGGGCCGGAGCCGATGGCGACCGCCTACGTGCAGCCGTCCCGCCGTCCAACCGACGGTCGCTATGGCGAAAACCCGAACCGTTTACAGCACTACTATCAGTTCCAGGTCGTGATTAAACCGTCTCCGGATAACATCCAGGAGCTGTACCTCGGGTCTCTGAAAGAGCTGGGTATGGATCCGACCATCCACGACATTCGCTTCGTGGAAGACAACTGGGAGAACCCGACGCTGGGTGCCTGGGGTCTGGGTTGGGAAGTGTGGCTGAACGGTATGGAAGTGACGCAGTTCACCTACTTCCAGCAGGTCGGCGGCCTTGAGTGCAAGCCGGTCACCGGTGAAATCACCTATGGTCTGGAACGTCTGGCCATGTACATTCAGGGCGTAGACAGCGTTTACGACCTGGTCTGGAGCGACGGCCCGCTGGGTAAAACCACCTACGGCGACGTGTTCCATCAGAATGAAGTGGAGCAATCCACCTACAACTTCGAATACGCAGACGTCGACTTCCTGTTCTCCTGCTTCGAGCAGTATGAGAAAGAAGCCCAGCAGCTGCTGGCGCTGGAAAACCCGCTGCCGCTGCCTGCCTACGAGCGTATTCTTAAGGCTGCCCATAGCTTTAACCTGCTGGATGCGCGTAAAGCCATCTCCGTCACCGAGCGTCAGCGCTACATCCTGCGCATTCGCACCCTGACCAAAGCAGTGGCAGAAGCTTACTACGCTTCCCGTGAAGCCCTTGGCTTCCCGATGTGCAACAAGAATAAATAAGAGGCGGCCATGTCTGAGAATACTTTTCTGGTGGAAATCGGCACTGAAGAGCTGCCACCAAAAGCGCTGCGCAACCTGGCGGAATTTTTCGCGGCAAACGTGACCGCAGAGCTCGATAACGCGGGCCTCGCGCACGGTAAAGTTGAATGGTTTGCTGCCCCGCGCCGTCTGGCGCTGAAAGTGGCAAATCTCGCGGCCGCGCAGGCGGATCGTGAAGTTGAAAAACGCGGCCCGGCGATTGCCCAGGCGTTCGACGCCGAAGGCAAACCGAGCAAAGCGGCTGAGGGTTGGGCGCGCGGCTGCGGTATCACCGTCGATCAGGCCGAACGTCTGACCACTGACAAAGGCGAATGGCTGCTGTATCGCGCACACGTGAAGGGCGAAAGCACCGAAGCGCTGCTGCCGAACATGATTGCCAACTCGCTTTCTAAGCTGCCGATCCCGAAACTGATGCGCTGGGGCGCGAACGACGTGCACTTTGTGCGTCCGGTTCACACCGTAACCCTGCTGCTGGGTGAGAAAGTCGTTCCTGCGACCATCCTTGGCATTCAGTCTGACCGCGTGATTCGCGGCCATCGCTTTATGGGCGAGCCGGAGTTCACTATCGACAATGCCGATCAGTACCCGCAGATTCTGCTGGAACGCGGCATGGTGGTGGCTGACTACGAAGCGCGTAAGGCCAAAATTAAAGCCGATGCGGAAGAAGCAGCGCGTAAGATTGGCGGCATTGCCGATCTGAGCGAAAGCCTGCTGGAAGAAGTCACCTCGCTGGTTGAATGGCCGGTGGTACTGACTGCGAAGTTTGAAGAGAAATTCCTTGCGGTGCCGGCGGAAGCGCTGGTGTACACCATGAAGGGCGACCAGAAGTACTTCCCGGTTTACGACAACGCGGGCAAGCTGCTGCCGAACTTTATCTTCGTGGCCAACATCGAATCGAAAGATCCGACCCAGATCATCTCCGGTAACGAGAAAGTGGTTCGCCCACGTCTGGCCGACGCCGAGTTCTTCTTCAATACCGACCGTAAAAAACGTCTGGAAGATCACCTGCCACGTCTGCAAACCGTGCTGTTCCAGCAACAGCTGGGCACGCTGCGCGACAAAACTGACCGTATTCAGGCGCTGGCGGGCTGGATTGCCGGTCAGATTGGCGCTGATGTGAACCACGCAACCCGCGCTGGCCTGCTGTCTAAGTGCGACCTGATGACCAACATGGTCTTCGAGTTCACCGACACTCAGGGCGTGATGGGGATGCACTACGCGCGCCATGATGGCGAAGCGGAAGATGTTGCGGTCGCGCTGAACGAGCAGTATCAGCCGCGCTTTGCCGGTGACGATCTGCCGTCTAACCCGGTAGCGTGCGCGCTGGCGATTGCCGATAAGATGGACACCCTGGCGGGTATCTTTGGTATCGGCCAACATCCGAAAGGCGATAAAGACCCGTTCGCGCTGCGTCGTGCCGCGCTGGGCGTGCTGCGTATCATCGTTGAGAAGAACCTGAACCTGGATCTGCAAACGCTGACCGAAGAAGCGGTGCGTCTGTACGGCGACAAGCTGACCAACGCGAAAGTGGTGGATGACGTTATCGACTTCATGCTCGGCCGTTTCCGCGCGTGGTATCAGGATGAAGGTTACACCGTCGATACCATCCAGGCGGTGCTGGCGCGCCGTCCGACGCGTCCGGCAGACTTCGATGCCCGTATGAAAGCGGTGTCCCACTTCCGTACCCTGGAAGAAGCGTCTGCGCTGGCAGCGGCTAACAAGCGCGTGTCTAACATCCTGGCGAAATCTGACGAAACGCTGAACGATATTGTTCATGCTTCCGTGCTGAAAGAAGCGGCAGAAATTAAGCTGGCGGGCAACCTCGTCGTTCTGCGCGATAAGCTGCAGCCGTACTTCGCCGAAGGTCGCTATCAGGATGCGCTGATCGAACTGGCCTCGCTGCGCGAGCCGGTGGATGAGTTCTTCGAGAACGTCATGGTGAACGCAGAAGATAAAGACGTGCGTATCAACCGTCTGACTCTGCTGTCGAAACTGCGCGAGCTGTTCCTGCAGGTAGCAGATATTTCCCTGCTGCAGTAAGCGAAACGCGGTAAATAAAAGACCTGCCCTCGGGCAGGTTTTTTTTATGGTGCAGAGGTATACCCGGTCCTTTTTTGTGTTCGCAAATAGACACTTTTGTAATTAACATATCTGTATTAACATATATATGTGGTGACGATAACGGAGTCAGCTATGCTACAACCGGTTCAACTTTTCAAAATCCTGGCGGATGAAACCCGTCTTGCGATCCTTATGCAACTGAGAGAGTCGGGCGAGCTGTGCGTTTGTGATATCTGCGGTGCCACCTCGGAATCACAGCCGAAAATTTCCCGGCATATGGCGATTTTACGCGGGGCTGGGTTAGTTATGGACCGTCGGGACGGAAAATGGGTTTATTACCGATTGTCTCCGCATATGCCTGCCTGGGCGGCAGACGTCATCTCAACCGCCTGGCAGTGCCTGCGTGAAGACGTACGTAAACGACGGGTGACGTCGGATTGTTCTTCCTGCTAAGGCTGAATAGTACATATATATATAACCATATGTGAATGGGGTGTGAAATGTTGTTGGCAGGGAGTCTGTTTCTACTGACGCTGGTGCTGGTCATCTGGCAGCCAAAAGGGCTGAGTATTGGCTGGAGCGCAAGCATTGGGGCGGTCCTCGCGCTGGCGACGGGCGTGATTCATATCGATGATATTCCCGTTGTCTGGAACATTGTGTGGAACGCTACGGCGACATTTATTGCCGTCATCATGATCAGCCTGTTGCTCGATGAGTGCGGTTTCTTTGAATGGGCCGCGCTGCACGTCTCGCGCTGGGGTAAGGGGCGCGGGCGTTTGTTGTTTACCTGGATAGTCTTACTCGGCGCGGCCGTCGCGGCGCTGTTTGCGAACGACGGCGCGGCGCTGATTCTGACGCCTATCGTGATTGCCATGCTGCTTGCACTAGGCTTCAGCCAGGGTACGACGCTGGCTTTTGTGATGGCCGCGGGGTTCATTGCGGATACGGCCAGCCTGCCGCTGATCGTCTCTAACCTGGTGAATATCGTCTCGGCTGATTTCTTTGGCCTGGGTTTCACCCGGTACGCTTCCGTGATGGTGCCCGTGGATATCGCGGCGATTGTTGCCACGCTGGGGATGCTGCATTGGTTCTTCCGCCGGGACATCCCCAGGACCTACGACGTTGCTTTGCTGAAGACGCCGGCCAGCGCGATTAAAGATCCCGCGACGTTTAAGATGGGCTGGGTGGTGCTGCTGTGTCTGCTCGCTGGGTTCTTTATTCTGGAACCGATGGGGATTCCCATCAGCGCAATTGCCGCCGTAGGCGCCGCGGCGTTGTTTATCGTCGCGAAGCGCGGCCACGCGATTAATACCGGAAAGGTATTGCGTGGGGCGCCGTGGCAGATTGTCATTTTCTCGCTCGGCATGTATCTGGTGGTTTATGGGCTGCGTAATGCGGGGCTTACGGAGTGGCTGTCTGGGGTGCTGAACGTACTGGCCGAGCATGGCCTATGGGCCGCCACGCTGGGAACCGGCTTTATTACGGCATTTCTGTCGTCAATGATGAACAATATGCCGACGGTGTTGATTGGTGCGCTGTCGATTGATGGCAGCGCCGCGACCGGCGTCATCAAAGAAGCCATGGTCTATGCCAACGTTATTGGCTGCGATCTGGGGCCGAAGATTACCCCGATTGGCAGCCTGGCTACGCTGCTGTGGCTGCACGTACTGGCGCAGAAAAACATGAAGATTACCTGGGGATATTACTTCCGTACGGGCATCATCATGACGCTGCCGGTGCTCTTTGTCACCCTGGTCGCACTGGCGCTGCGGCTCTCCGTCACTTTGTAATGAGATACTGTATGAGCATGATTACTGTCTATCATAACCCCGCCTGCGGCACGTCGCGGAATACGCTGGAGATGATCCGCAACAGCGGCAATGAGCCGAAGATTGTTTATTATCTCGACACGCCGCCCTCCCGCGATGAGTTGGTTAAGCTGATTGCCGATATGGGGATAACGGTACGCGCGCTGCTGCGCCAGAATGTGGAACCCTATGAACAACTCGGCCTGGCTGAAGATCGGTTTACCGATGAACAATTGATCGGTTATATGCTTGAACATCCGATCCTGATCAACCGCCCGATTGTCGTGACGCCGCTGGGCACCCGACTGTGCCGCCCTTCTGAGGTTGTGCTGGAGATCTTACCTGAGCCGCAGCAGGGCGCGTTCACCAAAGAAGATGGTGAACAGGTGGTCGATGAATCGGGAAAAAGAGTGAAACCCTGATTCGCTTTACCCGGGCAGCATCTTGCTAAAAAGAACCTGCTATCAACGGGTTGCTTCATCAAGCCCGCGCTTGTCAGGCCTTGTCGCTTTGAGGCCTGGCGTTGCGCCAGGCATAAAATGCGTAAAAAATAGCCTTGAAATACGCCCAACAATGCGTTTATGCTTTGCCGCGACGAACCCCTCGTCTTACTGAGGCACACTGAAAATGGACAAACACACCTGCTGAATTCGAATCCTTGCTGGGCGCTTGCCGCACGCAGGGGAACTATTGATTTCATTCAGGAGTGCTTATGGCCCATTGTGCGCTATCCCCCGCTTTTATTTTGCATCAGGTCACCTGTCAGTTTGCGACGGGCGATACCCTTTTTGGCCCACTGAACGTCTCGCTGGCCCCCTCGCAGTGCGGTCTTGTCGGACGTAACGGCGTGGGTAAAACCCGCCTGCTACGCCTGCTGGCGGGGAAAGACCGTCCTTCTTCTGGTCATATTGAACCACTTTCCTCCTGTGCGTATGTGGCGCAGCAGCATGCGGTGTCCGCAGAGATGACGCTGGCAATGTTGCTTGGCTATGAGGCGATTTTTTCCGCTTTACAGCGTCTCGCTGCAGGCCACGCGCTGGCTGATGATATTGAATGCCTGGACGGTTATTGGGAACTGCCTGAGCGATTAAACGCAGCGTTTCTGGCCGCAGGGCTGGGTGAGTTTGACCCCGCGCGGCCAGCGCTTTCTCTGAGCGGCGGAGAACGGGGGAAAGCGTTGCTCTGTGCCGCGTTTGCCTCCGATGCGGCGTATTTGCTGCTGGATGAGCCGACTAACCATCTTGATAGCGGCGGGCGCGAATGGCTTTATCGGCAGCTGGAAAGCTGGCGAGGCGGGGCGCTGATTGCCAGCCACGATCGCGAGCTGCTCGGGCGGATGCCGCGCATTCTCGAGCTGACCCCCTCAGCGCTACGTAGCTACGGTGGCAGCTATGCGGATTATCAGCAGCAGCGCGATGCCGAACAGTCCGCGGCACGGGCCGCGCTCTGCCATGCTGCAACTGAACGACGCCGCGTCCGGGCGCGGATGCAAAAGGAACATGACGATTGTCAGCGGCGCTCGGCTAAAACATTAAGGACCGTCGATAGCCTGAACATCGCCTCTTTTGAGCGTGTGAAGTACAAAGGCGCGGCGCGCGAGCGGCCAGGGACGCTGCTCACTCAGCACCGGGAGCAAAACGCGACGCTAAATCATGCGGTAGCACAGGCGCGGGAACGCGTGGAAGAAGATGTGCCCATCCTGTTTACCTTGCCAGAAAGCCGTATCGCGGCGGGCAAGCAGATATGGGTGGCTGAGCAGCTGTGTTTAGCGCATTCGTCGGCGTTCCCGCTCACCTTGCGGTTGGATGGCCCGATGCGAGTGGCGCTGCGCGGCCCGAATGGCTGCGGCAAAACGACGCTGCTGAAAACGCTGATGGGCATTGAATCACCGCTCTGCGGTGAATGCCGATTGTCGGTCAGCGCGGCCTGGCTCGATCAACATCTTACGCAGCTGGATTTATCGCAATCGGTGATGGGGCATTTGAGGGCAGGCGATTCGCCGTTAGTGGAGGGGGAGCTGCGTACCCGCCTGGCCCAGCTTCGGCTCGACGCCGATAAGGTCAATCTACCGCTGGCGGCATTGAGCGGCGGTGAACGCTTAAAAGCCGCGCTGGCCTGCGTGCTGTGGCGTCGGGAACCGGCACAACTGTTATTGCTGGACGAGCCGACCAACCATCTCGATCTGGCATCTGTTCAGGCAATTGAAGCGGCGCTAGTCGGATTTCCCGGCGCGATGCTGGTGGTGTCGCACGATGAGGCGTTTTTACAGGCGTTGAAGTTGACGCATAGTCTGACGTGGCAGGAGAACGGCTGGATTTTTAAGGCGTTATAAATAAAAAAATCCCCGCCGTAAGGCAGGGATTTCGAATTTTTAGCGGCGTGAACTTACAGAGAAGTTACGTTGCCAGCTGCCGGGCCTTTAGCGCCGTTTTCGATGGTGAAGGAAACTTTCTGACCTTCGTCCAGGGATTTGTAGCCATCGTTCTGGATAGCAGAGAAGTGTACGAACACGTCTTTAGAACCATCGTCAGGAGTGATGAAGCCGAAGCCTTTGTCAGCGTTGAACCATTTTACGATACCAGTCATTTTACCGGACATAGAAATTACCTTTAAAAATTAATTGAGCCTTACGGCGATATGGCATGCTTTACAGAATTTAAAGCGTAAAGGAAATGTCGCTACGAGGGGTACCAATGGATAACCTTGAAGGGAACTGCTTTACTCAACTGCTTTGTGGTCTGTATGTCAAACCGTGGAATCATTAACGCATACTTCCGGGCTCAAAAGCAAACGTTATCTGTGCCCATCCGGCTATGCAACGGGTGCGCTTACGGTGGTAATTTTGTTTAATATAATGATATATAAATAAAATTTAAGGAAATCTCTGCTTTGTAAAAAAGCGTCATAGCGCCCCGGCAGCGGGCCTGCCGGGGCGTGGCATTACACTTTTTGTGCCGCTTTTGGCAGCGACGACGGGCCGCTGGCACCCTGAAGCGGCTGCCGTTTACTCGCCGCGTGCTTGATCATCAGCGCAATAGCTGACAGCACGGCAGGAATAGCCAGCAGCGCGAAAATGGTCTTAAAGGAGAGCTCGGCCTGCATCAGGAAAGCGCCGCTGAAGGCGCCGAGAATCCCGCCGAAGCGACCCAGGCCCAGCATCCAGGCAACGCCGGTGGCGCGCCCTTGAGTCGGGTAAAAACCGGCGGCCAACGCCGGCATGGACGACTGTGCGCCGTTCATGATGGTGCCGGCGATAAACACCATTACGCCCATTAATACCAGACTGCTGGTTGAGAAGCCCACCAGGCAGACAAAGACGCCGGTCAGCAAATAGCCCACCGCCACCACTTTATTCGGGTTAATTTTGTCCATCAGCGCGCCGAGCACCAGTACGCCAATGCCGCCGCCCAGCGGGAAGAGGGCGGTAATAACCGAAGCCTGGCTCAACGTTGCGCCGGTTTCGCGAATCAACAGCGGCAGCCAGCTGGTCAGCAGATAGAAGATCAGCAGGCCCATAAAGTAGGTCAGGCACAGCATAATGGTGCCCACCAGATAGCGTGGCGAGAAGATGACGCCCAGCGCCGACTGCTCTTTGACCTGACCCGTTTCCTGCAATACAAAGTGCGTGTTATCCGGCAGAGGGGCAATGTGGCGTAAAATCCGCGCAATCTGTTGCTGAGATTTGTTCTTCACCGCCAGATAGCGAGCGGACTCCGGCAGCAGGAAGATCAGCGCCACGGCCAGCGCCAGCGGCATCACGCCGCCAAGAATCAGCACGCTTTGCCAGCCGTAGTGCGGAATCAGCCATGCTGAAACAAAGCCGCCCATTGATGAACCGATGGGGAACCCGACGAACATCAGGTTCACCAGCAGCGCGCGGCGGCGCTCCGGAGCATATTCACTCATCAGCGTGGCGGCGTTCGGCATCGCGGCGCCGAGCCCCAGGCCCGTTAAGAAGCGCAGGACGGTCAGCTGCGTCAGCGATGTGGCGAAGGCTGTGATCAGGCTGAAGCCGCCAAAGACCAGAATTGACAGGACCAGCACCTTTTTACGGCCAATGCGGTCGGCCATTGGGCCTGCGGTTAATGCGCCCACGGCAAGGCCGACCAGCGCGGCACTCATCACGGGGCCGAGATCGGATTTTTGTACCCCCCATTCCTGGATCAAATCGGAGGCGATAAAACCAATAATGGCGGTATCAAATCCATCCATAGCGACGGTCACAAAGCACAGCACCAGAATCATCCACTGGTACTTTGAGAAGGGATGGCGGTTGATAAAAGCCTGAATATCCGTTGTTGTCTGTGTTGTCATGCGGTAATTCCTGCTAAGCGAGGCGAGAGAGCGGGATTTATCCTCTTGTCTCTCTCACGGGTATTGAGGTTTTGGGCGATTATCGAACGTATTGTCGTTAATCGTTCATTAAATCAAATCATTTAGCGGGCCTTCCCACAACGTGCCGCCGGGCGGAAGTGTGCGATTATCGTTCGCTCCGTTTTTGTTGCCGCGATGATTTAGCTAAAAAAAGATGAATATCATTACGTTAGTTCCTCTTTTCTTGCATGATTGCATTGCGATAAATGTGATGGATGCAACACCTTGTTAACATTTCAACGGAAGCGCGGCAGAACGTATGAAAAAGGTATCTTGCGGCGCGGCTCTGGACTATCCTTGTCAGCGTTAGGCACGCGTGTGCCGGTTTGCGCTTTTTTTTGGCTGAAGGAGTAAGAAAATGGCGACAGGAAAGTCCTGCTCTCGCTGGTTTGCGCCTGTTGCGGCGTTATTGATGGTTGTTAGCCTGAGTGGGTGTTTTGATAAGGAAGGCGATCAGCGTAAAGCATTCGTCGATTTCCTGCAGAATACGGTAATGCGCGGCGGTGAACGCCTGCCAACGCTGACGGCTGACCAGAAAAAACAGTTCGGGCCGTTTGTTTCCGACTACGCCGTCATTTATGGCTATTCACAGCAGGTGAGCCAGGCAATGGACGCGGGTCTGCGTCCGGTGGTGGATAGCGTTAACGCCATTCGCGTACCGCAGGATTACATGACCCAGCGCGAGCCGCTGCGTCAGGCAAATGGTTCGCTGGGCGTACTGAGCCAGCAGCTGCAAAATGCCAAAATGCAGGCAGATGCTGCGCACGCCGCGCTGAAGCAGGCAGACGATCTGAAGCCGGTCTTCGACCAGGTTTACAGCAAAGTGGTTACCGGCCCGGCCGACGCGCTGCAGCCGCTGATCCCTGCCGCGCAGGTGTTCACACAGCAGCTGGTGCAGGTGGGCGATTTTGTGGCTCAGCAAGGCACTCAGGTGAGCTTTGTGGCCAACGGCATTCAGTTCCCGACCTCACAGCAGGCAAGCCAGTACAATGCGCTGATTGGCCCGCTGGCCGCACAGCATCAGGCCTTTAGCCAGGCGTGGACGGCGGCGGTTAACGCGACCAAATAAGCCATAATGGCAGCCCGGCACCCGCCGGGCTGTTTTGTTTTATCCCGCAACCTGCGGATTCACGCAGTTCTTCTCTACCTTCCCTTGCAGCGCATCAATCAGGTTATCCACCGCACAGGCCGCCATGTTGTAGCGGGTTTCATGCGTCGCGGACCCGATATGCGGCAGCGCAACAACGTTCGGCAGCTTCAACAGCGGGGAGCTGGCAGGCAGCGGCTCCTGCTCGAAGACATCCAGCCCTGCGGCATGAATGTCACCGTTACGCAGCGCGGAGATAAGCGCTTTCTCGTCCACCACCGGGCCGCGGCCGGCGTTGATAAAGATGGCTGAAGACTTCATGCGCGCAAACTGCTCGGCGCCGAACAGGTGGTACGTTTCGTCGGTCAGCGGCAGGATCAGGCAGACAAAATCCGCTTCATCCAGCAGCGTGTTCAGGTCGCAGTAGCGGGCGTTAAACCGCTCTTCCGCCTGCTCGTGACGGCGGCGCGCGTTGTAGAGAATCGGCATGTTGAAACCAAAGTGGGCGCGCTGGGCGAGCGCCATGCCGATGCGGCCCATGCCGATAATACCCAGCGTTTTATGATGCACGTCGGTGCCAAACCAGTCCGGACCGATGCTTTTGGTCCACTCGCCGGCCTTCACGCGCTCCGCCACTTCAACCACGCGGCGGGCGGTACTGAGCACCAGCGCCATGAGCGTATCGGCCACGGTTTCCGTCAGCACCGTCGGCGTGTGCATCAGCAGCACCCGGCGAGCGTTCAGGGCCTCGACGTCAAAGTTATCGTAACCCACGGAGATGGTGGACGTTGCGCGAAGCTTGGGCATTTTCTCCAGCAAGGCGGTATTGACGGCTTCGCTAGAGCCCAGCAAACCTTCCGCGTTGGCGAAAGCCTCCGCATGCTGCGCGACCGTTTCCGGGCGCAGGTTCGGTACCTGGGTGACCGTAAAATGTTCTGCCAGGCGATGCTGTAAATCGTCAGGTAGCGCTTTATAGAGAATAATAGACGGCTTCATGCGAATCTCCGTAAGTTAAAAGTTTAAGCGTGGCGTGCGCCAACGGGCAGCGGCTGATGATTAGCAGGCTTAACAATAAGAGTTAGCCATACTGAGGCGAAAAGCGCCACCCCCATAAAAATGTATGATGCAGACGGGCTGCCGGTGGCACCGTTGAGATAGCCAACGAACCAGGAACCGAAGAACGAGCCCAGCGCCCCCATGCTGTTGATTAGCGCCATCGCGCCCCCCGCGACGTTGCGCGGCAGCATCTCCGGAATGATGGCGAAGAACGGGCCATACGGGGCGTACATGGCCGCGCCAGCGATCACCAGCAGGCTATAAGAGATCCAGAAATGGTCTGCGCCAACGGCCCAGGAGCCAATAAACGCAAAGCCAGCGATCAGCAGCAGCGGCCAGACGAACAGTCGACGATTTTGCAGTTTGTCGGATGCCCAGGACACCAGAATCATCGCTATCGTCGCGGCGAGGTAAGGTACGGAAGAGAGCCAGCCGACCTCAACCATACCCAGGTTTGCGCCGCCGCTGCGGATGATTGACGGCAGCCACAGTACAAAACCATATACGCCGATGCTCCAGGCAAAGTACTGCATGCAAAGCAGAACCACGTTGCGTGAGCGGAAGGCTTCACCGTAGTTGCGTACCGCTTTAATACCCTGTTGTTCTTGTTCCAGCTGGGCCTGCAGTGCCGCTTTTTCCGATGCGTTCAGCCAGCCGACCTGCGATGGTTTGTCTTTGACCAGCCCCCACCAGCAGAAGGCCCAGATAATGGCCGGGAAGCCCTCGATAATAAACATCTCGCGCCAGCCGAGCGCCTGAATCAGATAGCCTGACACCACCGACATCCACAGTACGGTGACGGGGTTCCCGAGGATCAGGAAGGTGTTGGCCCGCGAACGTTCGGATTTGGTAAACCAGTTGCTGATGTAAATCAGCATTGCGGGCATAACGGCGGCTTCCACGACGCCCAGAACAAAGCGAATCGCCGCCAGCGCCGGAATGTTGGTCACCATGCCGGTGAGCGAAGCGCAAACGCCCCATAAAATCAGGCAGGTAAAGATCAGTTTGCGTACGCTGCGGCGTTCGGCATAGATAGCGCCGGGGATTTGAAAGAAGAAGTAGCCGAGGAAGAAGAGGGCGCCCAGCAGGGAAGAGATCCCTTTGGTGATGCCGAGATCTTCGGTAATTCCGGCTGCGGAGGCGAAACTGAAGTTCGCGCGGTCAAGGTACGCCAGGCTGTACGTGATAAACACGATCGGCATGATGTACCACCAACGTTTTGCTGCGTTTGTTGAGCTGTTCATAGGCCTGCCTCTATTGTCGCTTCGCCGCCGCTGCATGTAGGGTACAGGGGGGGCTGTTATCGTAACGTGACGTTATTCGCCTAACGCTTCACGGGTGGGTAAACCTTCGCTGTCGCCCTGAACCTGAATCGCCAGTGCGCCAATTTTGTTGCCGCGAGCCACGGCCTGATGCAGCGTGCGCCCCTCGAGCAACGCGCTGACCACGCCAACGGCAAAACCATCGCCAGCGCCAACGGTGTCAACCACGTTGTCGACTTTGACGGGGGCTACGTGACCCTGCTCGCCGTCGACGGTTTTATACCAGGCTCCGTCGGCGCCGGTTTTAATGGCGACGGCCTTCACGCCGCGGTGGAGATAGAAATCGGCAATACCTTCCGGGGTTTGTTTCCCGGTCAGGATCATGCCCTCTTTCAATCCCGGTAGAACCCAGTCGGCCTGGAAGGCCAGCTGGTTGAGTTTTTCGACCATCTCTGCTTCGCTCTTCCATAGCACCGGGCGCAGATTTGGGTCGAAGGAGAGGGTCTTACCCTGAGCCTTCATCGTGCGCGCAGCGTGGTCGAGCAGCGTATAGGAACTGGCGGAAAGGGCCGCCGCCACGCCGCTAAGGTGCAGATGGCGAGCGCTGGCGAAGTAGGTTTCGTTGTAGTCCTCAACCGACAGGTAGCTTGCCGCCGAGCCTTTACGGAAATACTCTACAATGGGATCGGTTCCATTTTCGACTTTGGATTTTAGCTGAAAGCCGGTTGCGTGCTGTCTGTCGACGGTCACGGCGCAGGCATCAATGCCTTCTTTACGCAGACTATTGAGTACAAAGCGGCCAAAACTGTCGTTGCCCACGCGGCTGACCCAGCCTACCTTCAACCCAAGGCGCGCCAGCCCGGTGGCGACGTTAAGTTCGGCCCCGGCAACGCGCTTAATAAACTGTTCAATGTCCTCTAAATCGCCGGTCTGCCTGGCGACAAACATGGCCATCGCTTCGCCGATGGTGATGACATCCAGAGAAGGGTTCATCGCTTACTCCTTACGTAACAATTCAACATAGCGGCGCGTCACGGCGGTCAGATTGTCCCCTTCCAGCGGGAACTCAATACCGCGCGGCACGTCGATGGGTAACTGATTCAGTAACGCCAGCCAGCGGGCATCGGCGGTATCGGGCGGTACGGCCCGGTAGCTGTCGCGGTGCGCGATCGCGGCCTTGACGTGGATATAGCCGACTGACGGCGCCAGCTGTTCAGCGGCGGCTTCCGGGGAATCGCCGACCCACAGCCAGTTACCCATATCAAACGTGAGCTGCACTGGCAGCTTCTGGGTGTGGCAAGCGGCGCTAAAGCGCTGCATTGGCGGCAGCCGTCCGCAGGGGGTTTGATCGTTTTCTACCACCAGTTTCATGCCGCTGCTCTCCAGCCAGTCGCGCAGCGTGCTGAGCTGCCATGTGTGGCTAAAGTGGCCGAGCGATACTTTCAGCCACTGTGCGCGCAGCGTTGTGGCTTCGCGCAGTAATTCCGGAAGCTGGGGGTTGAGCGTACCGTCGGTCATAAACAGCGCTTCGGGCGCGGAATAGCAGGCGGTCAGGTTGGATGAGGCGATGGCGGCGGCCAGGGCTGGGAGTGATTGAAGCTCGGCGGAGGTCAACAGTTCGCGACGGATTTCAACGCCGTCGGCCCCGGCATCGGCGATGACCGGCAGCATTGCCCCTTGTCCACCGGCCGCGCGGACGGCGTCATGGCCATACGCGGCGGTCACCACCATAATTTTTCTTTGCATAGGTACTCCGAATTTAACGCTATGTCTAATACGCTAAATGGAATCGGTTCCAAAGAAAATCATGCTGTGTTGAATTTATGATCTCTATCACGAAGGAAGATTAACGTGCAGTCGATCCGCGAACGATCAGTTCACCGGAAAAAACCTGCTCATGAATAGCATCTGCGCCACCTTCAATGCGGCGCACGACCTGTTCGACGGCGGCATAGCCTATTTGCCAGGTGGGCTGCTTGAGGGTGGTAATGCCGACGCCCGCCAGCTCTGCCCACTCCAGCTCATCAAACCCCAGCAGGCCGATATCGCTGCCCCAGTTCAGGCCGATGCGTTTTAGCGAGCGGGCCACCTGAAGCGTGAGCGCGCCGTTGGCGGATATCACGGCTTTACGCATGCCGCGGTGCTGCTGGTGGAACTGACGCAGGGTGTTATCCAACTGTGCGTTCTCGGCAAGCGGCACTTCGGCGTTTTCTGCCACGACGCCTGGGTAGCGGGCCAGCGTTGCCCGGAAGGCGCTGAGTCGTTCGCGGCGGGTATTGACGGTGCCCAGCGGTTCGCTGAGAAACAGCAGGGCTTCAAAGCCTTGCTCAATCAGATGCTCAGTGGCGGTTGTGGCGGCCTGGGCGTTATCCAGCCCGACGACGTCGCAGGCAAAATCAGGAATTTTACGGTCGATAAGCACCATGGGCAGTGCGGACTGTTGCAGGCGCTGTAGCCCTTCTTCCCGCATGCCGACGGCATTCACGACGATCCCCTCGACCTGGTAGCTGCGCAGCAGATCAAGATAATGCAGCTCCTGGTTAACCTCGTTATTGGTATTACACACCAGCGGGGTGAATCCCTTTTCACGGCAGGCGGCTTCAATACCGCTGAGCACGTTGACGGAATAAGGGTTGGTAATGTCGGCGATAATCAGGCCAATCAGGCGGGTGCGGCCGCGCTTCAGGCTGCGAGCCATCAGGCTGGGGCGATAGTCGAGCTCGGCAATCGCCGCTTCAATACGTGCCAGCAGCGCGTCGGAAAGCAGGTGCTTTTCGCCATTGAGGTAGCGGGAAATGCTGGTTTTGCCGGTTTTCGCGGCTTTCGCCACATCGCTGATGGTAGGTCGCGCTGATTTTGCCATGAGTGTTCTCTCGCCTGAAAGTGACAACACCTTAGCGCGAAAATCTGGCTAATCAAGCATTTTGCCGAGCGGCATGGCCGCCCGGCAATGGCATTACTGCATCGGGCTTAGGGTAATTTCCACGCGACGGTTCTGCGCTTTACCCTCTTCGGTACTGTTGCTGGCGATAGGGTTCGCCGGGCCCATACCGGAGGTGCGTACGCGTGTAGCGGCTACGCCCTGGGTAATCAGCGAGCTGGCCACCGAATCGGCGCGCTGCTGAGACAGCTTCATGTTGAGCTGCTGGCTGCCGGTGCTGTCGGTATAGCCGATGACGTTGACCGCCGTTTTCTCGTACTCTTTCAGCACCATCGCCACGCCAACCAGCGTGTTGGCACCCGCCGGTTTCAGGGTGGCGGAAGCGCTGTCGAAGGTGACGTTGTTCGGCATATTCAGCACGATATTGTCACCGTTACGGGTGACGCTGACGCCGGTCCCCTGCATTTTTTCGCGTAGCTTCGCTTCCTGCACGTCCATGTAGTAACCCACGCCGCCGCCGAGCGCAGCGCCTGCTGCCGCGCCAATCAGTGCGCCTTTACCGCGATCTTTCTTCGACGACGAAAGGGCGCCGACGCCTGCGCCGACCAGTGAACCAATGCCCGCGCCGATGCCGGATTTACCCGCTTCGCGCTCGCCGGTGTAAGGGTTGGTGGTACAGCCTGAGATTGCCAGCGCGCCGCTGACGATGGCAGCAATCGCAAATACACGTTTTTTCATCTTAATTCCTTAATGACGTTCTTATTTTTCGCCACAGCGACCGTGGCGCGTCATTATGACGTGCGAAACAGACGAAAATTCTTGGGAACTCTCTGAAATTTGTAAGTAACATTGAACGGCGCAATATATAACCGACGCCACCTGCAGGAGCGCTCATTTGTCTACGCCATCTTCTCCCTATACCGTTTTAACCGCTGCCCACTGGGGCCCGATTCTTGTCGACACCGACGGCGAGCAGGTGCTCGCCTCACGCGGTGCGCTACAGACTTCGTTTACCAACTCGCTGCAAAGCGTGGTACGCGACCAGGTGCACAGCAAAACCCGCGTGCGTTATCCGATGGTACGTAAGGGTTTTCTCGCCTCGCCGGAGAGCCCGCAGGGCATACGCGGGCAGGATGAGTTTGTTCGGGTCAGTTGGGATGACGCGCTGGCATTGATCGATCGCCAGCACCGCCGTATTCGCGAAAGTTACGGGCCGGCGTCGATTTTTGCCGGATCATACGGCTGGCGTTCCAACGGAGTGTTGCATAAGGCGGCGACGCTGCTGCAGCGTTATATGAGCCTGGCTGGCGGCTACACCGGCCATCTGGGGGACTACTCCACCGGCGCAGCGCAGGCGATCATGCCGCATGTGGTCGGTGGCAATGAGGTCTATCAACAGCAAACCAGCTGGCCGATGGTGCTCGAACATACCGATGTGGTGGTGCTTTGGAGCGCCAACCCAATGAATACGCTGAAAATTGCCTGGAATGCTTCCGACGAGCAGGGGCTGCCCTATTTTGAACAGCTGCGGCACAGCGGTAAACGCCTGATCTGCATCGATCCGATGCGATCGGAAACCGTCGCCTTTTTCGGTGAATCGATGGAGTGGATTGCGCCGCATATGGGCACGGACGTGGCGCTGATGCTGGGCATCGCCCATACGCTTTTGACCAATAACTGGCACGATGCCGAGTTTTTATCGCGGTGTACCACCGGTTTCCCGACGTTTGCCGATTATTTGCTGGGTCAAAAAGACGGTGAGGCGAAGTCCGCCGAGTGGGCGGCAGCGATTTGCGGCGTTAGCGCGGATAAAATTCGCGAACTAGCGGATATTTTTCATAAAAATACCACGATGTTGATGTCCGGTTGGGGAATGCAGCGCCAGCAGTTTGGCGAACAGAAGCACTGGATGCTGGTGACGCTCGCCGCCATGCTGGGCCAGATTGGTACGCCGGGCGGTGGCTTTGGCCTCTCTTATCACTTTGCAAACGGCGGCAACCCGACACGGCGCGCGGCGGTGCTGGCATCGATGCAGGGCACCGTGAAAGGCGGCGTTGATGCCGTCGATAAAATCCCGGTGGCGCGTATCGTCGAGGCGCTGGAAAACCCCGGCGCGCCGTATCAGCATAACGGCATGGATCGCCACTTCCCGGATATCCGCTTTGTCTGGTGGGCGGGCGGCGCTAACTTTACCCATCATCAGGATACCAACCGGCTGATTCGCGCCTGGCAGAAGCCCGAGCTGGTGGTGATATCCGAATGCAACTGGACGGCGGCGGCCCGACATGCCGATATCGTGCTGCCGGCGACGACCTCGTTCGAACGCAACGATTTGACCATGACCGGAGATTACAGCAACCAGCATCTGGTACCGATGAAGCGTGTGGTGGCACCGCGTGATGAAGCGCGAGACGATTTTGAGGTTTTTGCCGAACTGAGCGAGCGCTGGGAACCGGGCGGCCGGGCGCGCTTTACCGAAGGCAAGAATGATTTGCAGTGGCTGGAAACGTTCTACAACATCGCCGGGCAGCGCGGTGCACCCATGGGGGTAACGTTGCCGTCGTTTGAGCGCTTCTGGCAGGATAATGAACTGATTGAAATGCCGGAAAACGCGCAGAATGCCGCCTTTGTGCGCTTTAGCGATTTCCGCGCCGATCCGCTGGCTAACCCGCTGAAAACGCCGAGCGGGAAAATCGAAATTTACTCTGAGCGTATTGCTAGCTTCCAGTACTCCGACTGTCCGCCGCACCCAATGTGGCTGGCACCGGATGAATGGCACGGTAACGCGCAGCCTGGGCAGCTACAGCTGTTGTCGGCGCATCCGGCGCACCGCCTGCACAGTCAGCTTAATCATACTTCCCTGCGTGAACGTTACGCGGTGGCCGGGCGCGAGCCGATTACGCTGCATCCACAGGATGCGCAGGCGCGGCAGATTCGCGATGGCGACCTGGTGCGCGTGTGGAACGCCCGTGGCCAGGTGCTGGCGGGGGCTGCGGTGAGTGAAGACATCAAACCCGGCGTCATCTGCCTGCACGAAGGGGCGTGGCCCGACTTCGCGCCGGAGGCGGGCGGCATTTGTAAGAATGGGGCGGTTAACGTGCTGACGAAAGACATCCCCAGCTCACGGCTGGGGAACGGCTGCGCAGGGAATACCGCGCTGGCGTGGATTGAGAAATATGATGGCCCGGCGCTTACGCTAACGGCGTTTGATCCGCCTGCCAACGCATGATCCACGTGGGATGTCGGGTCTCATCCTGCCAGGCGCTGTCTTCAATACGAAAACCCTGCGCGTGGTAGAAATTCACCGCCCGACCGTTTTTCTGGTACACCTCAAGACTGAGGTCGGAGAAGCGCTGCTTGACGACATCGAGCAGCGCCCGGCCGATTCCCCGATGGATGGCATCCGGGGCAACGAACAGCGCGCCGACAAAACGCGACTCCATCACGCTGATAAACCCTTGCAAGCGAGGCCCCTCTTCCCACACCCAGGTTTCGGCTGCGGGAAGGTAGGTATCGCGCACAAGGCTTAAACTCTCCTGCCAGTACTGCGTATGGATAAACGGGTGCGCAAAGGTGGTGCTGTCCAGCCACAGCGTGAGCAAGGGATCGAACTGGTCAGTGTTCCATTTTCTGATCATGCTGAACTCCAGGATGGCAGAAGCAGACGGTCACGTGATCGTTGACCAGCCCGCAGGCTTGCATAAAGGAATAACAGATGGTGGTGCCAACAAATTTAAAACCGCGTTTTTTCAGCGCTTTTGATAGCGCATCTGACGCCGGCGTTGAGGTGGCGATTTCGCCAAGCGTCGCCGCCTGAGTAACGATGGGCGCGTTATCGACAAACGACCACACGAAGTCGTTAAAGGATTCACCGTGAGCTTCCATCGCCAGGAAGGCGCGCGCGTTGCCGATAATGGCCTGAATTTTTCCCCGATGGCGAATGATACCGGCGTCCAGTACCAATCGTTCGACGTCCTCTTCGCTCATGGCGGCCACTTTTACCGGGTCGAAATCGTGGAAGGCGCGACGATAGTTTTCGCGCTTTTTCAGCACGGTTATCCAGGAAAGCCCGGCCTGCTGGCCTTCCAGGCAAATCATCTCGAACAGTTTTTGATTGTCTCTTTGCGGGACGCCCCACTCGTTATCGTGATACGCAATATAAAGCGGATCCTGGCTTACCCAACCACAGCGCTGCATGTGCTTCTCCCTTTTTGTCATTCACGCATGTCTGATAATAAAACTCTGTACTGCTCTTGACGTCGCTCATAAAGCGACAATAGTTAATACAGGGCGCTTTATCCCTAAAAACATAACAATAACTGCCAAAACTGGCTCTTTTCTGGAGTCACTTAATGAATAATAAGAAATGCAATGGCCTTTGGCGATGTGCTGCGCCAGCGTCGGTTTTCGTGTGGATGTTACTATCACCACATGCGAATGCCTGGCAACAGGAATATATCGTGACTGATGCGAAAAGTAATACTGCGGCGCGCTATACATGGGATAGCGATCACCAACCGCGGTACGATGACATTCTGGCTGAGCGTATTGAAGCCGTGCAAACCGGCGCGGGGTTGAATATGAACCTTCCGGATACGACGCCGCTGGATGCGACCAAAACCATGAGCGTTGGCTGGAATTTTCCGCTGACCGAGAGCATGACCACCGGGCCGGTTGTGACGTGGCACTATGACGGATCGCCGGGCTATATGTGGAATGAGTTTGGCGATACGGCGAATGCCGGTAGCCAGACCGATCCGCTCTGGCATGCGAGCGTCAGTACGCTCGGGTGGCGCGTTGATTCGCACCCGTGGCTGGGCATTCGCCCGTGGGCCCAGATCAGCTACAACCAGCAGTTTGGCGAGAATCAGTGGAAAGCGCAGTCCGGCCTCAATCGGATGCCCACGACGACGCAGGACGGTAACTGGGTTGATGTGACCGTCGGGGCCGACATGTTACTGAACTCACATCTGGCGGCCTATGCGGCGTTGTCGCAGGCGGACAATATGGCGGCGGGGGCGAATTATCTTTATACCATGGGCGTTAGCGCGCGCTTTTAAACACGCGATATATTCAGTGGAGTAATTGTTTTTTCAATGTCATTCATTCCGCTGCTGATGCATTTTATTCCGCTCTGAATGCATTTCATGCCTTTTTGGACCTGCGAAAATGCTAACTTCGTTATCGTTAGCAGCAGTTAATTCAAGAAGGCATCTTCATCATGAACGCTGCAACCCAAAATCACACCCGCTGGCTGACATTGCTCGGCACCATTATTACTCAGTTTGCCTTAGGTTCCGTTTATACCTGGAGCCTGTTTAACAGCGCGTTGTCCAGCAAGCTGGACGCGTCGGTCAGCCAGGTGGCATTTTCTTTCGGTTTGCTAAGCCTGGGTCTGGCGCTGTCCTCTTCCGTTGCCGGTAAACTGCAAGAACGCTTTGGCGTGAAGAATGTCACCATTGCTTCCGGCATCCTGTTAGGCGTGGGCTTCTTCCTGACTGCCCATGCGAACAGCTTGATGATGCTGTGGCTCAGCGCAGGGATCATTGTTGGCCTGGCGGACGGTGCAGGTTATCTGCTCACGCTCTCCAACTGCGTGAAATGGTTCCCGGAACGTAAAGGGTTAATTTCCGCCTTTGCTATCGGTGCGTATGGCCTGGGTAGCCTCGGATTTAAATTTATCGATAGCCACCTGCTGGCAACCGTCGGCCTGGAAAATACCTTTATGATTTGGGGCGCGATTGTGCTGGTGATGATTGTCTTCGGCGCGATGCTGATGAAAGATGCGCCAAATCAGGAAGTGAAAAGCAGCAATGGCGTGGTGGCGAACGACTTTACGCTGGCTGAGTCCATGCGTAAACCACAGTACTGGATGCTGGCAGTTATGTTCCTGACCGCCTGCATGAGCGGCCTGTATGTCATTGGCGTAGCGAAAGATATTGCTCAGGGCATGGTTCATCTGGATTTGGCGACTGCGGCAAATGCTGTCACCGTCATCTCCATTGCTAACCTCAGCGGTCGTCTGGTGCTGGGTATCCTGTCCGATAAAATCGCACGAATTCGCGTGATTACTATCGGTCAGGTTATCTCGCTGGTGGGCATGGCGGCGCTGCTATTCGCTCCGCTCAATGATGTGACTTTCTTCGCCGCTATCGCCTGTGTCGCCTTTAACTTCGGCGGGACTATCACCGTATTCCCATCGCTGGTGAGCGAGTTCTTCGGCCTGAACAATCTGGCGAAAAACTACGGCGTGATTTACTTAGGCTTCGGTATCGGCAGCATCTGCGGTTCGCTGATTGCTTCCCTGTTCGGCGGCTTCTACGTGACCTTCTGCGTGATTTTCGCGCTGCTGATTATCTCGTTGGCGCTGTCCACCACCATTCGTCAGCCGCGAACCGAAATGTTGCATCAGGCCCACGCCTAATCGTATTGCCCTCCTCAATAAAATGATTCAGGCCAAATATTTTTGTAAATATTTGGCCTGATCACATTCGTAGCGAATACTTTTCCCCTTTCCTGTTGTCTACTTAGCGCGCTTGCAAATGCGGCCCGGTGGGTATGACGCATATTATTAACTGGCTTACTAATTCTGTGATTTGTAACTGGTTTTTTTTCCCCTTTTTCCAGGGTTTTTCGAATGAGATATATCAAAGCGATGTCCCAGCAGAAGCTGAGCCTTCTGCTGGCAGTGTACATCGGCTGGTTTATGAACTATTCCGTGTTGGTTCGCCGTTTTGGCGGCTACCTTGCGGACTTTAATGTCGAGAAAGGGATTTCTATCGTCATTGAGCTGGTCGGCACGCTGCTGGTGACGTTCTTTTTACTGCGCCTGCTGTCGCTCGGTGGACGCCGGATGTGGAAAGTGCTGGCAACGGCCGTTGTGCTAATCTCCTCCGGTGCCAGCTACTACATGACCAACCTTAATGTCGTGATTGGCTATGGCATTATTGCTTCGGTTATGACCACCGATATCGATCTTTCCAAAGAGGTGGTGGGCTGGCATTTTATTTCCTGGCTGGTGCTGACCAGCATCGTACCGCTGGTGTTTATTTGGTTTAACCAGGTGCGTGACACGCTGCTCCATCAGCTTATGACGCGGGGGCAGCGTTTACGCGGCGTCGGTATTGTGCTGGTGACGGCACTGCTGGTATGGGGCCCTATTCGCTTGATGGAGTCGCATCTGAAAGATACTGAGCGGCTGTCACAGGTGGATATGCCGAGCTATGGCGGCGTACTGGCTAACTCTTATCTGCCGAGCAACTGGGTTTCTGCGCTGAGCCTGTACGGCTGGACGCAGGTCGATGAGTCCCTTGATACTAACGAGCTTATCGATCCGGCGAAAAAGTTTACCTATCTTGCGCCGAAAGATATTGATGACACCTATCTGGTGTTTGTCATCGGCGAAACGACCCGTTGGGATCATATGAGCCTGTTTGGCTATGGGCGAGATACCACGCCGGGGCTGGCAAAGGAAAAAAATCTGGTGGCGTTCCGCGGCTACTCCTGCGACACCGCTACCAAGCTCTCGTTGCGCTGTATGTTCGTCCGTCAGGGCGGGGCCAGCGATAACCCGCAGCGGACGCTGAAAGAGCAGAACGTGTTTGCAGTACTCCATCAGCTAGGCTTTACCGGCGATCTCCTGGCCATGCAGAGCGAGCTGTGGTTCTACAGCAACACCATGGCGAATAACATCGCCTACCGTGAGCAAATCGGTGCCGAACCGCGTAACCGTGGTAAGGCAGTGGATGACATGCTGCTGGCGGACGAAATGAAAAACGTGCTGGCGCGCACCGGCGTTGATGGTAACCATCTGATTATTATCCACACGAAGGGGTCGCACTTTAACTACACCCAGCGCTACCCGCGCAGCTTTGCGAAGTGGACGCCGGAGTGCGTGAACGTGGACGATAAGTGCAGCAAAGCGGAGCTGATTAACTCGTACGATAACTCGATCACTTACGTTGACCATTTCCTGGTGAACATATTCGATCAGCTGCGCGATAAGAAGGCGATCGTCTTCTATGCCGCAGACCACGGCGAGTCGATTAACAACCACGAGCGTCTGCACGGTACGCCGCGTAAGATGGCTCCGCCGGAGCAGTTCCGTGTCCCGATGCTGGTCTGGATGTCTGATAAGTATCTGGAAAACCCGGACCATGCGAAGTCATTCGCTTACCTGCAACAGCAGGCGGCAATGAAACAGCCGAAGCGCCACGTTGAGCTTTATGACACTATCATGGGCTGTCTGGGGTACACTTCCCCGGATGGCGGTATCAACGAGCGTAATAACTGGTGTCATGTCCCCGAGGCGAAAAAAGCGGCGCAGTGATGGCTTTCTGGCCGAACGAAGGGCTTTTGTAAAATAAGGGATTGACGAGGGCGGGGCGCAGCAGTAAGATGCGCCGCATTCGGTGATTGGCGCAGCCTGGTAGCGCACTTCGTTCGGGACGAAGGGGTCGGAGGTTCGAATCCTCTATCACCGACCAAATTAGAAAAAGCCGCTCAATGAGCGGCTTTTTTGCATCTGTAGCCCGGATAGAGGATGAGAATCTCCGGGGGTAAGAGGTTCGACCCAAGCGCAGCGAGAGAACGTTGCGTCAGCAACGGCCCGCAGGGCGAGCCACGAAGTGGCGAGTTATCCTCTATCACCGACCAAATTAGAAAAAGCCGCTCAATGAGCGGCTTTTTTGCATCTGTAGTCTGTAGGCCGGATAAGGCATTCATGCCGCCATCCGGCAACAACCTCCCATTCGGCCCGCTCTTCGCCGCAAACTCTTAACCTGTTTGTTCACAATTCTGTGACATATTCCATTGTATTTTTATATGCATAGCGGGATCTTTTTTTACGCTGCTTATGGGTAACCTCAGCATTTTCACCTGTGCGTTTTAACGTTCGCGGCATTAATCGCTCAGATAATCAGCATATCGAAAGAAATTTTTCTCATTATGGCTAATTGTTAATCACTGAATGTTGCAAATTATTAAGTGGATAACTCTGCCTTATCGCCCATAGCATAAATTTCTCTGCTGAAAATAGCGCTTCGGGGTTTTTTTAATCTTTGCCCATCCATTCTCACCTTCAATACAAATCCCGGTTAACTGTATTGACGTTTTCACATTCTGTTGACAGATTGTAGGGCATGAGGGGCATTTCATGGAGAATCCGCGCTGCAACTCAGATGTTCCAGTGAAAGGAATCCCGCCTCTACTACGCATCGACCAAGCCGGGTAAAAAATAAATAAGGCCAGGCGGTGTAACCCAATGCAAAGGGTAAAAACAACACATATCACATTGGAGCAGAATAATGAGTATTTCCTTGAAGAAGTCAGGGATGCTGAAGCTGGGCCTCAGCCTGGTCGCGATGACCGTTGCTGCCAGCGTACAGGCCAAAACCCTGGTTTATTGTTCAGAAGGCTCGCCGGAAGGCTTTAACCCACAGCTCTTTACGTCTGGTACCACCTATGATGCCAGCTCCGTACCTATTTATAACCGTCTGGTTGAATTCAAAACCGGTACCACGGAAATCGTCCCGGGTCTGGCTGAGAAATGGGACATCAGCCCGGACGGCAAAACCTATACCTTCCACCTGCGTCAGGGCGTGAAGTGGCAGGACAATAAAGACTTTAAACCGACGCGTGATATGAACGCCGACGATATCGTCTTCTCCTTCGACCGTCAGAAAAACGCACAAAACCCGTACCACAAAGTCTCTGGCGGCAGCTATGAATACTTCGAAGGTATGGGCCTGCAAGACCTGATTAGCGAAGTGAAAAAAGTCGACGATAACACCGTCCAGTTCGTGCTGACTCGCCCGGAAGCGCCGTTCCTGGCTGACCTGGCGATGGACTTCGCGTCTATTCTGTCCAAAGAATATGCTGACAACATGCTGAAAGCCGGCACGCCGGAGAAAGTTGACCTGAACCCAATCGGTACCGGTCCATTCCAGCTGCAGCAATACCAGAAAGACTCGCGTATTCTGTACAAAGCGTTCCCGGGCTACTGGGGCACCAAGCCGCAGATCGACCGTCTGGTCTTCTCCATCACGCCTGACGCGTCCGTGCGTTATGCCAAGCTGCAGAAGAACGAGTGCCAGGTGATGCCGTACCCGAACCCGGCCGACATCGCGCGCATGAAAGAAGACAAGAGCATCAACCTGATGGAACAGGCTGGCCTGAACGTGGGTTACCTCTCCTTCAACACCGAGAAAAAACCGTTTGATGACGTGAAAGTGCGCCAGGCGCTGACCTACGCGGTCAACAAAGAAGCGATCATCAAGGCCGTTTATCAGGGCGCTGGCGTAGCCGCGAAAAACCTGATCCCGCCAACCATGTGGGGCTATAACGACGACGTCAAAGACTACAGCTACGATCCGGAAAAAGCCAAGGCGCTGCTGAAAGAAGCGGGTCAGGATAAAGGCTTCACCGTTGAGCTGTGGGCGATGCCGGTACAGCGTCCGTACAACCCGAACGCGCGCCGTATGGCGGAGATGATTCAGGCTGACTGGGCGAAGATCGGCGTGCAGGCCAAAATCGTCACCTACGAGTGGGGCGAATACCTCAAGCGCGCGAAAGCGGGCGAACACCAGGCCGTGATGATGGGCTGGACCGGCGACAACGGGGATCCGGATAACTTCTTCGCGACGCTGTTCAGCTGCGCGGCGGCGAAAGACGGCTCTAACTACTCTCGCTGGTGCTACAAGCCGTTTGAAGACCTGATTCAGCCGGCACGTGCGACCGATAACCACGAGAAACGCGTTGAACTGTACAAGCAGGCGCAGGTGGTGATGCACGATCAGGCTCCGGCGCTGATCATTGCACACTCCACCGTATACGAGCCGGTGCGTAAAGAAGTCAAAGGCTATGTGGTTGACCCGTTAGGTAAGCACCACTTCGACAACGTATCTATCGAATAATAAAGACGACGCCTTAACAGGCAGCGCATGCTTCCTGCCCCCCTTGGGGTGGGAAGCCGCGCCGTATCTGCGCCTCTCGCGTTTGGCGAGGGCGGCAGATTTGTGAGCAATACAGACGGCCTGTGACCAGGCGGGACGTCATTAGAGAGAATCAGGGTTATGTTGCAGTTCATCCTCAAACGGTTGGGTCTGGTGATCCCAACGTTTATCGGTATCACCCTCCTTACGTTTGCCTTCGTGCATATGATCCCCGGCGATCCGGTGATGATTATGGCCGGCGAGCGTGGTATTTCCCCTGAGCGCCATGCCCAGCTTCTGGCCGAACTCGGCCTGGATAAGCCGATGTGGCAACAGTACCTCCACTATATCTGGGGCGTACTGCACGGTGACTTAGGCATTTCATTAAAGAGCCGACTCCCGGTGTGGGATGAGTTCGTGCCGCGCTTTAAAGCGACGCTGGAACTCGGTATTTGCGCCATGATTTTCGCCGTCGCCGTGGGGATTCCGGTGGGCGTACTGGCTGCGGTTAAACGCGGTTCTATCTTCGATCACACCGCCGTTGGCCTTGCGCTGACCGGCTATTCCATGCCGATTTTCTGGTGGGGCATGATGCTGATTATGCTGGTGTCGGTTCACTGGAACCTGACGCCGGTATCCGGGCGCGTGAGTGACATGGTGTTTCTCGACGACTCAAACCCTTTGACCGGCTTTATGCTGATTGATACCGCCATCTGGGGGGAAGAGGGCAACTTTATCGACGCGCTGGCGCATATGATTCTGCCCGCCATCGTGCTGGGGACCATTCCGCTGGCGGTGATCGTGCGTATGACGCGCTCCTCGATGCTGGAAGTGCTGGGCGAAGACTACATCCGTACCGCGCGCGCCAAAGGGCTGACCCGCATGCGTGTGATTATCGTCCACGCGCTGCGCAATGCCATGCTGCCGGTTGTCACCGTTATCGGTCTGCAGGTCGGCACGCTGCTGGCAGGCGCAATTTTGACGGAAACCATCTTCTCCTGGCCGGGTCTGGGTCGCTGGCTGATTGATGCCTTGCAGCGCCGTGACTATCCGGTAGTGCAGGGCGGCGTGCTGCTGGTGGCGACGATGATTATTCTCGTCAACCTGCTGGTAGACCTGCTGTACGGCGTGGTGAACCCGCGCATTCGTCATAAGAAGTAAGGGGCCGTCATGTCACAAGTTACTGAGAATAAAGCACCGGTGCCGATGACCCCGTTACAGGAATTCTGGCACTACTTTAAACGCAATAAGGGCGCGGTCGTTGGCCTGGTGTACGTGGTCATCGTGCTGTTTATTGCCATTTTCGCCAACTGGATTGCGCCGTATAACCCGGCGGATCAGTTCCGCGATACGCTGCTAGCGCCACCTGCATGGCAGGAGGGCGGCTCGTGGGCACACTTATTTGGTACCGATGATGTGGGGCGTGACGTACTGTCGCGGCTGATGTACGGCGCGCGCCTGTCGCTGCTGGTCGGGTGCCTGGTGGTTGTCCTGTCGCTGATCATGGGGGTGGTTCTTGGGCTGGTTGCCGGTTATTTCGGCGGGCTGGTCGATAACATCATTATGCGCGTCGTCGACATCATGCTGGCGCTGCCAAGCCTGCTGCTGGCACTGGTGCTGGTGGCCATCTTCGGCCCATCAATTGGCAACGCCGCGCTGGCGTTGACGTTTGTGGCCCTGCCGCACTACGTTCGCTTAACCCGTGCTGCCGTGCTGGTGGAAGTGAACCGCGACTACGTTACGGCCTCACGCGTCGCGGGCGCTGGCGCAATGCGCCAGATGTTCGTCAATATTTTCCCGAACTGCCTTGCGCCGCTGATTGTTCAGGCCTCGCTCGGTTTCTCTAACGCCATTCTCGATATGGCTGCCCTCGGCTTCCTGGGGATGGGCGCACAGCCGCCTACGCCGGAATGGGGCACCATGCTCTCTGACGTTCTGCAGTTTGCGCAAAGCGCCTGGTGGGTCGTGACCTTCCCGGGGCTGGCAATCCTGCTGACGGTGCTGGCATTTAACCTGATGGGTGACGGTCTGCGTGACGCGCTCGATCCCAAACTGAAGCAGTAAGAGGTTCGAGATGGCGTTATTAAATGTAGATAAATTATCGGTGCACTTCGGCGATGAAGGCACACCGTTTAAGGCCGTGGATCGCGTGAGCTATAGCGTGAGCCAGGGGGAAGTGGTCGGTATCGTCGGTGAGTCCGGCTCCGGTAAATCGGTCAGCTCGCTGGCGATTATGGGGTTGATTGATTACCCGGGCCGCGTAATGGCGGAAAGCCTGCAGTTCAACGGCCAGGATCTGAAACGAATCTCTGAGAAGGAGCGTCGTAACCTGGTCGGTGCCGAAGTGGCGATGATCTTCCAGGATCCGATGACCAGCCTGAACCCGTGCTACACCGTCGGTTTCCAGATTATGGAAGCGATTAAAGTTCATCAGGGCGGCAATAAGAAAACGCGTCGCCAGCGGGCGATTGATCTGCTCAACCAGGTCGGTATTCCGGATCCGGCCTCGCGTCTGGATGTTTATCCGCACCAGCTTTCCGGTGGGATGAGCCAGCGCGTGATGATCGCGATGGCGATCGCCTGCCGTCCGAAGCTGCTGATTGCCGATGAACCGACGACCGCGCTGGACGTCACCATCCAGGCGCAGATCATCGAGCTGCTGCTTGAATTGCAGCAAAAAGAGAATATGGCGCTGATCCTGATTACTCACGATCTGGCGCTGGTGGCCGAAGCGGCGCACAAAATTATCGTCATGTATGCCGGTCAGGTGGTGGAGACGGGCGCCGCCAGCGATATCTTCCGCGCGCCGCGCCATCCGTATACTCAGGCCTTGCTGCGCGCGCTGCCGGAGTTTGCTCAGGACAAAGCGCGTCTGGCTTCCCTGCCGGGCGTGGTGCCGGGTAAGTACGACCGCCCGAATGGCTGTCTGCTCAACCCGCGCTGCCCGTATGCCACGGAAAAATGCCGCAGCGTAGAGCCTGAGCTGAACACCGTTGACGGTGCTCGCCAGTCGAAATGTCACTATCCACTCGATGATGCCGGGAGGCCCACACTATGAGTACGCACGAGGCCACCTCGCAGCAGCCGCTGCTGCAAGCCATTGACTTGAAAAAACACTACCCGGTGAAGAAGGGCATGTTTGCCCCGGAACGGCTGGTGAAGGCGCTGGACGGCGTCTCCTTTACCCTCGAACGCGGTAAAACGCTGGCGGTGGTGGGGGAATCCGGCTGTGGTAAATCCACTCTGGGTCGCCTGTTAACGATGATTGAAGTGCCGACCGGCGGTGAGCTGTATTACCAGGGGCAGGACTTGCTCAAGCACGACCCGCATGCGCAAAAGCTGCGCCGGCAGAAGATCCAGATTGTGTTCCAGAATCCGTACGGTTCCCTGAACCCGCGTAAAAAAGTGGGACAGATTCTGGAAGAGCCGCTGTTGATTAACACCCCGCTCAGCAAAGAGCAGCGTCGTGAAAAAGCGCTGGCGATGATGGCGAAGGTGGGTCTGAAAACCGAGCACTACGATCGCTATCCGCATATGTTCTCCGGCGGTCAGCGCCAGCGTATTGCTATCGCCCGCGGTCTGATGCTGGATCCGGATGTGGTGATTGCCGATGAACCGGTGTCCGCACTCGACGTTTCCGTGCGCGCGCAGGTGCTGAACCTGATGATGGATTTGCAGCAGGATCTGGGGCTGTCCTATGTTTTTATCTCCCACGACCTGTCGGTGGTAGAGCATATTGCTGATGAAGTCATGGTGATGTACCTGGGCCGCTGCGTGGAGAAGGGGAGTAAGGATCAGATCTTCAATAATCCACAGCACCCGTACACCCAGGCGCTGTTGTCGGCAACGCCGCGTCTGAATCCGGACGAACGTCGTGAGCGCATTAAACTCACCGGCGAGCTGCCAAGCCCGCTTAACCCGCCGCCGGGCTGCGCGTTTAACGCCCGCTGCCGCCGCCGATTTGGGCCATGTACACAGCTCCAGCCGCAGTTGAAAGATTATGGCGGTCAGCTGGTGGCGTGTTTCGCCGTCGATCAGGATGAAAATCCGGAAAAAAGCCTCTAACTTGCTATAGACGCAGTATCAGGGCCGCAGGGGTAAAACTCTGCGGCCTTTTTCGTTTTCGGGCGCAATTCTGAAAGTGAGCGGGTGGCGACGAGCGACGGGACGGTTTGCAGTAGTATCGGACATAAGCCGGGTCTTCCCGGTGAGGCGCAATGTTGCGGGGGCTTGATCCCCGGCGGCATACGTTGCTGGAAAGAGAAAGCCCCCGCACGTTGACGGGTATAAACCGACAGCATAACGAGGGCCATTCACTTGCTAGACAACAAGAGGATAGCCGCGAACCGTTGCCATTGCAATGCAGGCGGTTATATGACGCTCAATGAGGCGTTATTACTTGCGGTAGTGACGTCCATCGTCGGCCCAATTGTGGTCGCGCTGGTTCGTTATTTCTTCAAGTTCTAACCTGACGGGGCGTTGTGGCTGCTGTAATGGCAACATGCGCCCGAACCGGGCCGCAGGGGTAAAACTCTGCGGCCTTTTTCGTTCTCGGGCGCAATTCTGAAAGTGAGCGGGTGGCGGCGAGCGACGGGACGGTTTGCAGTAGTATCGGACGTAAGCCGGGCCTTCCCGGTGAGGCGCAATGTTGCGGGGGCTTGATCCCCGGCGGCATATGTTGCTGGAAAGAGAAAGCCCCCGCACGTTGTTTGGTTTTAACCTGGCAACTTACGAGGGCATCCACATCTCTTCACAAAGACAGGATAGCCGCGAACCGTTGCCATTGCAACGCAGGCGGTTATATGACGCTCCATGAGGCGTTAGCACTTGCGGTGGTGACTTCCATCGTCGGCCCACTGGTAGTGGCGCTGATTCGTCACTTCTTCAAGTTCTAACCTGACGGGGCGTTATGGCTGCTGTAATGGCAACATGCGCCCGAACCGGGCCGCAGGGGTAAAACTCTGCGGCCTTTTTCGTTTTCGGGCGCAATTCTGAAAGTAAGCGGGTGGCGGCGAGCGACGGGACAGTTTGCAGTAGTATCGGATATAAGCCGGGTCTTCCCGGTGAGGCGCAATGTTGCGGGGGCTTGATCCCCGGCGGCATACGTTGCTGGAAAGAGAAAACCCCCGCACGTTGACTGGTCTAAACCGGCAACATAACGGGGGCTATCACTTGCCTGAACAACAAGAGAATAGCCGCGAACTGTTGCCATTGCAACGCAGGCGGTTATATGACGCTCAATGAGGCGTTAGCACTTGCGGTGGTGACTTCCATCGTCGGTCCACTGGTAGTGGCGCTGATTCGTCACTTCTTCAAGTTCTAACCTGACGGGGCGTTGTGGCTGCTGTAATGGCAACATGCGCCCGAACCGGGCCGCAGGGGAAACTCTGCGGCCTTTTTCGTGAGGTGCATCGGCCGGGGGTACATCACTTGACCGGGCCATGTGGTTATTGCGGGTACGGCACCCAGGCACCGCCGTTCAGGCGAACGTACGGTTTACCCTGGTATTGCACTACGACCGCGTTGGAGTTCTCCGAAACGGCGGCGGTTTGCGGCAGATTGCTAGTGAATGCCGACCAATCGACGCTGTCTTCGGTGAAGATTTTGCCGTCTACCGCACGGGCTACCAGCTCGGAAATGGCGAGATAGCTGCTTGGTTGGCTGATGTCGATAGCGGTTCCCTGATGTGGGGCCTTCATGCCAAAGAACTTGATGGCGGCCGGGACGTGAGTAATCGACGGGCTCGGAATATCGCGCAGACCGGAAACCTGCATTTTATCGCCCTGTAGCGCAGCGCCGTGTTCTGGCACGACCACCACCATCACTTTACGACCCGATTTCTCCAGTTCGGTAAAGAAGGCATCCAACTCGTCAAACAGCTTCTGCCCGCGAGCCTTATAGTCGGCCGTTTTGCTCTGCCCCGGGTAGTGGTTACCGTCGTGCAGCGGCAGAATATTATAGAAGGTCGCAGAGCGTCCGCCTGGTTTGATATCCGGCGACTGCATCCAACGGTTGAGAACCGCCAGGTCGTCGTACACCGGCGAGCCGTCGAAGGACAGTAGGTTGACCGGCAGTTTGCTCTGATCCATCAGCGGGCTCTGCATACCGCCATTTTCACGCACTTCCTTGAGGAAATCGCCGAATACGCCGTTGTGATCCAGCATCAGATGCTGCGTGAAGCCCAGCTTCGACAGATTATCGAACAGGTAGCACTGATTGCCCGCAGGCTGATACAGGCTGGTGTGCGACGGCTGGCCGCAGCTGGCGCGCAGCAGGCGAATCGCCGCCGGACCGCTGTAGGACGTTGCGGAGTTAAAGTTGCTAAAGCGAATATCAAAGTGCGACCACAGCGGGTGCTGCATCAGGGCCGCGGCTTCGAGGTCAGAGTTTGCCAGTGAGCAGATGTTGATCACCAGTAGGTCAAACGGCTGGGCATCTTCGGGCAGTTGTGCCGGGAAGGCCGTCGCGCGTTTGCTTTCCGACGCATAAAAACTATTGAGCCAGGCGTTGAGATTGTCAGACGTCGGCGCTGCCGTTTGTGCTGGGATATCGGCGCTGGTTGCCGCGCTGCTGGCCGCAGCGGCCGGGGCGGAACCGGCGGGAGCCGCGGAGGCGGAGGCGCTGCTGCTGCTTTCCCCGGTCGGCCACAAGCTAAAGGACGGGCCTACCAGGGTGCTCAGGTTAATCCATACCATGGCGGCAACCACGAAGACCGTTATGCGGATCCATTGATTGAGGAATAGCCACGCCACCAGCAGCACAAAGAATGCGCCAACCATCTGCCAGTTAATAAAGCGGGTGATCAGGTCCCAGATATAGTCAGCGCTGAAGCCCGCAATCTGCGAGCCCTGGCTCATAATGCTTTCCGGCCCCGGCAGCCAGGTATCGTGCCAGAACAGCGCAATACCGATCGGGATGGCAATCCACTGCCGCCAGCGGTGCAGCCGGCTATTGGGCAGTGGGAACAGCAGGAAGGCCATAAAAACCAGGTTCTGCATGGCGTGAAAATTGAGGTATCCCGCCCACAGCAGGCCAAACTTGACCAGGAAATAGAAGTTCCAGCCTGACAGACCCCGCCAGTAGTGCCAGGATGAGGACGGTGTAGCGGCGGCGTTTTTCGTCGATTTAGTCATTTTTTGATTTTGCCCTGACGGCCAGATCGCGGCGTAATACGCCTACCGGCTTAACATAACGGGGTTTAAGAAACAGCAAACGGAAGGTGTTTTCAATACGATGTTGATGATGGCGCACCAGGTACCCCAGCGGGAAAAAGAACAGCGCGCATAGCACAACCAGTTGAACAATATCGCTTATCGACATCATGACGATTTCTCTTCGGTATCGGCGGACAAATGATGAGGTTCTGGGTAGCGTCGCCAGCTATTACCTTCGTAGGTCGCGTTAATCACATTTTTGGGTTTCGGCGCTAAATCAAGCGGCTGGGTCCACCGTTCCGGCGTGACCTCACGCATCATCAGTAACTCGGAGGCAATCTGCTTATCTTCAAACCAAATCATACGGTTCGAGAAGATATCGCCGGTAGGCAGCGGGAAAATATGGTTCAGCGCCGTATCAAGATCGTTGACCCGACAGAAGGGTAAAAACATCACCAGCCGCCGGTCGGCAATGGTCACGATATCGCCCATGCGGTGAGGCCGGCACAGGGTCAGCACCTGTTCGACGCGCAGCCCTGGCGCAGGACGCAGCGCGACCATCACACCTTTGCTGTCCGCGGGCAGCAGCGTGTTATTAATCACCTTCTGTACCGAATCGCAGAATACATCCCACTTCTGATAGCCCTTAAGCTTCAGCGGCTCCGTATTGGCCAATAAGGTGGTGAGGTCTTCGGGAACGTGACGATTGAACTGCTGTGTTTGCACGCTTTCAATTAACGTCAGGCTCCGCGACAGCGGCGCGCTGGCAGAAATGACCAGGTTAGCGCCGCAGCTGAGCAGCAGACGTTCATCGGTAGCGCGCAGGCTTGGCGTGGTTTCACGGGTGATGATTTTTAATGCGCTGCCGCGTTGGCGACGGAGGGTGTGAATATAATGGGCAAGCTGTTCCACCTGGCTATTCTGGCGGAGTGAGAATATGACCGTGGCGGCCTGCGCCGTGCGCGCAGCATTAAATACCGCGTCGTTGGTATCGAATAACGTCCAGTGTTCAGAAAGCGCTGGCGCCCCTTCAAGAATATCGATGTTACTCAATACTTGTTTTTCATCGCTGCGCGGTTGAACGCTTGCGACCTCGTCTTGCGCTAAATGCCAGCCGTTGTCATTCTGTTTAATTAAAAGCTGTTGACGAGCGCTAACGCCTTTTTCATTCGCCCAATAAGATATATCCAGAAGTTGACTATCACCCTGGTAACGTAAATTCGCAAGTCCGGAAAGAGATCCGTATCCCCCTAACAAAAGCGAAGTCAGAGCGTCCGCATTGTTGCCGGGGTTTAGAACTAAAAGAGTGCAATGGTAGTATTTAGCCCATCGTTGAGATTTGTTTATCCAATCGATGAGTTTTTCACCTGATATATTCTCCCAGGCATTGTGAGAGCATAAAAGTATAACGAAATAATCTTTTGGTTCGAGCGTACAGAGCAAATCGCGGCGCATAAAGTCTAGACCATTCTGGCTATTATGCATGGCGAAAAGCGAAATTTGTTTCGGGCCAGCATTTTCCTTTAACGCTATGAGCTCGTTAGGATTTTCTCCCATACTCACCACGGCGACTTTGGCCGAGTCGGCCTGTGCGCTGAGCGTCTGGTTCAGCAGACTCACGGCATCTTCATGGCGGTCAGTATTCACCCACCACACGCCACCCGCAGGCATATGACTCACTTCATCCCACAGTGACTGGATACCAATAGAAAATATGGGGTTCATCGTGTCCCTCTTATCGACGAAAATCCTGAGTATAAGTTTACTAGTGTCATCGCTAGAATAAACCTAATATTGAAATTAAATAGCATCAGATTTAGCATGTATACTCTAAATAATTCGAGTTATCGTCAGGCGATAAGTGAGTAAATCCCCTGAAAATTGCATAACTATGTGGCTGGAATGAGTAAAAACGGACGGGCTCATCTGCCATCTGAAGTATGATCAGTATAAACGAATTTCATGGAAAGGTTGCCATTCAACAGATGTGGTGCGTTCGTACTTTGATTTCAGAGGGAGTAAACAATGCCAGATAACGAAACGACGACATCCGTTGATTCGGAGCTCGGATACACTTTCCAGAACGATTTTCTCGCGCTTAGCCGGGCTTTCTCTCTACCTAATATAGATTACACTGATATTTCCCAGCGTGAAAAATTAGCTGCGGCGTTTAAGCGTTGGCCGCTGCTATCAGAGTTTGCAGAACAAAAATAAGGAAGCCTCATGGCTATTCTGGGATTACAGGGCGTGCGAGGTGGTGTAGGCACAACGTCAATCACGGCGGCCCTGGCGTGGTCATTGCAACTGCTCGGGGAGTCGGTGCTGGTCATTGACGCTTGCCCTGATAATATGCTGCGCCTGTCATTCAACGACGATATCGCTCGTGAAAGCGGCTGGGCGCGTGCGACGCTGGACGGCCAGGACTGGCGGGATGCTGCGCTGCGCTATACCGCGCAAATCGACATACTGCCGTTTGGCAAACTGCGCGCGGGAGAGCAGCAGCATATTGCGGCGCTGGGCGAAACGCTGGCTATCGTGACGACGCTTGCGCAAACGCTGGAGCGTGAAGGGCGCTATCAGTGGATCCTGATTGACCTGCCGTACGGATTCTATCCGTGGATGCCTGCGCTGGTTGAAGCCTGTCACTATACGCTGACCGTCGTCAAGCCTGATGCCAACTGTCATATTCGTCTGCATCAGCAGGTGTTTCCGCAGAATACGCACATTCTTATCAATGACCTGCGCGTTAACAGCCAGCTACAGGAAGACCTCTACCAGGTGTGGCTACAAACGCAGCGTCATCTGTTACCTATCGTGGTTCATCGCGACGAAGCGATGGCTGAGAGCCTGGCGAGCAAGCAGCCGCTGGGTGAGTATCGTCACGACTCGCTTGCTGCCGAAGAGATGATTACCCTCGCGAACTGGTGTTTGATGCACTATGCCGGCCATCGCCCTGCGCAAGAGAGCGAATCATGATTCGCCTTGGCCGCGTGATTTTTGCTCCGCCGGTCTATGCGCGTCTGCGCGAGCGTTACGTCGGCTATCGGCGCGCCGGTGCGTCCTGGCTTGCCGCAACGCTGGCCTGTTGGTGGACGGGCCTGGCGTGGATTTTCCTGCCGCTGGAGAACCCGTGCTGGCAGGCATTGAGCGCGCGACAGGACGAACTGTTCCCGCATATTCATTTCGCGCGCCCGCGGCCGTTAGATCCGCTGCGCTTTATGCTACAGGCATTCTGGCTTATTGCCAGTAAACCGCCGCAGACGCGTAAACCAATCAGCTGGCGGCCATTCGCGAGCGTAGGACGCCTGCGCGAGCGTTACAACCAGTGGGCGGATGCGCTTCCTGGCCGCATCAATGCGCAAACCGACCATCTGGACCATAAAAAGGAGCTGGCGCACCTCAATCCGAAGCTGCGCCAGTTTATTCTCGGCGTCGTGGTCGGGCTGTCGCTGCTGCTGGCGCTGGTATGCATTACCCAACCGTTTAACCCACTGTCTCAGTTTATTTTCCTGATGCTGCTGTGGGGCGTGGCGCTGCTGGTTCGCCGCATTCCCGGTCGTTTCTCCGCGCTGATGCTGATTGTGCTATCGCTGACGGTTTCCTGCCGCTACATCTGGTGGCGCTATACGTCTACGCTGAACTGGAACGATCCGGTGAGCCTGGTGTGCGGCCTGATTCTGCTGTTTGCGGAAACCTATGCCTGGATTGTGCTGGTGCTGGGCTATTTCCAGGTTGTCTGGCCGCTGAACCGCCACCCGGTGCCGCTGCCGAAAGACATGAACGCATGGCCGACCGTCGATATTTTTGTCCCGACCTATAATGAAGATCTGAACGTGGTGAAAAATACCGTTTACGCGTCGTTGGGCATCGACTGGCCGAAAGATAAAGTGAAAATCTGGATCCTCGACGATGGCGCGCGTGAGGAGTTTCGTCAGTTCGCCAAAGATGTTGGCGTTGAATACGTTGCGCGTGCCACGCATGAACATGCAAAAGCCGGGAACATCAACAATGCGCTGAAGCTGGCGAAAGGTGAGTTTGTCTCTATCTTCGACTGTGACCACGTGCCGACGCGCTCGTTCCTGCAAATGACCATGGGCTGGTTCCTGAAGGACGAAAAGCTGGCGATGATGCAGACGCCGCACCACTTCTTCTCGCCGGATCCGTTCGAGCGTAACCTGGGGCGCTTCCGTAAAACGCCGAACGAAGGCACGTTGTTCTATGGCTTGGTTCAGGACGGTAACGACATGTGGGACGCCACCTTCTTCTGCGGCTCCTGTGCGGTTATTCGTCGTAAACCGCTGGATGAAATCGGCGGTATCGCTGTCGAGACGGTCACCGAAGATGCGCACACCTCGCTGCGCCTGCACCGCCTTGGCTACACCTCCGCCTATATGCGTCTACCGCAGGCGGCGGGGCTGGCGACGGAGAGCCTGTCGGCGCATATCGGCCAGCGAATCCGCTGGGCGCGCGGAATGGTGCAGATTTTCCGCCTCGATAACCCGCTGTTGGGCAAAGGACTGAAGCTGCCGCAGCGGCTTTGCTACCTTAATGCGATGTTCCACTTCTTATCGGGGGTGCCGCGGCTGATCTTCCTGACCGCACCGCTGGCCTTCCTGCTGCTGCACGCCTACATCATCTATGCGCCTGCGCTGATGATCGCCCTGTTCGTGCTGCCGCACATGATTCACGCCAGCCTGACCAACTCGAAAATTCAGGGCAAATACCGCCACTCGTTCTGGAGTGAAATCTATGAAACGGTGCTGGCGTGGTATATCGCGCCCCCCACCATGGTGGCGCTGTTCAACCCGCATAAAGGTAAATTCAACGTTACCGCCAAGGGTGGGCTGGTGGAGGAAGAGTACGTCGACTGGGTTATCTCGCGGCCGTATATCTTCCTTGTGTTGCTAAACCTGGTCGGCGTGGCGTTTGGTATCTGGCGCTATATGTATGGCCCGGAGAACGAGGTTCTCACCGTGTGGATCAGCCTGATATGGGTGTTCTATAACCTGATTATTCTTGGCGGCGCGGTGGCCGTGTCGGTGGAAAGTAAACAGGTTCGCCGCTCACATCGCGTGGAGATCAAAATGCCGGGCGCGATTGCTCGCGAAGATGGTCACCTGTTCTCCTGTACGGTGCACGACTTCTCTGACGGTGGCGTAGGCATTCGCATTAACGGCGACGCGCAGGTGCTGGAAGAGCAGAAGGTGAATCTGCTGCTTAAACGCGGCCAGCAGGAATACGTCTTCCCAACGCAGGTCGTGCGCGTACTGGGCAGCGAAGTCGGGCTTAAGCTGCTGCCGATGAGCACGCGTCAGCATATTGATTTTGTACAGTGTACCTTTGCGCGCGCGGATACGTGGGCGCTGTGGCAGGACAGCTTCCCGGAAGACAAACCGCTGGAAAGTTTGTTCGATATTCTGAAGTTAGGCTTCCGTGGTTACCGTCATCTGGCCGAGTTTGCGCCGCCGGTGGCGAAGGAAATTTTCCGGTCGCTCACCTTGCTGGTGGCGTGGGTGGCCTCGTTTGTACCGCGTCGTCCGGAACGTGAGGCGGCTCTCGAGCACCCGCTATCGGCTTTGGCTCAACAATAATGATGATTATGCGATGAAAAGAAACCTTTCCTGGATTTGTGCAGTGGCGATGGGCATGGGCAGTTTACTGCCGCTCACGACGTATTCAGCACCGACGACTGATGTGTCGGTTGCGCCGTCCGTTCAGCAGGATGCGGCGGCTCCAGCAGCCGATACGGCACCCGTCGTCGTGCAAGATGCGCCGACTCGTGACGTTAAGCTGTCTTTCGCTCAGATCGCGCCGCCGCCGGGAAGTATGGTGCTGCGCGGTGCTAACCCGGATGGCGGAATCGAGTTTGGCATGCGCAGCGACGAAGTGGTGTCGAAGGCGCTGCTCAATCTGATTTACACGCCGTCGCCGTCGCTGCTGCCGGTCACCTCGCAGCTGAAGGTTTATCTGAACGATGAGCTGATGGATGTGCTGCCGGTTACCAAAGAACAGCTGGGCAAAAAGGTCACGGCGCAGATTGCCGTCGATCCGCTTTACATCACCGATTTTAACCGCGTGCGCCTCGAGTTTATTGGCCACTATCGCGACGTGTGTGAAAACCCGGCAAACACGACCGTCTGGCTGGACGTCGGGCGCAGCAGTTCGCTGGACTTAACCTATCAGTCGCTGAAGGTTCGCAACGATCTGTCGCATTTCCCGGTGCCGTTCTTTGACGCCCGCGATAATCGTACGCTGGATCTGCCGATGGTCTTCGCCGCATCGCCTGACCTGCAGCAACAGCAGGCTGCGGGGGTTATTGCCTCCTGGTTCGGCGCGAAAGCCGGCTGGCGCGGTGGAGCTTCCCGGTGCTGTACAACACGCTGCCGGAGCGCAGCGCGATCGTCTTTGCCACGAACGATCGTCGCCCGGATTTCCTGCGCGATCATCCGGCGGTGAAGGCGCCGACGATCGAAATGATCGACCACCCGAACAATCCGTACCTGAAGCTGCTGGTGGTCTTCGGGCGTGATGATAAAGACCTGCTGAAAGCGGCGCAGGGGATTGCGTCAGGCAACATTTTGTTCCGTGGCAATAGCGTGACGGTGGACGATGTGAAGCCGCTGCAGCCGCGCGTGCCTTACGATGCGCCGAACTGGGTGCGCACCGACCGTCCGGTGACCTTTGGCGAGCTGAAAACCTACGAACAGCAGCTTCAGTCCAGCGGTCTGGAGCCTGCATCTATCAACCTGTCGCTGAATCTGCCGCCGGATCTGTATCTGCTGCGCAGCACCGGCATCGATATGGATCTGAAGTACCGTTACACCATGCCGCCGGTCAAAGACAGCTCGCGCATGGATATCAGCCTCAACAACCAGTTCTTACAGTCGTTTAACCTGGACAGCACTCAGGACGTCAACAAACTGTTGCTGCGTCTGCCTATTCTGCAGGGTTTGCTGGACGGTAAAAACGACGTCAGCATTCCGGCGCTGCGTCTGGGGGCCATGAACCAGCTGCGCTTTGACTTCCAGTATATGAACCCGATGCCTGGCGGCTCGGTCGATAACTGCGTGACCTTCCAGCCGGTGCTGAATCATGTGGTTATCGGCGACGACTCCACCATTGACTTCTCCCAGTACTATCACTTCCTGCCGATGCCGGATCTGCGTACTTTTGCTAACGCTGGCTTCCCGTTCACTCGTATGGCTGACCTGTCTGATACGGTGATTGTGATGCCGAAGACGCCGTCTGAAGCGCAGGTTAGCACCTTGCTGAATACCGTTGGCGTGATTGGCGGCCAGACCGGCCTCGCCGGGACCGGCATGACCATCGTGGATGACGGCAGCCAGATTAAGGATAAAGACGCCGACCTGCTGCTGATTGGCTCTATTCCGCAGCAGCTGAAGGATGACAAACACGTTGACCTGCTGGTGAACGCCACCCAGAGCTGGGTGAAAACGCCGGTGCGCCACAACGATCTGCCGAGCATCTACCTGGATGCGGATGACCGCCAGCCAAGCGTGAAGACGGGGATTACATCCGACGGCCCAATGGCGGCCATCGTCGGCTTTGAATCACCGTATTACAAACAGCGCAGCGTCGTCGCGCTGCTGGCCGACAGCAGCAGCGGCTACAGCCTGCTGAACAGCGCGCTCAACGACAGCGGCAAACGTGCGGCGATGTTCGGTTCGGTGTCGGTGATACGTGAATCGGGCGTCAGCAGCCTGCGCGTGGGCGATATTTACTATGTAGGGCACCTGCCGTGGTTTGAACGCGTTTGGTTCGCGCTCTCCAACCATCCGGTGCTGCTGGCTATCTTTGCGGCGATCAGCATTGTGCTGCTGGCATGGGTACTGTGGCGTCTGCTGCGTATCATCAGCCGTCGTCGTCTGGATCCAGAAGACGAGTAAGCCACAATGAAAATACTGAGCTGGATCGTTCTGCTGTGCGCCCTGGGCGGCCAGGCGCAGGCCGCCTGCGGTTGGCCTGCCTGGGAGCAGTTTAAAAAGGATTACGTTAGCGCGGAAGGGCGCGTGATCGATCCCAGCGATGCGCGCAAAATCACGACCTCGGAAGGGCAAAGCTACGCGCTGTTCTTTGCGCTGGCGGCGAACGATCGGCAGATGTTCGCCACCCTGCTGAGCTGGACGCAGAATAACCTCGCGCAGGGTTCGCTGCGCGAGCGACTTCCGGCCTGGCTGTGGGGTAAAAAGAGCAATGAGGAATGGACGGTGCTGGACAGCAACTCTGCCTCTGACTCTGATGTCTGGATTGCCTGGACGCTGCTGGAAGCCGGTCGGTTGTGGAAAAACGACGACTATACGGCGACCGGCAAAGCGCTGCTGGCGAAGATTGCCGACGACGAAGTGGTGAAGGTGCCGGGGCTGGGGCTGATGCTGCTGCCCGGCCGCGTCGGCTTTGCCGAAGAGACGCGCTGGCGCTTTAACCCGAGCTACCTCCCGCCGCAGCTGGCGCAGTACTTCAGCCGCTTCGGCGCGCCGTGGACGACGCTGCGCGATACTAACCTCAAACTGCTGCTCGACACCGCGCCGAAAGGCTTTTCCCCGGATTGGGTGAGCTACGAAAAAGGGAAGGGCTGGCAGCTGAAAGACGCGAATATTATCGGCAGCTATGATGCCATTCGCGTCTACCTGTGGGTGGGCATGATGCACGATGCCGATCCGCAAAAAGCGCGCCTGCTTAAACGCTTTAACGCCATGGCGGCGCAGACCGCCAGACAGGGGCTCCCGCCGGAAAAAGTGGCGATCGCCACGGGCAAAGTGACCGGCGATGGCCCGGTGGGCTTTTCGGCTTCCCTTCTGCCGTTCTTACAAGATCGTGACGTCCAGGCCGCTCAGCGCCAGCGCGTTGCCGACCATTTTCCCAGCGCGGATGCTTATTACAGCTATGTTCTGACCCTCTTTGGTCAGGGCTGGGATCAACATCGTTTTCGCTTCAGCGCCCGCGGCGAACTCCTACCTGATTGGGGCCAGGAATGCGCAAATTCACACTAAGTTTACTCACACTTTCTCTGGGTCTGTCGCTGGTGCAGCCGGCCTTCGCGGATACGTCGGCAGAAGAGCAGTTGCTCAACCAGGTGCGCCTGGGGGAAGCCAGTAAGCGCGACGATTTGGTCCAGCAGTCGCTGTATCGTCTGGAGCTGATTAACCCCAATAATCCGAAGGTGCTGGCGGCTCGCCTGCGCTACATGCTGCGTCAGGGCGATACCGCTGGCGCGCAGCAGCAGCTGAAAAAACTGGGGCAGGTGGCGCCAGATTCGGCTGAATATAACGCTTCGCGCGCAGAAATTGGCCTCAATACGGATGCCGGGCGCCAGGCGCTACAGCAGGCGCGTTTGTTGGCGACCACCGGCCACGTGCCGGAAGCGCTGGCCGAATATGAGAAAGCATTCAACGGCCCGCCGCCGGACGGCGACTATGCCGTTGAGTACTGGACCGCGGTGGTGAAGCTGCCCGCGCGCCACAATGAGGCGCTCAAACATCTGCAGACGCTGAACCAGAAAAACCCGGGAAATGTTGGCCTGCAAATGACGCTGGCAAATACGCTGCTGGGCGATAACCAGCGCGACGCGGCGTTTGCGGTGCTGGAACAGATGGCGAAATCGGCGGGCGGCCGCGGGCCGGCAGGCGATATCTGGTTTAAAGCTATCAAAGCTCAGCCCGCCAGCCCGTCAAGCGTACAGGCGCTTCAGCGCTATCTGTTGATTTTTACCAGCGGCGAATCGGCGGACAGCGCACGGGCGCTGCTGGCGGAGCAGCAAAAACAGCTGGCGGACCCGGTTTTCCTCGCGAAAGCCAAAGAGGCCGAAGCCGAGGCGAACAAACCGCAAACCTGGCAACTGTACTGGCCGCTGATTCGTAAAGGCGATGCGGCGTTGAAGGCCAACAACCTGGCGCAGGCAGAGGGCTTCTATCAGCAGGCGCGTAAGCTGGATGCGACCGACAGCTATGCGGTGCTGGGGCTGGGCGATGTGGCGATGGCGCGTAAGGACAGCGCCAGCGCGGAGCGCTACTACCAGCAGGCGCTGCGTCTCGATCGCGGCAACAGCAGCGCGGTACGTGGTCTGGCTAATATCTATCGCGCCCAGTCACCGGAGAAAGCCACCGCCTTTATCAACGGACTCTCGGCCAGCCAGCGTCGTAGTATTGATGATATTGAACGCAGCCTGACCAACGATCGCCTTTCGCAGCAGGCGGAAGCGCTGGAAAACAGCGGGCAGTGGGCGCAGGCGGCGGCGCTACAGCGTCAGCGTCTGGCGCTGTCGCCTGACGATGTGTGGATCACCTATCGTCTCTCACGCGATTTGGTGAGCGCAGGGCAGCGCGGCGAAGCCGACCGTCTGATGCTCAACCTGGCGCGTAAAAAACCGACCGATGCCGATCAGGTCTACGCCAACGGACTGTATCTTTCCGGAAACGGTCAGGACCAGGCAGCGCTAACGCATCTGGCCGCGCTGCCGTCATCGCAGTGGACCGACAACATTCGCGAGCTGGATCAGCGCTTGCGCAGCGACCAGATGCTGGCGCAGGCGAACCGCCTGCGTGACGGCGGACAGGAGGCGCAGGCGATTGCGCTGCTGAAACAACAGCCGGAATCTGCGCGCATTCATTCGACGTTGGCCGACTGGGCGCAGCAGCGGGGCGACCGCGCCACCGCGCTTGCTGAATACAACGCGGTGCTGGCAAAAGATCCGCATGATGAAGATGCGCATCTGGGGCTGGCCGAAGTCTATGCCGCTGATGGCAACCGTCTGGCGGCGCGTCAACAGCTTGCGGAAGTCCCCGCGGAAGGGCAGCGTTCGCTCAATACCCAGCGCCGTATCGCGCTGGTGAACGCGCAACTGGGTGACACCGCTACGGCGCAGAAAATGCTGACGGCGATAGTGCCGCAGGCCAAAGCACAGCCGCCGTCGATGGAAAGCGCTATGGTGCTGCGCGATGCGGCACGCTATCAGGCGCAGGACGGTAACCCGCAGCAGGCGCTGGAAACGTATAAAGATGCGATGGTAGCAACGGGCATTACGCCAACGCGCCCGCAGGATAACGACACCTTTACGCGTCTGACGCGCAACGATGAGAAAGATGACTGGCTCAAGCGCGGCGTGCGTAGCGACGCCGCCGATCTGTACCGTCAGCAGGATCTCAACGTGACTCTGGAGCACGATTACTGGGGCTCCAAGGGCACCGGCGGCTATTCGGACCTGAAAGCGCACACCACCATGCTTCAGGTCGATGCGCCGTTGGCCGATGGCCGCATGTTCTTCCGTTCCGATCTGGTGAATATGGATGCCGGCAGCTTCTCGACCGACAAAAATGGCTACCACAAAGAACAGTGGGGGACCTGTGATTTGGCCCGCTGTAATGGCTCGGCCAATCAGAGCGACAGCGGGGCCAGCGTGGCCGTGGGCTGGAAAAATGACACCTGGAACGCCGACATTGGCACCACGCCGATTGGCTTTAACGTGGTGGATATCGTCGGTAGCCTGAGTTACAGCAACGATCTGGGCCCGTTTGGCTATACGCTGAACGCGCATCGTCGCCCGGTCTCCAGCTCGCTGCTGGCCTTCGGCGGGCAAAAAGATAACAGCAGCGGCGACCATCCCGGCACCACCTGGGGCGGGGTACGCGCTAACGGCGGTGGCGTCAGTCTGAGCTACGATAAAGGCGAAGCCAACGGCGTGTGGGCCTCGCTAAGCGGCGACCAGTTAACCGGCAAGAACGTTGCCGACAACTGGCGCGTGCGCTGGATGACCGGCTATTACTACAAGGTCATTAATGAGAATAACCGTCGGGTGACCGTTGGGCTGAACAATATGATTTGGCACTACCAGAAGGATCTGAGCGGTTATACGTTAGGTCAGGGCGGTTACTACAGTCCGCAGGAGTACGTTTCCTTCGCCGTGCCGATAAACTGGCGTCAGCGTACGGAAAACTGGTCGTGGGAGCTGGGCGGTTCCGTCTCCTGGTCGCATTCGCGTACCCGTACTGAACCGCGTTATCCGCTGATGAATCTGATACCTTCGCAGTGGCAGGAAGATGCCAGCGATGACGTCAACCACGGCGGCAGCAGCCAGGGCTATGGCTATACCGCGCGGGCGATTATCGAACGTCGCGTGACGTCCAACTGGTTTATCGGCGCCGGCGTGGATATTCAGCAGGCGAAAGACTACACCCCAAGCCATGCGTTGCTGTACGTCCGTTACTCTGCCGCAGGCTGGCAGGGTGACCTCGATATGCCGCCCCAGCCGCTTGTGCCTTACGCCGACTGGTAATTCGTCTACCCGGATTAGGTATTCGTCTTATATAACCCGGCATCACGCCGGGTTATAATTATTGCGCCGGAGTCCATTTTGACTTTGGCGCCAGCCTCGTTATTCTCAATGCCTGAGCAATACGTTCGTACCTGTGGAGAGCTCTTTTGCGCGTCAGCCGTTCACTTACTATAAAACAAATGGCCATGGTAGCTGTGGTTACCATGTTGTTTTTATTTATTTTTTGCTTCATTTTACTGTTCCACTTTGTGCAGCAGGATCGCTATAACACGGCCACGCAGTTAGAGAGTATCGCGCGCTCCGTACGCCAGCCCCTGTCGGCTGCCATTCTTAAGGCTGATATTCCCGAAGCCGAAGCCATTCTTGGCCGTATTCAGCCGTCGGGTATTGTCAGCCGGGCGGATGTCGTCCTGCCCAACCAGTTTCAGGCGCTGCGCATGAGCTTTATTCCGGAGCGTCCCGTGCCGGTGAACATCACGCGAATTTTCGAGCTGCCGGTGCAGATTTCGCTGCCGCTCTATTCGCTGGAACGCCCGGCAAATCCGCAGCCCTTGGCGTATCTGGTGCTTCAGGCTGACTCCTGGCGCATGTATAAGTTTGTGATGAGCGCCCTGGCAACGATAGTGACTGCTTACTTCCTTTTAGTACTGATCCTCACTGTTGCGCTGACCTGGTGCATCAACAGGCTGATCGTCAGGCCGCTGCGCAGCATTGCCTATGAAATTCACGATTTGCCGGGGGCCGATCGTATCGGGCACCAGCTCGCGCTGCCGCGCCTGCACCATGACGATGAGATCGGTACGCTGGTACGCAGCTATAACCGCAACCAGCAGGCGCTGTTGCGCCAGTATGACGAGCTGAGCAGTCAGTCAACGCGATTCCCGGTTTCGGATCTGCCGAATAAAGCCTTCTTGCTGGGGCTGCTGGAGCAGAGTCTGGCACGCAAATCGCCGGTTGCGCTGCTGGCCATCGCCTGCGAAACGTTGCAGGACACCGCTGGCGTGTTGAAAGAGGCGCAGCGCGAGATGCTGCTGCTGACGCTGGCTGAGAAAATTAAGCAGGTGATCACCCCACGTATGGTGTTGGCACAGGTCAGCGGCTACGATTTTGCGATTCTGGCCTACGGCATCAAAGAACCGTGGCATGCAATTACGTTAGGTCAGCAAGTGCTCACTACCATAAATGAACGGTTGCCGCTGCAGGGCATTCAGCTACGCCCGAGCGCCAGCATTGGTATTGCCATGTACAACGACGGCCTGACGGCGGAGCAACTCTATCGCCGCTCGCTTTCCGCCGCCTTTACCGCGCGGCGCAAGGGGAAGAATCAGATTGAATTCTTCGACCCGGAACAGATGGCCAATGCGCAGAAACGGCTCACCGAAGAGAGCGATATTCTGACGGCGCTCGATAACCAGCGGTTTTCTCTCTGGCTTCAGCCGCAGGTTGAAACGGCCACCGGTAAAGTCTGTAGCGCCGAGGTGCTGCTGCGCCAGCGCCAGCCGGACGGCAGCTGGGCGCTGCCGAACGATTTGATTGATAGCATTGAATCCTGCGGGCTGATGGTTACCGTTGGTCACTGGGTGCTGGAAGAAGCCTGTCGTCAGCTGGCGGTATGGCAATCGCGCGGGATTATGCTGCCGCTGTCGGTGAATATTTCTGCTTTGCAGCTGCTGCATCACGATATGGTGTCCGACATGCTGGCGCTGCTTAACCGCTACCGCATCGCGCCGGGCACTCTGGTACTGGAAGTGACCGAGAGCCGCCGCATTGACGATCCGAAAGCAGCGGTCGCTATTCTGCGTCCGTTACGCAATGCCGGAGTACGCATTGCGTTGGATGATTTCGGCATGGGTTATGCCGGGCTGCGTCAGCTCCAGCATATGAAGTCGGTTCCGGTCGACATCCTGAAAATTGATAAAATCTTTATTGATACGCTGCCGGAGGACGCCAGCATGGTCGCGGCCATCATCCAGCTGGGGCGCAGCCTTAACCTGAGAATGGTTGCTGAAGGCGTTGAAAACGAAGAACAATATGCCTGGCTGCGTGCCGCAGATGTCGATGTCCTACAGGGATTCTTATTTGCCCGCGCGGTGCCGATGGAGGTGTTTGAGCAGGATTATCTGGGCCAGGAGAAATCACTGCTGCCGAGCGACTGAAGATTGTGATTGTGCGTGTCAGCTCAAAGATTTAACAATTAAGTATCAAATAAACGTACAAATATTTCGATTATGTTTCTTGGATGTTATTTTGTGCGCACAGGCGAAAATAAACCCTACTTTTCCTGTGTCTATAGCTTAAGGACATCCTATGAAAACCTCTTTCTTCAAAAGCCTCTATTTCCAGGTGCTGACCGCGATAGTGATCGGTGTGCTGCTCGGTCACTACTACCCGGAAATTGGCGCGCAAATGAAACCGCTCGGCGATGCCTTCGTCAAACTGATTAAAATGATTATCGCGCCGGTTATCTTTTGTACCGTGGTGACCGGGATCGCTGGCATGGAAAGCATGAAGGCGGTGGGCCGTACCGGTGCGGTGGCGCTGCTGTATTTTGAAGTGGTCAGTACTATTGCCCTGATTATTGGCCTGGTGATTGTTAACGTGATTCAGCCCGGCGCAGGCATGAATGTTGATCCGTCGACGTTGGATGCAAAAGCGGTGGCAATGTACGCGGAACAGGCGAAAGATCAGGGAATTATCGCTTTCCTGATGGACGTTATCCCGTCAAGCGTCATCGGCGCGTTTGCCAGCGGTAACATCCTGCAGGTGCTGCTGTTCGCGGTGATGTTTGGTTTTGCGCTGCACCGTCTGGGCAGTAAAGGTCAGCTGATTTTCAACGTGATTGAAAGCTTCTCACAGGTGATCTTCGGCATTATCAACATGATTATGCGCCTTGCGCCGATTGGTGCCTTCGGCGCCATGGCCTTCACCATCGGGAAGTACGGGGTGGGTACGCTGGTGCAACTGGGGCAGCTGATTATCTGTTTCTACATCACCTGTATCCTGTTTGTGGTCGTGGTACTGGGCTCTATTGCCCGGGCGACGGGCTTCAGCATTTTCAAATTTATCCGCTACATCAAAGAAGAGCTGCTGATTGTGCTGGGGACCTCGTCTTCGGAATCGGCGCTGCCGCGTATGCTCGATAAGATGGAGAAGCTGGGCTGCCGCAAGTCGGTGGTGGGGCTGGTTATTCCAACCGGCTATTCGTTTAACCTCGATGGCACTTCGATTTATCTGACGATGGCGGCGGTGTTTATCGCCCAGGCGACCAACAGCCACATGGATATCTTCCACCAGGTGACGCTGCTGGTGGTGCTGCTGTTGTCTTCAAAAGGCGCGGCGGGCGTTACCGGCAGCGGCTTTATCGTACTGGCGGCCACCATTTCGGCGGTAGGGCATTTGCCGGTGGCGGGTCTGGCGCTGATTCTGGGGATTGACCGCTTTATGTCTGAAGCGCGTGCGCTGACCAACCTGATTGGTAACGGCGTGGCGACCATCGTCGTTGCCAAGCGCGTGAAGCAGCTTGATGCGAAACAGATGGACGACGTGCTCAATAACCGTCCGACCGCGAACAAATCGCACGAATTATCCTCTTAATCCCTCCTGTTACGCCCGTACTCCCTTGCTGGAGTGCGGGCTCCTGCGCATAATTAGGCGGCGTCATTGATTGGCCGTGATAGCCTGGGGCTGTCGCGCATTTTATTTTTATCAGCCATGTGACGTTTTCGCGATCGTGTGGTCTAACTGACGTATTTACTTCATTATTTTAGGCAATCGCCGCGTGCGGTTGCCTTTGTAACCAGGAACGTTCATCAGGGGTTCACATGCAGGGCACAAAAATTCGACTTTTAGCCGGTGGTTTGCTGATGATGGCAGCAGCCAGCTATGTGCAGGCAGAAACGCTCCAGCCGGACCCGGCCTGGCAACAAGGTACGCTGCCTAACGGCTTCCAGTGGCAGGTTCTGGCCACGCCGCAGCGCCCGAGTGACCGTGTCGAAATCCGGCTCTCGGTTGATATTGGCTCGCTTAATGAAAGCGCGCAGCAAATTGGCTACAGCCACCTTATTCCTCGTATCGCGCTGACGCAAAGCGGCGGTTTGCCAACCATGCAGGCGCGTTCTCTGTGGCAGCAGAGCATTGACCCAAAGCGCCCGCTGCCGCCGGCGATTGTTTCGTATGATTACACCCGTTTTAACCTGAGCTTGCCTAACAGCCGCAGCGACCTGCAAAAAGAGGCGCTGAACTGGCTGTCCAGTTCGCTGGGTAAGCTCGAGATCGACCAGAAAACCGTCAGCTACGCGCTGGGCGTGCAGGATATGGTGGCAACCTGGCCGCAGGATACCAAAGAAGGCTGGTGGCGCTATCGCCTGAAAGGCTCCACCATGCTGGGGCACGATCCGGCTGAGCCGCTGAAAATGCCGGTGGATGCCAAACAGGTCGCGGAGTTTTACCAGAAATGGTACACCCCGGACGCGATGACGCTGATCGTGGTGGGTAACGTCGACAGCCGTGCAACCATCGAGCAAATCAGCAAAGCCTTCGGCGGGCTGAAGGGCAAACGCGAAACGCCGGCGGCCGTGCCGACGCTGTCACCGCTGCGCCCGGAAGCGGTCAGCATTATGACCAATGCCGTGCGCCAGGACCGTCTCTCGATTATGTGGGATGCGCCGTGGCAACCGATTCGTGAGTCGGCAGCGCTGCTGCGCTACTGGCGCGCAGACCTGGCCCGCGAGGCGCTGTTCTGGCACGTTCAGCAGAAGCTGAGCCGCACTAACATGAAGGATATCGGCCTCGGCTTTGACTGCCGCGTGCTGTACCTGCGTGCGCAGTGCGGTATTAATCTCGATTCTCCGGGTGAAAAACTGGAAGGCAATCTGGGGCTGGTGGCGCGCGAGCTGGCTGAGGTCCGTGAGAACGGCCTGCCGGAAGATGAGTTTGATGCGCTGGTGGCGCAGAAAAAGCTGGAGCTGCAAAAGCTGTTTACGACCTACGCGCGTATGGATACCGACGTGCTGATTAGCCAGCGTATGCGTTCGCTGCAAAATCAGGTGGTGGATATCGCGCCGGAGCAGTACCAGAAGCTGCGTCAGAGCTTCCTTGACTCGCTGACGCTGGAGATGCTGAATCAGGATCTTCGCCAGCAGCTGTCGCAGGATATGGCGCTGATTTTACAGCAGCCGACGGGTGAGCCCGAGTTCAATATGAAGGATCTACAGAGCACCTGGAACAAGATCATGCTGGCCATCAAACCGGAAGGCGGGGCGGTGACGGAGGATAGCCACCTGGATGTGACGGATATTCCGCCGGCGCAGTGAGCACGCGGTATCCCCTCACCCTAACCCTCTCCCCAAAGGGGAGAGGGAACCGAGCGTGCAAATTCCTGGCACTCCCTCCAGACGAAAAAAAACCTCTCCCAACCGGAAGAGGTTTTTTTATACCCGAAACCTTAAGCAGGCATCGCGTCGCGTGGAATAATCGCTCCGCGGTGCTGGATCACGGTACTCGCCGTCAGGTGACCGCGTTTTGCCGCCGCAGCGGCATCGCCGCCGGTCAGACGCACGGACAGGTAGCCCGCACTGAAGGAGTCGCCAGCGGCGGTGGTGTCGACGACTTTCTCTTTCGGCAGCTTAACTGCCGGGACATCGACCAGCGCTTCGCCCTTGATGGCGACCAGGCATGAATCTGCACCGCGTTTCACGACGACTTCACTCACCCCAGCGGCGTGCGTGCGGGCAATCACTTCTTCTACCGGCTTCTCGCCCCACAGCGCGTCTTCATCGTCGAGGGTCAGGAAAGCGATATCGGTGCATTGCAGCATCTGCTGGTAAACCTGCTGGGTCTCTTCTTTGCTAGCCCACAGACGCGGACGGTAGTTGTTGTCGAAGATAACCTTACCGCCGTTGGCGCGGCACTGTTTCAACAGCGCCAGCAGCTTGTCACGGCTGGACGGGCTGAGGATCGCCAGGCTGATGCCGCTCAGATACAGGTAGTCAAAGTTCGCCAGCTGCTCGCAGATAGCGGCAGACTGCTCGCTCTCCAGCCAGAATTTGGCGGCGGCTTCGTTACGCCAGTAGTAGAAGGTGCGCTCGCCGGTGTCATCGGTCTCGATGTAGTACAGGCCCGGCATACGGTCATTCATGCGTTGAATCAGGTCAGTTTTAACGTTTTCTGCCTGCCAGGCGTCCATCATCTGCTGGCTGAAAGTGTCGGTACCCAGCGCGGTGACGTAGCTGACGCTGAGTTCTGCAGGGGAGACCTGACGCGCAATATAGACGGACGTATTTAAGGTGTCGCCGCCAAAGCCGCGGTTAACTTGTGCGCCCTTCTCGGACAGTTCAATCATGCATTCGCCAATCACGGCAATTTTTTTAGACATAGTCATCAACCTGATTCGGTAAATTTTTCGTAGTGTGCGCTGTGGCTAATCGGTGGTCAACTATATTAAAACAACGTTCCATTATTTTTTTTGAGCTAGCGCGTATTACGACGTATTTGTCATCGTCTACGAAAAATAAAATGGCGACATTGAACATAAAGTTCTCAATCGGCACGCCGATAACCTAAACACCAGACCCTCTGACCCTCTATTCACAGGAAGCTTAAATGACGTTAAAGCAGGTGAGCCAGCGGGCGAGAGTTCCTGATGCGGAGCGAGAAAGCCTCGAGCAGCTGCGTTATTGGCAAGAGTGTGAGCGCGTCTATACCTACCAGCCTATCTACACCACCCAAGGCCGCCTGATGGCGATCGAAGTGCTAACGATAGTGACCCATCCCTCTCAACCGCAAAAGCGTATTGCCCCGGATCGTTACTTTGCCGCCGTCTCTATCGGCCAGCGGATCCACGTCATCAAAGAACAGGTGGCGATGCTGGCAAAAAAGAAACACTTTTTTGTGCAGAACAAGGTGCTGGCGTCGGTTAACGTCGACGCGCCGACGCTGTTGGAAATGCGCCAGGACAGGATCCTGAGAACGATGATTGAAACGCTGCCGTGGCTGCGTTTTGAGCTGGTTGAACATATGCCGCTGCCGCAGGACTCAACGGTTGCGTCGCTGTGCGAATTCGGCCCGCTGTGGCTGGATGACTTTGGTACCGGGATGGCGAACTTCTCGGCGCTCAATGAGGTGCGCTACGACTATATCAAGGTGGCGCGCGATCTGTTCATCATGCTGCGCAAAACCCCGGAAGGTCGCAAGTTGTTTATCCTGCTGCTGGAGCTGATGAACCGCTACTGCGAAGGCGTTATCGTTGAAGGCGTTGAAACACTGGAGGAGTGGCGAGAAGTTCAGCAATCGCCGGCGCATGCGGCACAGGGCTATTTTCTGTCCCGGCCGGTGCCGATGTCGACACTGGACACGCTGATGATTGATTTAGGATGACGCTGGCCCACGCCGTCGTAGGCCAGCGGAGAGGTGCCTACAGGGATTCGTGACGCGTTTCGTGCGTCAACAGCAGTGCGATTAAGGTCAGTGCCGCCATGGCGGCCAGATACACACCCACGTAGAACAATCCGTAGTTGCTTTGCAGCCAGGCCGCGATATACGGTGCCACGGATGCGCCCAGAATAGACGACACGTTGTAGGAGAAGGAGGCTCCGGTATAACGGACTTCTGTCGGGAACAGCTCCGGCAGCAGCGCCCCCATAGGACCAAAGGTCAGACCCATCAGACTCAAGCCCACCAGCAGATACAGCATAATCAGCGCCGGATTACCGGAGCCCAGCAGCGGCTGGAAGAGGCACAGGGCAAAGAGGATGATCAGGCTGGTGATGACGATCATGCTTGGGCGACGGCCAAATCGGTCCGCCAGCAGGCCTGCAATTGGCACCATCACGCCAAAACCAATCACCGCCAGCATCAGCATCCACAGAACTTCGTTACGCGGCAGCCCCAGACCGTTCGGTGCGGCAGCCGTACTGTAGGTCATTGAATAGACGGTCATAATATAGAACAGCGTATAGGTCGCCAGCATGATGAAGGTGCCGAGTACGGTCACGCGGACATGTTTGCTGAGCAGCGTGCCCATCGGCACTTTGACCTGTTTCCCGGCGGCGGCCACTTTGGCAAACACCGGCGTTTCGTGCAGCGATACGCGTACGTACAGGCCGATGAGCACCAGCACCGCAGAGAAGATAAACGGCACGCGCCAGCCCCAGGACATGAACTGCTCGTCGGTCAGCAGCCATGAAAGCAGCAGGAAGGTCCCGTTGGCGAAGAAGAAGCCGATTGGCGCACCCAGTTGAGGGAATGAGCCGTATAGTGCGCGCTTACGCGCCGGGGCATTTTCGGTGGCCAGCAGCGCCGCGCCGCCCCATTCACCGCCCAGCCCCAGGCCCTGACCAAAACGCGCCAGCGCCAGCAGTACCGGTGCCAGGATGCCGATGGTTTCATAACTCGGCAGCAGGCCGATCGCCACGGTTGAAATGCCCATGGTCAGCAGCGAGGCAACCAGCGTGACTTTACGCCCCACGCGATCGCCGAAATGGCCGAATAGCGCGGAGCCAATAGGGCGAGCGACGAAGGCGATAGCGAACGTTGCCAGCGATTGCAGCGTTGCCGCCGTCGGATCGCCCTGCGGGAAGAAGATATGGGGGAATACGATTACCGCTGCGGTAGCGTAGATATAGAAGTCGAAGAACTCAATGGCAGTGCCGATGAGTGAAGCGACGACGACCTTATTACGCGAGTTAACCGGTACGGTGGCCTGTTCGTTGTCGAGTGTTGTGCTGGTCATAGTGATTTCTAATATTTATAGCGAACGAAAGGCCATATTAGACATAGCAAAAGCGACATTTCAATCTGTAACAGGATTGTAAAATGGCGTATAACGGGCGAAAAAGTGGATAATTTTTATACCGGGAATTTAGCATCCATGAAATGCTTCACATTTTTTATAACTTGGATGATAAAACTGGTTTTTGGTTAAATAAAAGTTACTAACTGGATTTATATGCTAAAACGAAGCGCTGGACTGAAATTTTCAGCCCAGCGGCGCCGTTAACGCTGGGGTTTTCCCGGCATGCGCGGGTCGTCTTTGTATTCGGCGGTGGCAATCCATGCGGCGCAGAATAAGGTCAGGCGGGCGAAGAAGTAGAAGAAGGCCATCAGCCCCAGTACCGAGCCAAACGCCGCGCCGGAGGGGGATTTCACCAGCGTCGGCAGCGTCCAGGTCATGATGATTTTAATCACCTCAAAGCCGATGGCGGCGATAAAGGTGCCGCGAAGCAGCGCTTTTTTTCGCGGCCGATGGCGCGGCAGACGCCAGAAAATCCAGAAGAACAGCAGGTAGTTGGCGAAAATAGAGATGGCCAGGCCAATCAGTCGCCAGGCAGGCTTAAGCCACTCGATGCTGTCGAGATACAGCGCAGAGATAATCATCTGCTGGGCGGATCCGGCGACGGAGGTAATCGACAGCGTGACGATCAGCGCAATCAGCAGACCAATCAGCGAAATAAAGTCGCGCACGTATTTAAGCCAAATCGCTTCCTGATCCTGCGGCGTACGCTCCCAGACGTCGCGCGACTGCGCGCGGATAGCTTCGCGCAGGTTGCCCATCCAGTTAATGCCCGAATAAAGGGCAATGCCCAGCCCGACCAGCCCGACGGTTGTGCGCTGCTGTACGGCGGTGTTGATCGTGCTTTTTAACGTAGCCGCCATCGTCGGATCGCTCACGTTGTTGAGGATCTTATCGAAGATATCCTGCAACAGCGTCGGGTGCGAGGCGAGGATAAAACCGGCAGCGGCAAACGACACCATCAGAATCGGAATCATCGATAGGAACGAGAAGTAGGTGATTGCCGCGCCAAACTGGTTGCCCATGCGGTCATTAAAGCGCTCGGCGGCGCGGAGCAGGTGGGCGATAACCGGGTTGCGCTGAACTTTTTGCGCCGTGCTGGTGACGGTATCCAGCGCTTTGCTGGCCTTTTGCTGTAGACGTTTGTCGTTGTTTTCCGACGTCATCAGGAAGAATGTCCTTTTTATTGCGTTTACTTAAGTATAGAGGGTTCCCCGACGTCGGTGCGTGCACGGCTCGTTCGGCTCGCCTGGTGGCGCTTCGCTTATCATGCCTACGCTGGCGCATTACGGGGTTGTAGACCGGATAAGGCGTTTACGCCGCCATCCGGAAAAGCTCAATCAACATAGTCTCGCAGCACCTCGGTTAACCATTCCATTAACAGATGTACCCGGCGCGACAAATTGCGGCGGTGCGGGTAGAGCAGCGATACGGGCATTGGCTCTGCCCGATACTGCGGTAGTATCTCGATCAGCTTACCGCCGTGCAGCGCCTCGCGTACGCCGACGCGCGGTACCTGGATAATCCCCAGCCCCGCCAGGCAGGCGGCATGATAGGTCTCGGTGCTGTTCACCGTCAGTACGCCGCCGGTTTTGACCCACTGGCTGCCGTTATCTCTTGCCACTTCAAAGCCCTGCGGCCGCACGCCGAGATTTACCGCATAGTGTACCAGCGCATGGCTACTGAGATCTTCCAGTGATTCAGGATACCCGAAGCGGGCAAGGTACGACGGGCTGGCGCAGTTAATGACGGTGAGTTTTCCCAGCGGGCGGGCGATAAGCCCGGAGTCTTTCAGCGCTCCGACGCGCACCACGCAGTCAAAACCTTCACGGATGACATCCACCAGGCGATCGCTGCTGCTGAGCTCCAGCTCAATGCCCGGATAGTGCTGTAAAAAATCTGGCAGCCGGGGGATGACGACGTTGCGCGCAATGGCAACCGGCATATCCACCCGCAGACGTCCGCTAACGCTGCTGGGGTCGGTCTGGAACAGGCTGTCCAGCTCCTCCAGGTTGCTCAACAGATCTTTGGCGCGCTCAAAGTAGACCATACCGTCCTGGGTCAGCAGCACACGCCGGGTGGTGCGGTGCAGCAGGCGGCTGCCCAGATGGTTTTCCAGCGCCTGAATCTGCCGCGATACGCTACCTTTAGGAAGGCCCAGGGTCTCTGCCGCGCGTGAAAAACTCTCCAGCTCTGCCACGCGGATGAACAGCTGCATTGCGTGAATTTTATCCATCAGGATGACCTATTGTTGTCGTAATTGAGACAGTGAAGCGCAATTTTGGGCATTTATTGTTTTTTTATCACCTAATAAGCTTGTTCTCAACGTACACACCACCTGAAATGAGGTTTCCTATGAACCAGCGTATTGCGATTGTGACCGGCGGCAGCCGCGGATTGGGAAAAAATGCGGTGCTGAAGCTCGCCGCACAGGGCACGGATATTATTTTTACCTACCACAGCCAGCGCGATGCTGCGCTACAGGTCGTCGCCGAAGTGGAGCAAATGGGCGCGAAAGCGGCGGCATTACAGCTGAACGTCAGCGATACCGCAGACTTTTCTCGCTTTGCCCAACAGGTTAAAGAACAGCTCCGGCAGGTATGGGGACGCGAGACGTTTGATTATTTAGTGAACAACGCCGGTATCGGCCTGTACGCCCCGTTTGCCGAGACGTCGGAAGCCATGTTTGATGAGTTGATGAACATCCACTTTAAGGGGCCGTTTTTCCTGACTCAGCAGCTGCTACCGCTGATGGCCGACGGTGGGCGAATTCTTAACGTTTCGACCGGCCTGGCGCGCTTTGCTCTGCCGGGGTATGCGGCCTATGCGTCGATGAAAGGGGCGATGGAGGTACTGACCCGCTATCAGGCGAAAGAGTTGGGCGCGCGCGGAATCTCGGTGAACAGTATCGCGCCGGGCGCGATTGAAACCGACTTCGGCGGCGGGCGTCTGCGTGATAACGAAGAACTCAACAAATACGTCGCCTCGCAAACGGCGCTGGGACGCGCCGGTTTGCCGGATGATATTGGTGGTGCAATTGCCGCGCTGTTGAGCGATAACCTACGCTGGATGACCGCGCAGCGGATTGAAGTTTCGGGCGGCATGTTCCTGTAAACGGTCACAGGCCCTGTTATCGGGCTAGCTGAACGAATTGTGCTGAAATAAGTCTGAAACCGGATTTATTTCAGCCTCCGGCTTTTATTTGCCCGGCTACTCGCTATATTCCTCAAAATTAATATTCATTCCTTGCCCTTGCCTTAATCTTTTCCTTAATTCAGATGTAATGAGCTATATGAATGTATGCTTGCAAAGCAAGGGTTGTAAGCATTCATAATCGTAATGTTTAGATTACTCAATATCTACGTAGAATGCCCCAGGCCAAACGGCGAGTTCTTATTTTATACCGCGAGGATTACTCTTTCGGCCAATAAGACGCGTTGATTTTTCTATGGGGAAAGCGTTATGCAGGTAGTCATGTTTGACAGGCAGTCAATATTTATTCATGGAATGAAAGTTAGCTTACAGGAACATATTCCGGGAATTGATATTTTCGCCGTCAGCCAGGCCGATGACCTGTGGCGGCAACTGCTGCAGAATCCGGATGCGCTGCTCATCCTTGACGGCGAGATAGACCACGATTTCTGTCAGTGGCTGTTAAAAGAGAAGTTCCAGCAGTTTCCGGAATCGAAAGGCATCATCATTGTTAATGAATACCGCCAGGCATGGCTCAGCAATATGCTGGCGTTGAATGTGCAGGCTATTATTCCGCGCGACGCCAGCGTGGAAGTGTTTGTGCAGACGATAAAAAGCGTGCTGCGCGGCTTAATTTGCCTGCCGGGCGACTGGCAGGTGAATGAAGAACAAACCCGGCAGGGGCTATATCATTTAAGCCAGCGCCAGCGGGAAATATTAATTTTGCTGGCGAACGGTGAAACCAATAAACAGATTAGCCGAACCCTGAATATCAGCGCCGGTACGGTAAAAGCGCATCTTGAGTCGCTATACCGCCGGCTGGATGTGAAAAACCGCACCCAGGCGGCGATGATGCTCAACCATTGTCAGGATTTACCACCGGGCTGTCTGGAATAACACAGCTTCAGCCTGGCGCTGTACAGCCAGGCTGGTTTTCCGCTCGCCTTCTTGCTGCCAGGCTACCCGCGCCGCGTGAAAATCCCGTCGCTGGATAGCCTGTACGATGGCCGAACGCACGATGCCTTCTGGCCCGAGGCTGAAGGCCAGCGACAGCAGCGCATCGAACTGATGCTGCGCCAGCGGCGCGTCGATGCACTGGCAAAGCCGCTGCCGATAGGCTTCCACATCCTGCAGGAACAGCGCTTCGGCCTGCGAGCAGGTTAAGCGTGTGTCGAAACGCTCCTGGTCGCGAATAAGATGCCCGTAGCCGATCAGCCATATCCCTTCCGCGTCCCGATACTTTTCCAGCGAAAGTCCCTGAAAGCGCTTAATCAATGCCAGCCCCTGTGCGCTGGGCGTGGTGATGCCTGTGAACATGAAGCCCTCTCTTCTGGTGAAGAAAGGAGTGTAAAAGAGTCGTGCGCCCCCGACTATTGGCCGGATGACGGTGAACTATCATATTCGTGACTGAGTAGGCCAAACAGCCAGTCGTTGCGCCACTCACCGGCAAGGAAATAGCTTTCTCGTAGCTCGCCCTCCAGACGGAAACCAAGCCTTTCCAGCGTGCGGCGGGAGGCGATATTGCCCGCCGTCACCGTGGCGGTCAGGCGGCGTATACCGCCCGTACTGAAAGCGAAATCGCACACCGCGCGCAGCGATTCGCTGCCGTAGCCTTTGCCCTGCGCGACCGGTGCAAATAAAAAGCCGACTTCTGCGCAGTCGACGTCGCGATGGATATAGCCGGTAATGCCCAGCGGCTTGTTCTGCGCGTCGCGCACCAGCAGACACAGCCAGTGCGTATCGCCGGGGGACCAGTGGGGCAGTCGGGCGTCAAAGGCGGCGCGGATCTCCTGCTCGCGGCGATCGTCTGCCACGAAGCGCATCACCTGACGGTCCTGCTGCAGAGAGAGGAAGAAAGGCCAGTCGCTGTCGACAAGCGGAGTGCAGACTAATCGTTTCGTGGTGAGCGCGGTCATAATTTCACATTCTCATGGAGGGGGCAGGACTGCTAATTTGCCTGATTTGGTCTATGGTGTAACGACAAAAATAACAAAAAAAAAACATATTAATCCAAAGGCGAAATGGCCTTGCTGTTGGTTAAGGAACGTGAAGATGTCGACGTCATCGCGTCAGGTTGCTCAGCACTTCGAACATTGCTTGAGCATCATTCGTCAGGCCTCCATTGAAATACTCACACTGCTTAAGCTTCGCGTGACGGAAGGCAAAGATCCCCGCTGGTTTCTGGAACAGTTAGACCAGGCACGGATGAACCTTGGCGGCTGGGGCGCGGTGGCCCGACAGCTGCGTATTAACGACAGCCAGCTGAGCGAATTTATGCTGCAACTTCGCCATCTGCAACAGGGCATTCCCTCCTACGAACACGGGCAGGGGGCCACGGAAAATCAGCTGATTGCCGCGCTGCGTTTTGTCGTGACGTTAGAGCACATCAAACGGCAGCAGCCGCTGCTGATGTATAACACGGGCTATGACGACGATGCCGAACAGCTTCAGGAACATGCGCTGCGCCAGATTCGTACTATCGAGCTGACGCTGCGCGGCCTGGTGGTTCAGGCCTGGCCCGACGAAGCGCATTTGCACAATGCGTTAAAGTCGCTGTTTGGCCCGCAGGCCTGCGCCCGCTGGTCCTCTCGTAGCCCGTCGGGCGAGAGCCTGGGCGGCATGACTTTCGGTGAGGTGGCGCTGCTGATTGTCGATAAAAAGGTGTTCTCTCGCCATTACGCCGCGCTGTTTAACTATGCGACGGCGCTGACTTTTCTGGTTGAGCAGCGCGTAACGCTGCATCTGTTTCTTGATGATATCCGCCGCATGCGCAATTCTGCGCTGGCCCGTCATTCGCTGAGTGAAATGGAATGCCTGCTGTTGGATCTTTATGCCCAGCAGATCACCGCGCCGGTGCAGCGAGCCTATGAACAGGGGCGCATCCGCGTTAACCCGACAAGTTTAATGGCTGCCGGTGGCGGTGAGGTTCAGCAATTCTGGGCTCGGGCGCAGGACTACGTACACGCTTATGGGCCGGATACGCGGCCGATCCCAGACAGTATTGAGCGCGAGTTACACCAGCCGCGACGGCATTCTGATGTGCGTGAACGGATGATCGCGGTGACGCTGTGGTGTGCAGTGGGGGTCACGGTGCTGGGAATGACGCTGGGGGCGATTGGGTTGCTGACGGCGTTGCCGGAACCGGAGCCAACGCAGCCGCTAGCGGTCGCCAGCGCAGCGATCGTCGCCGAGCCGCTCGCAGCGGTCTCTCCTCGGGAAATACTGGCCCGCCGCGGTATTCTCTGGGACAGCAACGCCCTGCGTTCGGCTATCGATAGCAACAATATCGAAGTGGCCGAACTGTTTTTACGCGGCGGCATGAACTGGCAGGTGTCATGGACCGAGCTGGCCATGTCCGCAGGGCACGAGACAGTGCTGAATTTGCTGCTGCGTTATCGGCGCCAGATGAATGAGCCGAAGCCGTGTCGACGCTTTATCAACACGCTGACCCACGAGCTGTCTCAGGGCGCGCCGCTGAATACGGTACGAAAATCCTATCTGCAGGCTTTTTGCACCACGCCGGCGGTAGTGGCCCGCCAGCGGCTGGCAGTGGATAACGCGCAGCGACGTAGCAAGGCGACGGGCGATGCCGAGAGTAAAAAATGGCTGAGGATACAGAAGGCGATTTACGAGGTCATTCGTTAACCGGAGTTACGCGACGTCGTCGCGTAACGCACTTACAGCAGGCGATAGTTTGCGTCCGGTTTCATTTTCGGCGGGATGAGTCCGTCATGCAGCATCTCCCGCAGATCTATCTCGATGGCATTACAAATGGCGCTGAGCGGCAGATCGTTATCTTCGGTACCGAAAGGGTCCTCCAGCTCGGTGGCAATTGCGTCGAGCGCCAGCAGCGCGTAGGTAGTGAAGATGGAGAATAGCAGCGTCAAAAAACCGAAGTCATGAATCAGCAGCAGCGGATAGATCGCGCAGAAGATGCCTATCGTACGATGCAGAAGCAGCGAATACGCGTAGGGGATTGGCGTGTTGCTAATGCGCTCGCAGCCGCCCTGAATGGTCCCCATCTGATTGAGATAGTGGTTAAAGTTGCGGTACACCAGTTCGTTTGGCCGGTGCTGATAAAGCCATAGCCCGATATTTTGCAGTAGCGCGTTGCAGGGGGTGGTGAGCTGCTGATAGCCCAGCATGCGGGAAACCGGCACCGGGCCGTGGCGCAGCCTGGACTTTAGCGTGATGCAGTAAGTCACGACCAAATCCAGCAGTTCTTTCTTATCCTTCGTACTTGCCGTCGTGGTATTGATTGCTTCCCGCATCAGCGAGCGGCTGACGATCAGCAGGTCGCCCCACAGTTTACGGGCTTCCCAGTAACGCAGCCACGCGGTGTTGTTGCGAAATCCAAGAAACACTGAGATGGATATTGAGATGCCGATAAAATAGAACGAGCTTTCTTTGGCAATAATGCCGTGCAGATGCAGCAGCGGCAGTAAGTACAGATAGGCAATATTGAGTACGATAAAGAAACAAAGCTGCGGAGCGATTTTTCTCATGATGGAACCGCGCCATGAGAACAGTTTGCGCAACCAGCTTTGCTCCGGCCTGACGATCATGGTTTTATGCCTTCTCGGGTGATAGCGCTAAAATGGTGTCGTACACTACCTGAAGGCGTTCCAGATAGTGCTCGAAGACCTTCACTTTATCCTGTACCGGGATATGCCGATCGAGATGACCGTGGACGTCAATGCAGGCCGGCTGCAAATCGATGCGTCCCAGCTCCTCGGATTCCACTTCGAACCGAATCTGAATTTCACCAAAAACGCGTGAACGAATGATATTGATGTTCACGCCGTTAAAGACATTTACGCACAGGCGGCCTTTTTCGCTGGGCTGAATATGATGATGGTATACCCGGCCGGTTGCGGTGATTTGAGTGATAAGCTCCATGGAATAGGTATTCCAGTATTTATCCATTTTAATTTGCTGGTTGAAAATCAGTAGCGATTTTTCTTCCAAAGAGAGAGAGGTTGTTGTCATTTTTGTTACTTATTCAATTTGATGGGTGGAATATGTGATGCAGTGGCATCGATTTTTATATGACGTTATGAATAACGTCATATTGGGTGATAAAGTTAATATAGTCGCGTAGTACTGCGGGATTATGCGTTTTGCTCTGATAAATCATCCACAGATCTATTTTTTGCACAGCCCATTGTGGCAATAACGTGACCAGTTGGCCACTTTGCAAATAAGGCTTAATAATATACTCCGGGAGGATAGCGATGCCGGTTCCCTGAAGCGCCTGCTGCAGAATGTAGGTCAGGTTGTCGCTGGTATGCCGTAGCGGCATGATGAGCTCATAGGATTCATCGTTCCGGAACAGCGAGATGCTTTTCCAGGTACGATGGGTAATGAGATCGCCGCGTTGAAGCGCTTCCGGACGCGAGATATCGCGCTGCGCCAGATACGCTGGCGTACAGACAATGAAGCGGCTAAAGGTCCCAAGGTGGCGCCCAATACAGGTATCATCCGATGGCTTACCGATTCGGTAGGCAACGTCAAATTCACCCCCAACCGAGCCGTAAAAGGAGTCGGCGGTAATCAGCTGAAGCTCAATATCCGAGTGCGTCTGCAAAAACTGATGGTGTACTGCGGGTAAAATGCTGGCCATAAATCCAGGTGGCGCAATGATTTTCAGCTTCCCGCCCGTTCGCTTTTGCAGCGCCTGTACCGTTTTATCACCGCGGATGCTGGCATCTACAACCTCATGGCAGTAGGCCAGATAGCGCTCGCCGTCCGCGGTGAGTGAAATCTTACGAGTGGTGCGATTGAGCAGACGCAGATTGAGATACTCCTCAAGGGCGCTGATTCTCTGGCTGATACGTGATTTGGTCATGCCCAGTTCAGCGGCGGTCTTGGTAAATGAACCGTTTTTTACCAGCAGCGCAAAAAGCGCCATATCCTGAACGTGCTTGAGCATAACCTGACCTTAATGTATGACAGCGCGAAATTATACGTAGGGGTAATATCCCTGTATATACCGTATTGTTTAATTCAGAAAGTTGAATTGTTTAATTTTCTGCGCTCACAAAATAACATACTTCGGATATGGATAGGGTGGGTATGTAGTATAAAAAATAAAGTAGTAGATGAGTGCTCATTATGGGTTATAAATATAATCATTGGTGGTTATATTTTTTTAAATTTATGATTAATCGCAGCGGTAGGAATAAGAAAATAGTATAAAAAAAAAGTGGTTAATTGTCCTGCGGGTAAAAAACTGCATTATTCTCAGGGTTAGGTGGGGACAGCGGTGATAAACGGCGGTGAGGATACCGAGGGCGGAAAACCTGCACGCCTGATGACGTGCAGGTTAGGGTTAATCCAGAGCGATCCGCACGATGCTATCCGGCCCTTTCGTTGAGTGATCTTTGTTGAAATCCTGCTTAAGCGTCACGTACAGCGCGCTGCCGTCGTCTGAAAGCAGCAGGCTATTCGGGCGCGTAGCGAAATCCCAGCTCTGCTTCACGCTATAGTCGGTAGCATCCAGACGCAGAACCTTTTTCGCCTCGCGCTGGCTGATGAAAATCGCGTTGCGTTTCGCATCGAACTTAATACCGAGCGCATCGCCGGCAATACGCTTAATGACTTTGCCTGTGCGCTCATCAAAGACCAGCGTCGTTTTACCCTGCGAATCGTCGGTCACGAACAAACGGCCGGTTTTGGGGTCTTCCGCCATATTCAGCAGCAGGTACTCTTTGCCATCGCCCGGCGTCCAGCGCTGTTCAATCTTGTTGTTTTGCGGGTTAATAACCAGCACTTCGCCGCTGCCGTTGGTTGCATAAATGCGCTGGGTGACCGGTGAGAAAATAATACCGGTAACCCATTTACCTGCATTATCAATAGTGGCTTTCAGGGTCATGGTTTTGGCATCGACGACCGAAATAGAACCCGGATCGGCCACGCGGCCAATGAACAACATACCCTTATGGAACAGAACTTCACGCGCCCCGGCCGGATGACCCTCTTTCCCTTTGCCGCCGAGGATCAGACGCTGGAGCACTTTACCGCTTTTAGCGTCCACTTTTGACACACCGCCGTCCAGTGAATTGGTTACGTAGAACGTTTTGCCGTCATCATCGACCGCCATGCCGAAATTCTTGAGGTCGGTGTGAGTTATGCCGGTGGTTGCGAGGGTGGTCGGGTCCAGACGATAAATCACGCCGCCGTTGGTCTCTTTAAAGCTCTGGGCGCTGGCTACGTAAAGCGCGTGGTCTGCCGGGAATAGCGCCATTTCATACAGGCCATCGCCCAGTTCACGCTGTGTGACAGAAGACGTCGTTTTTAGCGTGCCAGCAGTGTTGCCAGGCTGCGTATTTTCGGCGGCTACGGGCAGGGCGGGCACGGTAAAAGCGGTGATGAGCGCGGCGCAGAGCACCGTTTTACGCAGACTGAACGATACCATTCTCAACTCCATCATAAGATAAGCGTTTCCCGAAACTGAGGTCGGGATAGTTTTAATAAGAATGAGAATAGTAATCATTTATATGAAATGAGCAAACTTTTGCTGCGTTTGCCGAGGTGTTTTTTTGCTGACGCTAGGGCTGCTGGGTTTGCGCCACCTGACGGCGAAGCTCAGCCAACACCTCATCCAGGATGTACTGTACTCGCCAGGGCTGGTACTCACGCTTGCGGTAGATGACCACCAGGTCCAGCCACCATTCATACTGTTGGGCAAAGCAGGGTGCGAGACGACCGGATTCGATATCGGCCTGTACGCTACTCTTTGGCGCAAAGACGATCCCCAGATCGTTACGCGCCAATTCAAGCGCTGACTGGGTATTGTCGCAAATGTAGTTACCCTCAACGCGAAAATCACGGTATGCCTCGCTGCCGGCTAGCCCAAAGCGCCAGATATTGGCCTCGTCGATCATCATGGAATCCATCAGAATACAGGAGTGCTGTGCCAACTCGTCCGGCGAACTCATTGGATATTGTGTCAGATAGCGAGGGCTGGCATACGCGCTGAGGACATATTTGGTGATATAGTTGGCGACCAGCGATTCATTTTTAGGCTGTACGCAGGAAATCAAAATATCACAATCATCAGGAAAATCAGAGCCCTCATATAAAGACTTTCGTTCCAGGTTAAATGTTTTTAAATATAAATTAATATTGCCGATATCTTTTATTTTATTGACAACGTTACGAGCCAGGTAAGCGTTAATCATCGTCGGTGCATAAACCGTGACCCGACCTTTTTTTTCATGCTTATAGTCAGCGATGAAATTATTTAGCTGGGTTTCTTTTTCCAGCAGTTCGTTGACATAGGGGATCAGCGCCTCGCCAAAACGGGTTAGCGACAGTTTACGGGAACTGCGTTCAAAAATCTTCAGGCCAATTTTAGATTCTACATCAGCGAGATACTTGCTTACGTTGCCCTGGGCCATGCCCAGCGCAGTGGCGGCGTGGCTGACGTTCTCGCTGGCAGCAATCACCGATATTATTTTTAATTCTTGCGGCTTAATCTGGAGTTTCTTCATTGCCTGGCTCTATATATAAATTGATATAGTTCTATATAAATATTGCGATTGCAGCAATATAAATACAAATATTATCATATTTTCTATCAGGATATGATAGTAGGTTGGAAGAACGGGAATGTCAATTAAGCACAGCGCGCTGCTACTTTTGTTAGCGCCATTTATGTCCAATGTTGTGGCATCAGAATTATCCGTTGGTGCCGGAGTTATTTATAATGAATCACCCTGGCGTGGATATAATGAAAATACCCATGCGGTGCCTATCGTAAATTATGAAGGTGATTCTTTTTATATTCGGCAGACCACATTAGGCTACGCGCTCTTTAAAACCCCACGTGATGAAGTCAGCCTGACCGCTTCCTGGATGCCGCTTACCTTTGACCCGTCGGATAACGACGATAGCGCCATGAAGCAGCTGGATAAGCGTCACAGTACCGCCATGGCGGGCATGGCATGGTATCACCATGAAAAGTGGGGCAGCCTGAAGCTGTCGGCGGCGGCGGATGTTCTGGACAACAGCGATGGCTGGGTTGGCGAGCTGTCCTGGTTCCGCGTATTGCCGGTGGGCAAGCTGTCGGTGATTCCCGCGGCGGGTGTCTATTATTACGATGACCGCTTTAACCGCTACTACTATGGCGTGTCGGGCGCAGAGTCCCGGCGTAGCGGCTTAGCGACGTGGTCGCCAGCGGAGAGCTGGATGCCGTACGTAGGCCTGACGGTGAAATATCCGCTGACCCGTAGCCTGATTCTGATGGCGAATGCGACCTATAGCGTGCTGCCCAATGAAATTAAAAACAGCCCGATGGTCGACCGCGATGACAGCTTTACTCTGTTGACCGGCATCAACTGGCGGTTCTGATTGCCGGATGGCGGCGTAAACGCCTTATTCGGCCTACCGCTCACCGGATCACCGGCATAAAAAAGCCAGACCGAAGTCTGGCTCTTTTTCATCTAGGCGGCCCGCGTTAACGCATGGTCACGAACTCTTCCGCAGCCGTTGGGTGAATAGCAACGGTGTTGTCGAAGTCTTTCTTGGTTGCGCCCATCTTCAGTGCAACCGCGAAGCCTTGCAGCATTTCATCCATCCCGAAACCAATGCCGTGAATACCGACAATTTTCTCTTCCGGGCCCACGCAGACCAGCTTCATACGGCAAGGCTGGCGATGCGACGTTACAGCGGTATACATGGCGGTGAAGGAGGATTTGTACACCTTCACGGCGTCGTCGCCGTACTGTTCACGCGCCTGCGGCTCGGTCAGACCGACGGTGCCGATAGGCGGATGGCTGAAGACCACGGTCGGAATGTTGCTGTAGTCGAGATGCTCGTCCGGCTTGTTGTTGAACAAGCGCTCTGACAGACGACGGCCTGCGGCGACCGCCACCGGCGTTAGCTCAACCGCGCCGGTGTTATCGCCCACAGCATAAATGCCAGGTACGTTGGTATTCTGGAACTTATCAACGACGATGTAGCCTTTATCGTTGGTTTTTACGCCGGTTGCTGCCAGATTGAAATCGTCGGTCGCCGGTTCGCGGCCAATCGCCCAGATCAGGCAATCAACGGTCTGGCTACGGCCATCTTCCAGTTCCAGCGTCAGGCTGCCGTCGGCATTTTTGACCACGGCCTTTGGAACGGCGTGGGTGTGCAGCTGCGGGCCTTCGGCGTTCATCACTTCCACCAGCGTATCGACAATCAACGGGTCGAAGCTGCGCAGCGGCGCGTGTTTACGCACGAACAGGTGGGTTTCTGCGCCCAGGCCATTAATCACGCCAGCCAGTTCAACGGCGATGTAGCCGGCACCGACTACCGCGACGCGTTTCGGCAGCGCTGGCAGTTCGAAGAACCCGTTGGAGTCGATACCGTACTCAACGCCGGGAATATCCGGGTGGCTCGGACGGCCGCCGGTTGCGATCAGAATATGATCGGCGGTGATCCTTTCGCCGTTCACTTCAATGGTTTTCGCATCGACGAAGCGCGCAAAGCCTTTAATGACATCGACCTTATTTTTGCCCAGCACGTTGTCATAGGAGGTATGGATACGGTCAATGTACGCGGTGCGGCTGGCAATCAGCTTATCCCAGTCGAAATGATTAATGGTGGTATCGAAACCGTAGTCCGGGCCATACAGATGAATCGCTTCGCGAATCTGCGCGGCATGCCACATCACTTTTTTCGGTACGCAGCCGACGTTCACGCAGGTACCGCCCAGATCTTTGGCTTCAATCAGCGCGCACTTCTGGCCGTACATGGCCGCACGGTTAATCGAGGCGATACCGCCGCTGCCGCCGCCGATGGCGATGTAATCGTAATGTTTGGTCATGGCCGCTCCTCAAACGTTCAATGTCGAGCGGGTGAGCGTCATGCTCCCCGCCAAAATACTCGCGATTGTATACCTGAAACTGATAGGTTCCACCGATGCCTGTGATTACTCCGGCACAATCCAGTTCACCAACGTGTGGCCGATGCCCGCAGGCACCAGCTTAGCGTGCAGCCACGGCAGCACGTTGTTCATCTGCGCTTCCAGCTTCCACGGCGGGTTGATGACGATCATGCCGGAAGCGGTCATACCACGCTGGTCGCTGTCAGGGCGCACCGCCAGCTCAATTTGCAGGATCTTGCGAATGCCGGTTTCTTCCAGATCGTGGATCATGCGCTTAATCTGCTGGCGCAGCACCACCGGATACCACAGCGCGTAGGTGCCGGTCGCAAAGCGCTTGTGCCCTTCAACGATGCCGCTCACGACCGCCTGATAGTCGTTTTTGATTTCGTACGGCGGGTCGATAAGAACCAGACCACGACGGGAAACCGGCGGCAGCTTCGCTTTCAGTTGCTGATAGCCGTCCGCCCGCTCAACGCGCGCGCGGCTGTCTTTCTGGAATTCTGAGCGCAGCAGCGGGAAGTCGCTTGGGTGCAGCTCGGTCATTTGCAGGCTGTCCTGCTCGCGCAGCAGCTGGCGGGCAATCAGCGGTGAACCCGGGTAGTAGCGCAGCTGGCCGCTGCGGTTGAAATGCTCAACCACGGAAATATAGGGCTCCAGCTCGGTTGGCAGGTCATCCTGCTGCCAGATGCGGGCGATCCCTTCCAGATATTCACCGGTCTTTTCGGCGTGCTCGCCGCTCAGCTGATAGCGGCCGGCACCGGCGTGAGTATCCAGATAGAGAAACGGTTTTTCTTTCTCTTTCAGCGACTCGATGATCAGACTCTGAACGGTGTGTTTTAGGACGTCGGCGTGGTTGCCTGCGTGAAAGCTATGGCGATAACTGAGCATGGATACGGATATTCCGGGAAGTAAACAAGATAGCCGATAGTTTACCGCAGATCCGCCAGGATTGCCGCCCTCGTCCATCGAGAGCGGAACATCCTGCCCTGACGTTGAAATTCAGCCAACTATCCCCCATTCTAGATCCATAGCTAAAGCGCCGTTGAGCGCTTCATTTCTTTCTTAGACCAGGACTGCGCATATGACCAATCCATTACTGACGCCCTTCGAACTGCCGCCGTTTTCCCAAATTCAGCCTGAGCATGTTGTTCCCGCCGTGACCAAAGCGTTGAACGATTGCCGTGAAAACGTGGAACGCGTCGTGGCGCAGGGTGCGCCGTACACCTGGGAAAATCTCTGCCAGCCGCTGGCCGAAGTGGACGACGTGCTGGGACGTATTTTTTCGCCGGTCAGCCACCTGAATTCGGTGAAAAACAGCCCGGAACTGCGCGAAGCCTACGAACAAACGCTGCCGCTGCTGTCTGAATACAGCACCTGGGTTGGCCAACATGAAGGCCTGTATAAGGCCTACCGCGACCTGCGGGACGGTGACACCTATGCCACCCTGAGCGTGGCGCAGAAAAAAGCGGTCGACAACGCGCTGCGCGATTTTGAGCTGTCCGGTATCGGCCTGCCGAAAGAGAAGCAGCAGCGCTATGGCGAAATCGCCACCCGCCTGTCCGAGCTGGGGAACCTGTATAGCAATAACGTGCTGGATGCCACGATGGGCTGGACGAAGCTAGTCACCGATGAAGCCGAGCTGGCAGGTATGCCGGAAAGCGCGCTGGCGGCGGCGAAGGCTCAGGCGGAAGCCAAAGAGCAGCAGGGCTACCTGCTGACGCTCGATATCCCGAGCTATCTGCCGGTGATGACCTACTGCGACAACCAGGCGCTGCGTGAAGAGCTGTATCGCGCCTATTCCACCCGCGCCTCTGACCAGGGGCCGAACGCCGGTAAGTGGGATAACACGCCGGTGATGGAAGAGATCCTCGCCCTGCGTCACGAACTGGCGCAACTGCTGGGCTTTGAAAGCTACGCCTTTAAATCACTGGCCACCAAAATGGCAGAGAATCCGCAGCAGGTGCTCGATTTCTTAACCGATCTGGCGAAACGCGCCCGCCCGCAGGGTGAAAAAGAGCTGGCCCAGCTGCGTGCCTTCGCGAAAGCCGAGTTTGGCGTTGATGAGCTTCAGCCGTGGGACATCGCCTACTACAGCGAAAAACAGAAACAGCACCTCTACAGCATCAGCGACGAGCAGCTGCGCCCGTACTTCCCGGAAAACAAAGCCGTTAACGGCCTGTTTGAAGTGGTTAAACGAATTTATGGCATTACCGCGAAAGAACGTACCGACGTGGATGTCTGGAACCCGGAAGTCCGTTTCTTCGAGCTGTATGACGAAAACAACGCGCTGCGCGGCAGCTTCTACCTCGACCTGTATGCCCGTGAACATAAACGCGGCGGGGCGTGGATGGATGACTGCGTCGGCCAGATGCGTAAAACCGACGGCACGCTGCAAAAGCCGGTTGCCTATCTCACCTGCAACTTTAACCGTCCGGTGAACGGCAAACCCGCGCTGTTTACCCACGATGAAGTGATTACCCTGTTCCACGAGTTCGGTCATGGTCTGCACCATATGCTGACCCGTATCGAAACTGCCGGTGTTTCCGGTATTAATGGGGTACCGTGGGATGCGGTCGAACTGCCGAGCCAGTTTATGGAAAACTGGTGCTGGGAGCCGGAGGCGCTGGCGTTTATCTCCGGTCACTATGAAACCGGCGAACCGCTGCCGAAGGCGCTGCTGGATAAAATGCTGGCGGCGAAAAACTATCAGGCGGCGCTGTTTATTCTGCGTCAGCTGGAGTTTGGTCTGTTCGACTTCCGCCTGCATGCGGAGTACAACCCGGAGCAGGGGGCGAAAGTCCTTGAAACGCTGGCTGAAATTAAGAAACAGGTCGCCGTGGTGCCTGGCCCTACCTGGGGTCGTTTCCCACACGCCTTCAGCCACATCTTTGCCGGTGGCTATGCCGCGGGTTACTACAGCTACCTGTGGGCCGACGTGCTGGCGGCGGATGCGTTCTCCCGCTTCGAAGAAGAGGGGATTTTCAACCGTGAAACCGGTCAGTCGTTCCTCGATAACATTCTGACCCGCGGTGGTTCTGAAGAACCGATGGCGTTGTTCAAACGCTTCCGCGGTCGTGAACCTCAGCTCGACGCCATGCTGGCGCATTACGGTATCAAGGGCTGATCGTTCGCGTGAAAATCTGTTTACTTGATGAAACGGGCGCCGGAGACGGCGCCTTATCTGTTCTGGCTGCCCGCTGGGGTCTGGAACATGACGAAGACAACCTGATGGCGCTGGTGATGACGTCGGAACACCTTGAGCTGCGCAAACGCGATGAACCTAAGCTCGGCGGCATTTTCGTCGATTTCGTTGGCGGCGCGATGGCGCACCGGCGCAAATTTGGCGGGGGGCGTGGCGAAGCGGTGGCGAAGGCGGTCGGTATTAAAGGCGATTACCTGCCGGACGTGGTCGATGCGACCGCCGGGCTGGGACGCGATGCGTTCGTGCTGGCCTCGGTGGGCTGTCGCGTGCGGATGCTGGAACGCAACCCGGTGGTTGCCGCCCTGCTCGACGATGGTCTGGCGCGCGGTTACGCCGATGCGGAAATTGGCTCTTGGTTACAGGAACGTTTGCAGTTAATTCACGCCTCAAGCCTGACGGCGTTAACCGATATCACGCCACGCCCGCAGGTGGTGTATCTCGATCCGATGTTCCCGCATAAGCAGAAAAGCGCGCTGGTGAAGAAAGAGATGCGCGTGTTTCAGTCGCTGGTGGGGCCGGATCTCGACGCCGATGGGCTGCTGGAACCCGCACGTCAATTGGCCACTAAACGCGTGGTGGTGAAGCGTCCGGACTACGCGCCGCCGCTGGCCGACGTGGCAACGCCGAATGCGGTGGTGACCAAAGGGCATCGGTTTGATATTTATGCGGGGACGGCCTAGGCCAGATGGTGAGCTATAGTGCCCGATGGCGCTACGCTTATCGGGCCTACAGTTCGGTGCCGCCAGTAGGCCGGATAAGGCGTTAGCCGCCATCCGGCATCACGGGTTAAACAAACGGAGCATAAGGGTCGGCAACCTCAAACGCTGCCGCACGCTCCGCCTTCGGCGGATAAATCAGTTCGCTCACAATGGATACCTTCAGCTTCTTCGCTTCTGCGCGCGTCAGTTTCACCTGCTGATCCCATCCTTCGGTATATACCGCGCCCCACGCGCCGAGATCCAGACAGGTGACGTACATCTCCTGACGATACGGCAGCGGTGCCACGTTCAGCAGGCTGGCGGCAGCGTTGTTACCGGCGAATTTACCCAGCAGAATGGCGTGCTGGCAGGTCATCAGCGCATGGTTGCCTTTGTCATCGGTGGCGGCGTAAGCCACGTCGCCGGTGGCGTAGATATCCTCATGGCCCACCACCTGCAGATTGGCATTGACATGCAGACGGCCCTGACGATCGCGCGGAGCATCAATCTGCGCGGTCAGGCCGTTAGCCTGTACGCCGACGGTCCAGATAACCGTCTGGGACGCAATTACCTGGCCATCTTTCAGCGTCACGCCTGAGGCGTCCACGCGCTCGACTTCAGCGTTGACCTTCCATTCTACGCCCAGTTCGGCGGAGGCTTCGATGATCACATCGCGCAGTGCTTTACTCCAGCGCCCGCCCGGCTGTGCGCCGCGTTCAACTACGACTACTCTAGTCTTAGCATCGGCACCCAGAATCTTACGCAGACGGCCCGGTAGCTCCAGCGCCATTTCAATGCCGGTAAAGCCGCCGCCGCAAACGACCACGGTATTGCGGGCATCGCTCTCTGGCTGCTGCGCCAGATCGTTAATGTGTTGCTCCAGAACGGTTGCGCTCTCCAGCTGGTCAAGATCGAACGCGTGCTCGGCGGCACCGGCGACGATATCACGGTTGACCTGGCTGCCGCTGGCGAGAACCAGACGATCGTAATGATGCAGGTGGTTTTCACCGCTGGCATCTTTCCAGCTCACTTCTTTGGATCCTGGCAGGATCTGCTCGACGTGCCCTTGCAGGAAGCGTACGCCGGTGACATCGAACAGAGGCTGCAGCGGCGCGACCAGCGTCTGGACCGCATTTTCGTAAAAGCGCGGGCGTACGCGCAGCTCCGGCTGCGGCGCAATGACCGTGATATCAATAGGTTGCTGGTTTTTATCCGCCAGACGTGCGGCGCTGAGTGCTGCCCACATACCGGCAAAGCCAGCGCCGACGATCAGAATTTGTTTTTGCATTACGGTTATCTCACGGGTCACGTTGATTTATTGACTCGGATTTTATTTGTCGTAGTCTAGAAAAGCAATCGGATTTAGATCCTTTTCTCGAACCTGACGAGTTGTTTGGGAGTATGTATATGATAAGTAGATAATTAAATTATTTGTGTTCGAGAGATTAAGCGCGGTGTCTGGATTGCATGGCGTGAAAAAGATACAATCAACTCAGATTCATTTTGGCTGAGATAAGAGCATGGCATTCTACAGTTCCGGGGTTGAGTACGGCATTCATAGTCTGATGTGTATGGTGGATGGCAAAGGCGACGCCCGTGATATGAGCGTGCGCGAAATCGCCGAACTGCAGCGAGTGCCCTACGACTACCTGGCTAAAATCTTTACCCGCCTGTCGAAGGCTGGGCTGGTGCGCAGCAGCGAAGGGAAGGGCGGTGGCTTCCAGCTGGCAAAACCGGCTGAAGACATTACCGTGCTGGACGTGGCCAACGCCATTGACGGCGATAAACGCATTTTTGAGTGCCGTGAGATCCGTCAGCGGCTGGCGGTGTTTGATGAGCAGCCGCCGGAGTGGGCATGCGAAGGCATTTGCGGCGTACGTTCGGTGATGGATATGGCGCAGCAGCGGATGGAAGAGGCGCTAGGCCAGCATACGATTCTCGATCTGGCGCGTAAGATGTACCGCAAAGCGCCGGACACCTTCGTGGTAGAAGTGCAGGAGTGGATTGCCGGGCGGAAAGGCGAGAAATAAAAACGCCTGCTTGCGCAGGCGTTTCACGATGCTCAACGCGAGATTTATTCTTCTTCGTCGTCGCGCAGCGGAACGATCAGCATATCGACGTGGACGGTGTTGATCAGCTGACGTGCGGACGACATCAGCTTGCTCCAGAAGTCCTGATGATGGCCGCACACCACCAGGTCCATGTCGTATTTCTTAATCGCATCAACCAGCACCTGGCCCAGATCGCCGCTGCCGCTCAGGGTCTCGGTGATAGGATAGCCAGCGTTGGTGGACAGCTCACTCAGCGCGTGGTGGGTCTCTTCGGAGATGCGTTTCTGCATATCGCCCAGATTGACGTCGATAAGCCCGGTATAGAGATCGGAATAGTTCACGTCAACGTGGATCAACGAGACTTTTGCATTGTAGGGGCGAGCCATTGAAACCGCTTTTTCCACCAGCACTTTGCTTTCCGGTGAAAGGTCGACCGCGATCAGAATGTGTTTGTAAGCCATAGTGTTACTCCTTCCATAAAGTTGTCGATGACTGTGGACCAGACAGCCCATGCGCTGTCCCTTGCCCGCGTCCTGCGTGCTAAACGCGCGGGATTTGCCCTTAAAGACCTAATTGTAGAAGATATTTCTACCTTATAGCGGCCTTGGGGCGCCGTCAATGCATCCGGTTCGCCAATTAGTTAAACAAATTTTTCCTGCTTACGTATTGATAACGATTAACCTTGTGGTAAAAAATTTAACTGATCTCCTACACTATTTAATGAGCCGATCGGATTAATTAACGTGATCCGAATCTCATTCTTTTTCTATTGGTGTGGGTGGGTTATTGGGGAGCGGTATGTCCTGCGGAGTCTCCGAGGACTGGTCGCCGGGGAGGCGTTATGATCAGCACGATTGCGCTGTTTTGGGCCCTGTGTGTCGTATGTGTAGTTAATATGGCACGTTACTTCTCATCGTTGCGTGCGTTATTGGTTGTGCTACGCGGTTGTGATCCCTTGCTTTATCAGTATGTTGACGGCGGTGGCTTTTTTACTTCGCACGGTCAACCGGGTAAACAAATGCGCCTGGTCTGGTATATCTACGGGCAGCGATACCGCGATCATCATGATGATGAGTTTATTCGCCGCTGTGAACGGGTTCGTCGCCAGTTTATTTTAACCAGTTCGCTATGCGGGCTGGTGGTGATTAGCTTGATTGCCCTGATGATTTGGCACTAAGTAAAAAAAACGGGCCAGTTTCCTGACCCGTTTTCTGTTTACTGCGACTGTGCGTAGCGTTTAGATAAGCTTGAGCGACAGCCAGTAGAGCACGCCGGACAGCAGGATAGAAGCTGGCAGCGTAAAGACCCAGGCCATCAGGATGTTCGTCACGGTTTTTCTTTGCAGACCGCCACCGTCAACCACCATGGTACCCGCCACGGAGGAGGACAGCACGTGGGTGGTGGATACCGGCATGCCGGTATAGCTTGCCAGACCGATGGAGACCGCAGATGTCATCTGTGCCGCCATGCCTTGGGCATAGGTCATGCCTTTCTTACCGATTTTCTCGCCGATGGTGGTCGCGACGCGACGCCAGCCGATCATCGTACCCACACCCAGCGCCAGCGCGACGGCCATAATAATCCAGATAGGCGCGTACTCGATGGTGCTCAGCATGTCCGTTTTCAGTTTCTTCAGCAGACGCTGATCGTCAGCGTTCACGTCCGGCATCTTCGCCACTTTATCCGTGGTGTCAGAGATGCAGAGCATGATACGACGCAGCTGGCCGCGCTGTTCCACGGAAAGAGTGTCATAGCTCTCAACGTTGGTCAGCATGGCTTTCGCACGGTCAAGCGCGTTGATGGTGTTCGCCGGATGGCAGTGGAATTCCACGGCGGCCTCGGCTTCCGGGGTTAGCGGCTCAGCGCTGTTCGCCACTTTCAGCAACAGCTCTGGGCGCTGCTGGAAGAAGGTTTCAACGTTGTTGACCGCATCGCGGGTACGGGTGATTTCGTAGCCGGACGCGTTCATGTTAACCACGAAACCCGCCGGTGCGACGCCAATCAGTACCAGCATGACCAGGCCAATGCCTTTCTGACCGTCGTTTGCGCCATGGGAGAATGCCACGCCAATCGCGGAAAGAATCAGGGCAATACGCGTCCAGAACGGCGGCTTTTTCTTACCGTCTTTCTTTTCACGCTCGGCAGGCGTCAGGTGGATACGGGCGCGTTTTTTGGTTCCGCTCCAGTAGCGACGCAGCAGGAAAATCAGGCCACCGGCCACGACCAGACCCACAATGGGCGAAATGATCAACGAGCCGAAAATATTAATGACTTTCGGAATGTTGAGCGCATCGACCACCGATGTGCCGGTCATCAGCGCATTGGTTAAACCAATACCGATAATCGCGCCAATCAGCGTGTGGGAGCTGGAAGCTGGCAGACCGAAATACCAGGTGCCAAGGTTCCATATAATGGCCGCCAGCAGCATGGAGAAGACCATGGCCAGGCCGTGTGCGGAGCCCATATTAAGCAGCAGGTCCGTTGGCAGCATATGCACAATCGCATAGGCAACGCTCAGACCGCCCAACAGGACGCCGAGGAAGTTAAAGATCGCCGCCATCGCAACGGCAAGCTGCGAACGCATAGCGCGGGTATAAATTACGGTAGCAACTGCATTCGCGGTATCGTGGAAGCCGTTAATCGCTTCGTAGAACAGAACGAACATCAGTGCCAGAACTAACAACAGCCCGGTGTGTAAATCCAGGCCTGCAAACAAATGTAACATAGGACGTTACGCCATTTTGAGGACATGAACGCGCGGCATTATCAGGGACATTGGCGGCGCGGGCAAAGTGAAATCTCTACTTTTTTTGATATTTATCCGTATTCGTTAAAAGGTTGAAAATAATTATTTCTGATGTATCAATCAGATAAGTCGGGTTTGTCGAGATTCCACTGGTATGACAACAATGAAAAATTTACACTTCCCGACAATACCTATGTTGAGGATAGTGCGTGGAAAGGTTTGATGCCATTGTAGTGGGTGCCGGAGCGGCGGGAATGTTTTGTGCAGCCATGGCGGGGCAGGCTGGCCGCCGCGTTTTGCTGTTGGATAACGGCAAAAAACCGGGGCGTAAAATCCTGATGTCCGGCGGTGGTCGCTGTAATTTTACTAACCTTTATGTCGAGCCCGCGGCCTATCTCAGTCAAAACCCGCATTTTTGCAAATCTGCTCTCGCGCGCTACACCCAATGGGACTTTATCGATTTGGTCGGCAAGCACGGTATTGCCTGGCATGAGAAGACCCTCGGGCAGCTGTTTTGCGATGATTCCGCGGAACAGATTGTTGCGATGCTGGTGGCTGAATGTGCAAAGGGTAACGTGACGACGCGCCTGCGCAGTGAAATTCTCAGCGTGGCCCGTGATGATGCCGGTTACACGCTAACGCTGAATGGCGACATGGTGGCGGCAGATAAGCTGGTGATCGCCAGCGGCGGTCTATCGATGCCGGGTCTCGGGGCATCGCCTTTCGGCTATAAAATTGCCGAGCAGTTTGGTCTGAAGGTCCTGCCGACCCGCGCCGGACTGGTACCGTTCACCCTGCATAAGCCAATGCTGGAACAGTTCCAGGTTCTGTCCGGCGTCTCCGTACCGTCGGTGATAACCGCTGAGGACGGTACGGTATTCCGCGAAAGCCTGCTTTTCACCCACCGCGGCCTGTCCGGCCCGGCAGTGCTGCAAATCTCCAGCTATTGGCAGGCCGGTGAGTTTGTCAGCATTAATCTGCTTCCGGACGTGGATCTGAGCACCTTTATTGATGAACAGCGCGCGGCGCACCCGAACCAAAGTCTGAAAAATACGTTGGCGATACTGTTGCCGAAGCGTCTGGTTGAGTGCCTGCAACGGCTTGGGCAAATTCCGGACGTTACGCTTAAACAGCTGAACGTGCGTGAGCAGCAGACGCTGGTAGATACCCTGACCTGCTGGCGCGTGCAGCCTAACGGCACCGAAGGCTATCGTACGGCGGAGGTGACCCTTGGCGGCGTTGATACTCACGAATTGTCGTCGCGCACCATGGAGGCGAAGAAAGCACCGGGCCTGTATTTTATTGGCGAAGTGATGGATGTGACCGGCTGGCTGGGCGGCTATAACTTCCAGTGGGCGTGGTCCAGCGCCTGGGCGTGCGCGCAGGCGCTGGCCGAATAAACTACTTCTCCTGCTGGTTAAACAGCGCCAGCAGCGTTTCCACCTGTTCGTCGAGCGGCGCTAAATCGCGTTTGACGATCAGGTGCAGCGGCGTCGCGCGACGCCCGCCGTGGCTGAGCGGCAGCGGTTTTAATAGCCCCTGCGCCAGCGCCGTCTGAATTCGCTCTTCCGGCAGCCAGCCGTACCCTACCTGATACATCACGGCGTCAATCGCCGCGTCAATCGTCGAGAAGGTCCACGCATCGCGCGTGTCCTGGCGGCTGCCGTCGCTATCGGCCATACGGATGAGCGGCCACGGGCGCAGCTGCTCTTCGCTCAGTGGCCCTTCCTGCTGGGCGAGGGGGTGATCGCGGTGGGCGACCGCGATAAAGTCAATATTCATTAGCCACTCGCCGCGCCCGGTTATGTCCTGACGGCGGGTGAGGACCATGACATCGGCCTCGGTCAGTACGAGGTCGCTATCGCCGGCGTTCTCCAGCACTTCAGTCAGGCGGACCTGGGTTTGCGGATAGCGTTGCTGGAACTGGCGCAGGATGGCGAACAGCCGCTCGCGGGGAAAAATACTGTCGACCACCAGATCCAGCCGGGTGCGCATCCCGTCGCGCAGCGTTAAGGCGCGGCTTTCTACCCAGGCGAAAGCCTTAAGCAGCGGCTTCACCTGGCCCAGCAGCAGTTCACCTGCCGGGGTAAGCACCGCGCGACGCCCCTCAGGCACCAGCAGCGCCACGCCGAGGCGCTCTTGCAGTAGCGACAGGTTGTAGCTGACCGAGGACTGGCTACGATGCGTTTCTTCAGCTGCTCGCGCAAAGCTCCCCAGTTCAACTACCTTTTCAAGTATTGCCCACTGTTCAAGGGTCGTTTTATGCATAATTGATTTAAAATTTAGATTAATTTCATCCAAACATAGCGTTATTCATTTATTTTTTAAAGCAATATGATCTCTGCATCGAAACAAGGAGATTTAAAGATGAGCAACTTTGATAAACATGATTTGAGCGGCTTCGTTGGCAAACATCTGGTCTACACCTATGACAACGGCTGGAACTACGAAATTTACGTGAAAAACGAGCAGACCCTTGATTACCGCATCCATAGCGGCCTCGTGGCGAACCGTTGGGTGAAAGATCAGCGCGCCTACATCGTCCGCGTGGCCGAGAGCGTCTACAAAATTTCCTGGACCGAACCGACCGGGACGGACGTTAGCCTGATTGCGAACCTCGGCGACAAACTGTTCCATGGAACCATCTTCTTCCCGCGCTGGGTGATGAATAATCCGGAAAAAACCGTCTGCTTCCAGAACGACCACATCCCGCTGATGAACGCGTATCGTGATGAAGGCCCAGCGTATCCAACTGAAGTCATTGACGAATTTGCGACAATTACCTTCATTCGTGACTGTGGCGCAAATAATGATAGCGTGATCGACCGTGCGGCCAGCGAATTGCCAAAAGATTTCCCGGCAAATTTACGTTGAGTATTAATACGGTCACAACACCGTGTTTATTACACTAATATGCAACGAACGTTAAATCGTCGAGAGTATAAAGCCCTTGTTTAACGTGTGTTGAATCATGTGAGCAAACGCCCAGTTACGATGTAATCTGGGCGTTTTTTTACATTAAATCCGTGTCTGGATATATCCTCATAAACTATTGATTTCGTTTACCAATCATTTATTGCGTCCGCCGCTGTTACTTTCTTAATCTTATCCTAAGATAACATTGGTACTTTTACCGCCATCGAATGTTGTCGGTTTGAATATCACGTTTATCTATTCCTGTTTTAAACAAAAACAACGCTCGAATCATTTATTGATGAGGCAGGTTTGCTCATTTGAGTAATAGGGTAAGGAACATTCATGAGTGATTTTCTGCCGTTTTCCCGCCCTTCGATGGGCGAGGCGGAGTTCGCGGCGCTCAAGGAAGTGCTGCAATCCGGTTGGATCACCACCGGGCCCAAAAACCAGGCGCTGGAAGAGGCGTTCTGTGCGCTAACGGGTAACCGTTTTGCTATCGCCGTCAGCTCGGCAACCGGCGGTATGCACGTCACGCTCATGGCGCTGGGCATTGGCCCCGGCGATGAAGTCATCACCCCCTCCCAGACCTGGGTTTCTACGCTGAATATGATTGTCCTGCTGGGGGCGACCCCGGTGATGATCGATGTCGATCGTGACAACCTGATGGTGACCCCAGAGGCTATCGAAGCCGCCATTACGCCGCGTACCAAAGCCATTATCCCTGTGCACTACGCGGGCGCACCGGCCGATATCGACGGCATTCGTGCGGTCGCTGAACGTCACGGCATTCCGGTGATTGAAGACGCGGCGCACGCGGCGGGTACGTACTATAAAGGCCAGCATATCGGTGCACAGGGAACGGCGATTTTCTCCTTCCATGCCATCAAGAACATGACCTGCGCCGAGGGGGGGCTTATCGTCACCGACGACGAGCCGCTGGCGAACCGCATTCGCAGCCTGAAATTTCACGGCCTGGGCGTTGACGCCTACGATCGCCAGACCCACGGCCGCGCGCCGCAGGCAGAGGTGATAAGCCCCGGCTTCAAATATAACCTCGCCGACATTAACGCCGCGCTGGCGCTGGTGCAGCTAGGTAAGCTGGGCCAGGCCAACCAGCGCCGCAGCGAGATTGCTCAGCGCTACGTGCGTGAGCTGGCAGATACCCCGTTCCAGCCGCTGGCCGTGCCGAGCTGGCCGCATCTGCATGCCTGGCATCTGTTTATCATCCGCGTTGACGAACAGCGCTGCGGCATCAGCCGCGATGCGCTGATGGAACAGCTTAAGGCCCAGGGCATAGGCACCGGGCTGCATTTCCGCGCTGCCCATACGCAGAAATACTATCGCGAGCGTTTCCCTGAGGTGTCATTGCCGAATACCGAATGGAACAGCGCGCGCATTTGTTCACTCCCTCTTTTCCCGGATATGACCGATGACGACACAACGCGCGTTATTACGGCGCTCCGTCAGTTAGCGGAGCGCTAATATGTTTGAGTACCCATTAGTCAAAAAAGTCTCGGTAGTGATACCGGTCTACAACGAGCAGGACAGCCTGCCCGAGCTTATCCGTCGCACCGATGCGGCCTGCGCAACCTTAAACCGCGACTATGAAATTCTGCTGGTCGACGATGGCAGCAGCGATGACTCCGCGCGCATGCTGGTTGAGGCTGCAGAGGCGCCGGAAAGCCATATTGTGGCAGTGCTGCTTAACCGTAACTACGGCCAACACTCGGCGATTATGGCGGGCTTCAGCCACGTCACCGGCGACCTGATTATTACCCTGGATGCCGACCTGCAAAATCCACCGGAAGAGATCCCGCGGCTGGTGGAAAAAGCAGACGAAGGCTACGACGTTGTCGGCACCGTACGGCAGAATCGCCAGGACAGCATCTTCCGCAAAACCGCATCGAAGATGATTAACCGCCTGATTCAACGCACCACCGGCAAAGCGATGGGCGACTACGGTTGCATGCTGCGCGCCTATCGTCGGCATATCGTCGATGCCATGCTCAACTGCCACGAGCGCAGCACCTTTATTCCAATCCTGGCGAATACCTTCGCCCGCCGCGCCGTGGAGATCCCGGTGCTGCACGCCGAGCGCGAGTTCGGTGACTCAAAATACAGCTTTATGCGCCTGATTAACCTGATGTACGACCTGGTGACCTGTTTAACCACCACGCCGCTGCGTCTGTTAAGCGTGGTCGGCAGCGTTATCGCCGTACTCGGTTTTGCCTTCTCCATTCTGTTAGTGGTCCTGCGTCTGGCGCTGGGTCCGGAATGGGCGGGCGACGGTGTGTTCATGCTGTTCGCTATTCTGTTCATGTTTATCGGTGCCCAGTTTATCGGTATGGGCCTGCTCGGGGAGTATATCGGCCGCATTTACAACGACGTGCGTGCCCGTCCCCGTTACTTTATTCAACGTGTTGTACGCCAGGAAAGCCTGGTTTCTGAAGAGGAAAATCGTTAATGAAAGCTGTTGTATTTGCCTATCACGACATGGGTTGCACTGGTATTCAGGCACTGCTGGACGCCGGATACGACATCGAGGCGATCTTTACTCATCCGGACAACGCCGGTGAAAACAACTTCTTTGGCTCTGTAGCCCGTCTGGCGGCCGAGCAGGGAATCACCGTTTATGCGCCGGAAGACGTTAACCATCCGCTGTGGGTGGACCGTATCCGTGCGATGGCACCTGAAGTGATTTTCTCCTTCTACTACCGCAACCTGCTCAGCGACGAAATCCTGAATCTGGCACCAAAAGGCGCATTCAACCTGCACGGTTCGCTGCTGCCGAAATATCGTGGCCGCGCGCCGCTGAACTGGGTACTGGTGAACGGCGAGAAAGAGACGGGCGTTACGCTGCATCGCATGACCCACCGCGCCGACGCAGGCGATATCGTGGCTCAGCAGAGCGTGGCGATTGCCGATTCCGACGTGGCGCTGACGCTGCACCGCAAGCTGTGCGCGGCGTCGCAGACGCTGCTCGGCGATGCGCTGGCGAAAATTCGCAGCGGCCAGGTCGATGCACGTGCGCAGGATGACTCACAGGCGACCTACGTTGGGCGCCGTACTCCGGAAGATGGCCGCCTGGAATGGGAAAAACCGGCGCAGACGCTGCATAACCTGGTCCGCGCGGTGAGCGATCCGTGGCCGGGCGCGTTTGGTTTTGTCGGCACCAATAAATTTATCGTCTGGAAATCACGCGTGCGCACCGACATGCCGGCGGCGAAGCCGGGTACCGTGCTGTCGGTCTCTCCGCTGGTGATTGCCTGCGGTGAAGGCGCGCTGGAAATCGTTACCGGTCAAAGCGCCAACGGCGTTTACATGCAGGGCGCACAGCTGGCACCTGCGCTGGGCCTGGTGGCGGGCGCACTGCTCTCCAGCCGTCCGTTCACGGCCGTGAAGCGCCGTACCCGCGTACTGATCCTCGGCGTTAACGGGTTTATCGGTAACCACCTCACCGAGCGTCTGCTGGCGGACGACAACTACGAAATCTACGGTCTGGATATTGGCTCTGACGCCATCAGCCGCTTCCTCGACTGCCCGCGTTTCCACTTTGTGGAAGGTGATATCAGCATTCACTCAGAATGGATTGAGTATCACATTAAGAAATGCGACGTGGTGCTGCCGCTGGTTGCGATCGCCACGCCGATTGAGTACACCCGTAACCCGCTGCGCGTGTTCGAGCTGGACTTCGAAGAGAACCTGAAGATTATTCGCGACTGCGTGAAGTACAACAAACGCATCATCTTCCCGTCGACTTCCGAAGTGTACGGCATGTGTACGGATGCCAACTTTGATGAAGATACTTCCAACCTGGTGGTCGGTCCTATCAACAAACAGCGCTGGATCTACTCGGTTTCCAAACAGCTTCTGGACCGCGTTATTTGGGCCTATGGCGACAAAACGGGCCTCAAGTTTACGCTGTTCCGTCCGTTTAACTGGATGGGGCCGCGCCTTGATAACCTGAACGCTGCGCGTATCGGTAGCTCTCGTGCTATCACTCAGCTGATTCTTAACCTGGTAGAAGGTTCGCCGATCAAGCTGATCGAAGGCGGCAAGCAGAAGCGCTGCTTCACTGACATCAGCGACGGCATCGAAGCGCTGTTCCGCATTATTGAAAACAAAGACGGTCGCTGCGATGGGCAGATCATCAACATTGGTAACCCGGACAACGAAGCGAGCATCAAAGAGCTGGCCGAAATGCTGCTCGACTGCTTCGAACGTCACCCGCTGCGCGACCGCTTCCCGCCGTTTGCTGGCTTCCGTGAAGTGGAAAGCAGCGACTACTATGGCAAAGGTTACCAGGACGTTGAGCACCGTAAGCCGAGCATTCGCAACGCTAAACGCTGCCTCGACTGGCAGCCGACGGTAGAGATGCAGCAAACGGTAGAAGAGACGCTGGACTTCTTCCTGCGCACAGTTGAACTGACGGACGAAAAACCATCATGAAAAAAGTAGGTTTGCGCGTTGATGTCGACACCTTTCGCGGAACGCGCGAAGGCGTGCCACGGCTGATGGCGGTGCTCAAAAAGCACCGCGTGCAGGCCAGCTTTTTCTTCAGCGTCGGGCCGGACAACATGGGGCGCCACTTGTGGCGCCTGGTAAAACCGAAGTTCTTGTGGAAGATGCTGCGCTCGCGCGCAGCATCGCTGTATGGCTGGGATATTCTGCTGGCCGGAACGGCGTGGCCAGGGCGGCGCATTGGTTCGGCTAACGCGGAGATCATCCGCAGCGTCGCGCAGGCGCATGAGGTCGGCCTGCATGCCTGGGATCACCACCGCTGGCAGCAGTGGAGCGGCATGTGGAATGAACAGCAGCTGGTGGATGAAATCGGCCGCGGGCTGAACGAGCTGGAGGCCATTCTTGGCCGCCCGGTCTCCTGTTCGGCTGTTGCAGGCTGGCGCGCCGACCAGCGCGTGGTGAAGGCGAAAGAGTCGTTCGATTTTCTCTACAACAGCGACTGTCGCGGCACGCAGCCGTTCCTTCCTCAGCTCAGCAACGGCGATCTGGCTACCGTGCAGATCCCCGTTACGCTGCCCACCTGGGACGAAGTTGTCGGTAGCGTGGTGAGCGCAGAAGGTTTTAACCGCTGGCTGCTGGAACAAATTCGCAAGGACACGGGGACGCCGGTTTACACCATCCACGCTGAAGTGGAAGGCGGCGCCTACGCCGAGCAGTTTGACTATCTGCTGACCCTTGCGGCGCAGCAGGAAATTCGTTTTTGCCCGCTGGGCCAGCTTCTCCCGGATGACTTCCGTCAGCTGCCGGTCGGGAAGGTGGTGCGCGGAGAAATCGCCGGTCGTGAAGGCTGGCTGGGCTGCCAACAACTGATGAGCTCTGATGTATGAAATCCCTTCGCTACGGTATTTCGTTAGCCGCACTGTTTGTTCTGTACTATCTGGTTCCGCTTAACTTCCGGCTGCTGTGGCAGCCGGACGAAACCCGCTATGCGGAAATCAGCCGCGAAATGCTGGCAACCGGCGATTGGGTGGTGCCGCACTTCCTGGGGCTGCGCTATTTTGAAAAGCCTATTGCCGGTTATTGGATTAACAGCATTGGCCAGTGGCTTTTCGGCCACAATAACTTTGCCGTGCGCTTTGGCGCCGTGTTTTCCATTACCGTCTCGGCGCTGCTGGTTGCCTGGCTGGCGTGGAAAATCTGGCAGGACAAAAAGGTGGCCGTGCTCTCGGGCGCGATCTTCCTGACCGCTTTCCTGGTTTACGGCATTGGCACTTATGCGGTGCTCGATCCGATGATCACCCTGTGGATGACGCTGGCGATGTGCAGCTTCTGGCTGGCCGCGCAGGCGAAAACCACCGCTGAACGCGCCTGGGGCTACGTGCTGCTGGGTATCGCCTGCGGCATGGGCGTGATGACCAAAGGTTTTCTGGCGCTGGCGGTGCCGGTGATTGGCGTACTGCCGTGGGTTATTGTGCAAAAGCGCTGGCGGGAAGTGCTGGTCTGGGGCTGGCTGTCGGTGCTGGTGTGTGTGCTGACGGTGCTGCCGTGGGGGCTGGCGATCGCTGCGCGCGAGGGCGACTTCTGGCGCTACTTCTTCTGGGTTGAGCATATTCAACGCTTCGCCCAGAGTGACGCGCAGCATAAAGCGCCGTTCTGGTACTACCTGCCGTTCCTGGTGGCTGGCAGCCTGCCGTGGCTGGCGCTGTTGCCCGGCGCGTTCAAGCGCGGCTGGCAAGAACGAGAAGGCCTGCGAGGGGCATTTTATCTGCTGGGTTGGGTGGTGATGCCGTTCCTGTTCTTTAGCATCGCCAAAGGTAAGCTGCCGACTTATATCCTGCCGTGCTTCGCGCCGCTGGCGATACTGATGGCGCGCTATGCGGTCGATGCCGCCAAAGTCGGCTCTCGGGCGCTGCGAATCAACGGGATCATCAACATCGTCTTTGGCGTGGTTGGCCTGGTGGCGGTGGCGGTCGTGTCGCCATGGGGGCCGATGAAGCACCCGGTCTGGATGCAGATAGAGCTGTACAAATGCGTGCTGGCGGCGGTGGCGTTCTTCTTCTGGGCGCTGATGGGCTGGCTGTCTATCAAGCACGATGCACGTCGCTGGACGCTGGCTGCGCTGTGCCCGCTGGCGCTGGCGCTGCTGGTCGGCATGGCGATACCCGATCGCGTCACCGACAGCAAACAGCCGCAGTTCCTGGTCGATATCGTCAACGAGTCGCTGGCACCGAGCCGCTACGTGCTGAGCAACAGCGTCGGCGTGGCCGCGGGGCTGGCCTGGGAGCTGAAGCGTAGCGACGTGATACTGTACGGTCAGCAGGGTGAGCTGAAGTATGGTCTTTCTTATCCTGACGCGAAGGGCAGCTTTGTCTCGTATGAAGCGTTCCCGCAGTGGCTGGCGGCACATCGCCAGGAAGGGCCGATCTCACTGGTATTGCTGCTGTCTCGTGACGTACAGTTAGCGGAACTGCCGCTGCCAAAACCGGATGAGGTATATGCCATGGGTCGCACCGTCTTTATTCAGTATCGTCCGCAATGATCACGTGGGCCTGCCTGCTGCTCGCCAGCCTGCTAAGCTGCGGCGGGCAGCTGTGCCAGAAACAGGCGACCCGTCCTGCCCCTCAAGGGCAGCGCGGGCGCCATCTGCTGATCTGGCTTGGCCTGGCGCTGGCGATGCTCGGTCTGGGGATGCTGCTGTGGCTGCTGGTGCTACAGCAAATTCCGGTCAGCGTGGCTTATCCGATGCTCAGCCTTAACTTTGTCTGGGTCACGCTGGCGGCCCGCGCTATCTGGCACGAGCCGGTGAGCCGCCGTCACTGGGCGGGAGTCACGTTGATTATCGTTGGCATTATGTTACTGGGGAGCAGCGCCTGATGGGGCTTATCTGGGCGTTAATGAGCGTGGCGCTGGTCAGCGCCGCCCAACTGACGTTACGCGCGGCAATGACAACGCTGCCGTCGGCGGAGCAGCCGCTGCTGCTGTTGGGTCATCTTTTGCATTTTGAATCGGGGACGCTGGGGCTCTTCCTGGGGCTGCTGGGTTATGTCGCCTCGATGGCTTGCTGGTACTTCGCCCTCAAGCGCCTGCCGCTGGCAAAAGCCTATGCGCTGCTCAGCCTTAGCTATATGGTGGTGTGGCTGGCCGCAATTCTGCTGCCGGGCTGGCATGAGCCTTTTTCGTGGCGAGGCCTGCTGGGCGTTGTCGTGATTATCGCTGGCGTGCTCACTATCTTCTGGCCAAACAAACCCTCTCATACCGCATAAGCCGGATAAGGCGATGTCGCCATCCGGCAATTTGCGCCATTCTGCCTGATGGCGCTGCGCCTATCAGGCCGTGCATCCTATAAGCCTCGCCCCGGCGACAAAATATGCAATAATGCCATTTTTGTTGCGTCTATAAGGGATTAGCCATGCCTGTGGCCGACGCGGAGGAGCAGCTAAGCGGTCTGCGCCTCAATCTGCGTATTGTCTCCGTCGTTATATTCAACTTTGCCAGCTATCTCACCATCGGCCTGCCGTTGGCGGTGCTGCCGGGCTATGTCCATGATGTTATGGGGTTTAGCGCCTTCTGGGCCGGGTTGGTCATTAGCCTGCAATATTTTGCTACGCTGCTCAGCCGCCCCCATGCCGGGCGCTATGCTGACCAGTTGGGGCCGAAAAAAATCGTCGTTTTTGGTTTATGCGGCTGCTTTCTCAGTGGACTGAGCTACCTGCTGGCGGCATTCGGCGGCGGCTGGCCGCTGCTCAGCCTTGTCCTGCTGTGCGTGGGGCGCGTCATTTTGGGGATTGGCCAGAGCTTTGCCGGCACCGGATCCACGCTGTGGGGCGTTGGCGTGGTGGGTTCGCCACACATCGGGCGAGTGATTTCGTGGAACGGCATTGTTACCTACGGTGCAATGGCGATGGGCGCGCCGCTCGGCGTGCTGTGCTACCGCTACATCGGCCTGCATGGGCTGGCGCTGGCGATTATGGCGGTCGCCGCCGTGGCAATTCTGGCGGCGCTGCCCCGTGATGAAGTTAAGGCGAAAAAGGGCAAAGCCATGTCCTTTCGCGCGGTGTTGGGTCGCGTCTGGCCCTACGGCATGGCGCTGGCGCTGGCCTCTGCAGGGTTTGGCGTGATCGCGACCTTTATCACGCTGTTCTACGACGCTAAAGGCTGGGACGGCGCTGCCTTTGCGCTTACTTTGTTCAGCTGCGCCTTCGTGGGCACGCGGCTGTTGTTCCCTAACGGCATCAACCGGCTTGGTGGCCTGAACGTGGCGATGATCTGCTTTGCCGTGGAGGTTGCTGGCCTACTGCTGGTTGGTGTTGCGGCGACGCCGCTGATGGCCAAGCTGGGCACTTTCCTTGCCGGGGCGGGCTTCTCGTTGGTGTTTCCCGCGCTGGGCGTGGTGGCGGTCAAGGCGGTGCCGCAGCAGAATCAGGGGGCGGCGTTGGCGACGTATACCGTGTTTATGGATTTATCATTGGGCATTACCGGGCCGCTGGCCGGGCTGATGATGGCGTGGATGGGGGTATCGACAATCTATCTGGCTGCCGCAGGGCTGGTGGCGGTGGCGCTGCTGCTTGGATGGCGGCTAAAAAAACGGCCTCTGGCGTAGGTTCGCAAGAGGCCGCATTGGCATCAGACTGGCTTAGTTGATAACCAGCGTATTGATGATTTTCTCAGCATCGGCCTGCGCCTGCTGCTGGTTGTCCGCCGGCAGCGTAACCTGCAGGGTCAGCAGTTTGTTGTCAATTTTGCCCAGAACAATGGAAGAATAGGCGGTTTGCCCTTTGGCAGAGATGATGCTGTCCAACTGCTGTAGGGTATGACCTTTCAGCTCGATGGATTTGTTGGTCACCACCTGCAGCTGCGGGTCGCGGCTGCGCTGCTGTTCTTCCAGGCGGTTTGCCAGGACCGACAGCTCTTCATTGGCGCTATCACCGATGATAACGATGACCGCTTTTTGGCCGGTGGCGTCAGAGTAAACGTGCATGTTGTTGCTCTGGGTACCCAGCTTACCGCTTTGGTCGGTCATCCCGGCTGGCAGCGTGAAGCTCAGCTTGCCGTCGAGCAGGTTAATCGACTGGCCCGCGGCATCGCTTGCCGCAGCTGAACCCTGGGCTGGGGCGTTGGTATCGCTGTTGTCGCAGGCAGCAAGCCCCATCACCAGCAGGCCAATACCAGCATATTTCACCAATTTGCGCATTGACTTCTTCCTTTCGATAAATAGCCATGAACGGCTCTTGCGCCTATCTTAACACAACCCGTCAGATGAACCCTTAACCTGGCTGCATTGCCGACAAATCAGATTTATCTGCCAGCTTTTTCAATAGCATATTCAGCAGTACGCCATACATCGGCAGGAAGAAAACAATGCTGATAAGTACTTTAAAGCTGTAGTCGACGAGGGCGATTTCAACCCAGTGATCGGCCATGAACGGGTCGGTACTGCGCCAGAACGCGATGAAGAAGAAGGCCAGCGTGTCGCTGATGTTGCCGAACAGCGTCGAGGCCGTCGGCGCAAGCCACCATCGGCGGTTCTGGCGCAGGCGATTAAACACGTGAACGTCGAGGATCTGCCCCAGCGCGTAGGCCATAAAGCTCGCGGCGGCAATACGAGCGACGAACAGGTTGAAGTGCGCCAGTGCGCCAAAGCCCTGCCATTCGCCCATGTAGAACAGCGATGAAATGACGTATGAGATCATCAACGCCGGGATCATCACCGCAAACACGATGCGTCGCGCGAGCGGCGCGCCAAAAATGCGCACGGTCAGATCGGTGGCGAGGAAGATAAACGGGAAGCTAAATGCGCCCCAGGTGGTGTGGAAGCCGAAAATGCTGACCGGCAGCTGCACCAGATAGTTACTGGAGGTGATCACCAGCAGATGAAATAGCGATAGCCAGACCAGCGCGTGACGGCGCTGTGTCGCGGTAAAGAGAGTCATATTGTACCTTTTTAGCGGTGGGGTGAGGGAACCCAATAATCTGCAAACCTATTGCAGGGCCGGAATGATACTGCTTTCGTGCGTCATTGCAATGGTTGTTTTTCGCGCAATCGTTAACCTGGTTGCTTCATCACGCGGTCAGCGTAAACTAAGCGCGTTTTTTGATAATGACGAGAAGATAATGACCGATTTGTTCTCCAGCCCCGACCACACCCTGGACGCGCAAGGGCTGCGCTGTCCCGAGCCGGTAATGATGGTGCGTAAAACCGTGCGCACGATGCCGGTGGGCGAAACGCTGCTGATTATCGCTGACGATCCCGCCACGACGCGCGATATTCCGGGCTTTTGTCGCTTTATGGAACATGAGCTGATTGCCCAGCAGATCGACGCGCTGCCGTACCGTTATCTGTTACGCAAAAGCCACTAATTACCGCCGTCTCGACAGCTTAACAAGCTTGAGCTGTCTCTCACTTTTCATGTTTACCCTGTAAAGCTGCTAGTAAACTTATTGATGTGAATCGCATAATTTTGCCTCATTCCCCTTTGGGCACATCAATAAAAATGAAAAAATCACTTCTTGCGCTCTTACTCTGCTTGGGTACTTCTGCGGCGATGGCTGAACCCGTCAATATCACGATTCTCGGGACTTCCGATCTCCACGGCACCTTCGTCCCGTGGGATTATTCGACGGATACGGAAAACCTGGCCGGAAGCCTGAGTCAGATTGCCACCCAGGTTCGCCAGGTGCGTAGCCAGCAGCCAAACGTCATCCTGGTCGACGCGGGCGATACCATACAGGGCAATTTTGTTGAAACCTTTAAGAACGACAAAACCAGCCCGATGATCCTCGGCTTTAACGCCATGGACTATGACGTGTGGGTGATGGGCAACCACGAATTCGATTTTGGCCTGAAATCGCTGTCGACTTCGCTCAACCAGTTTAAGGGCACGGCGCTGGCCGGGAATATCCTGTGGGACAGCGGCAAGCCTTACCTTCCTGCTTATAAGATTATTGAACGCCAGGGCGTAAAAATTGGCGTGATCGGCATGGATACGCCGATGACCGCCGAATTTGCCAAAGGCACTGACCGGGTAAAAGGGTTGAACTTTACCGATCCGGTTGATGCGGTAAAACAGGCCATCCAGAAGATTCAGGGCCAGGTAGACGCTATTGTGCTGGTGGCACACATGGGGATTGATAACGAGAACCAGCGGCCGGGCACCGGGGTGGGCGATATTGCGCGCGCTAACCCTGAACTGGCGGCTATCGTCGCCGGACACATGCACGTGAAGGTCGACAAAGAAGTGATTAACGGCGTGATTATCACCGAACCGGATAAATACGGCCGCGCGCTGTCGCGAATCGATCTGCAGTTTGAGCTGCGCGACGGCAAATATGTGCTGATCAACAAAGACAGTTACACCTATAGCATTAAAGGGATGGCATCGGATAAAGCGCTGGAAACGGTATATCAGCCTTATCATAAAATTCTGCGCGCCAACGCTAATCGACCCATTGCCGAACTGAGCGGCCAGGACCTGGTCCCGCCGGATGCGGTGAAGGGGATTCCACAGGTACATATTCAGGATACCGGTATCAGCAAGCTGTATCAGGATGCCAGCCGCCACTTCGCGCCAAAAGCGCAGGTTATCGCACTGCAGATCGATAATGACCAGCCTAAGCTCAACGTTGGAACCATTAAGGCGAAAGATATTGCCTTTAACTATCAGTATGCGGGCGGCGAAATCACCGTGTATCAGTTGACCGGCAAAGAGCTGAAAAAGTACATGGAGTGGTCGGCGGGCTACTTTAACCAAGTGCATGACGGCGACGTCACTTACAGTTTTAATCCGCAGCGACGGGCCTCTAAATATTCCACCAACGATTTCTTTGATGGCGTCACCTACACTATCGATCTGCGCCAGCCCGCCGGGCAGCGCATTCGCGATCTGAAAATGGCCGATGGCACGCCGGTAACGGACAGCACGCCGATTCGTCTTGGTATGAACAGCTATCGCATGGGCCACCTGACGCAAAAGGGCGGCGCGCTGGAAGGGATGCAGTTCCCGGTATTGTCGGACAGCAAAGCTGAGTATGGCGAAGAGGCGGGGACTATCCGCAATTTAACGATTCGCTATCTGAGCGAAGTGAAGCACGGTAAATATCAGGGACAAACGGTGCAGCGCTGGAAGCTGGCAGGGCTAGAAGGCTACGATCGTGAACGTAAAATTGTCGAAAATCTGCTGAATGAAGGCAAAATCAGCGTGCCGACCAGCGATGATGGCCGCTATAGCAACGTCGCGTCGCTGAATGTGAAAACGCTGCTGTTTAGCGACCCGCAGGCGAAGAAGCAAAAACAGGCAGCGTTACAGGCTGAGCTCGCAGCTGCTACCTCGCCGTCGGCGAAAAAGCGGGTGAGCGATCGGCTGGTGATGCTTGAGGCGATCAACGAATAAGCGTGCAGTGCACCATCCGCGCTCTGTGCCGAACTGCCTGATGGCGCTATGCTTATCAGGCCTACAGGGTAGGTAACCCGTAGGCCGGGTAAGGCGTAGCCGCCACCCGGCAGACAGGACTGCGCGGTTATTTCCTTCGCAGTAGCCGCAGCGCGTTCAGCGTCACCAGTACCGTTGCGCCGGTATCGGCCAGCACCGCCAGCCATAATCCGGTCATACCGAGCAGGGTGGTGACCAGGAATATGCCCTTCAGCCCCAGCGCAATGGCGATGTTCTGCCGTACGTTGGCATGGGTCGCGCGCGCCAGACGGATCATTTGCACCAGCCCGGTCAGGCGGTTGTGGGTCAGCGCCGCGTCGGCGGTTTCCAGCGCGACGTCGGTACCGCTGCCCATCGCAATCCCCATTGCCGCTGCTTTCATTGCCGGAGCGTCGTTGATGCCGTCGCCAACCATGGCCAGCGGCCCTTGTGCGTTCAACGCAGTGACCTCTTTGACCTTGTCGGCAGGCAGCAGATTCGCGCGGTACGTCATCCCCAGCTCGTCGGCAATCGCCTTCGCGGCCCGTGGGTTATCGCCGGTGAGGATGATACCCTGAATCCCCAGTTCACGCAGGCCGTCCACTGCCTGCCGCGCTTCCTGACGTACCGTATCGCGCAGCGCCAGAATGCCCAACAGCGTCTCGTCGCGGGTGACCAACACCACGGTATTACCTTCATTTTCCAGCTGCTGAATCTGCGCCTGCTGCGCATCTGCCGGGATTTTTCCTGCTGCGCAAATCACGATGGACTGGCCATCGACCTCCGCTTCAATCCCTGAACCGACCAGCGTACGCTGCGCTTTGGCCTGTGGGATAGCCAACTGACGCTGCTGCGCTTCGCGAACAATCGCCTGCGCCAGCGGATGCGTGGATCCTTGCTCAACGGAGGCCGCCAGCGCCAACAGCGCATCTTCAGCCAGTTCGGCGGCAGGGATAATACGGGTGACCTGCGGTTTCCCGAGGGTCAGGGTACCGGTTTTATCAAACGCCATCTGGCGAATCAGGCCGAGCTGCTCGAGCGCCGCGCCGCCTTTTATCAACGCGCCTTGACGCGCTGCAGTGGCGAGGCCAGAGGTTATTGCTGCAGGTGTAGAAATGACCAGCGCGCACGGGCAGCCAATCAACAGCAGAGTCAGCCCTTTGTAAATCCATTCTTCCCATGACGCGGCAAACAGCAGCGGCGGCACCAGCGTGACCAGCAGCGCAACCGCCATAATGGCCGGGGTGTAGATACGGCTGAAGCGGTCGATAAAGCGCTCGATAGGCGCGCGGCGCTCTTCGGCCTCTTCAATCAGGCGCAGGATGCGGTCAATGGCGCTATCGCCCGGCTTCGAGATGACGCTCAGCTGCACCAGACGGTCAGCGCTGGTCGCGCCTGCCGGTACGCTTTCTCCGGCGCTACGCTCAACGGGAATCGACTCGCCGGTTAAAGCACTTTCATCAAAGCTGGCGAAAGGCGTTAACAATTTACCGTCAGCAGGCAGACGGCCGCCGGCAGCGACTTCAATCACGTCTCCCGGCTGCAGGTCCTTTTGGGCTACGGTTTCACGCTGGCCGTCGCGCACGCGCACGGCGGTATCTGGCTTCAGCGCCATCAGTGCGCTCACGCCCTGACGCGCGCGGTTTGCCGCCCAGCCCTCTAGCCGTTCCCCGATTAAAAACAGCAACAGCACCATGGCTGCTTCGGCCGTTGCGCCGATAAACAGCGCGCCGAGGGCTGCGACGCTCATCAGCGTTTCAATGGCAAACCAGCTACCGCTCTTGATTAAGCGCAGCGCCTGGCGGGCGATAGGGTACAGGCCGACCAGCGTAGTGGCGATAAACGCAAGGTTGCCGAACGGATGATTAAACTGTTCCAGCCCCCAGCTGATCGCCATCATGACGATCAGCACGATCAGCGGCAGGTTTTCTTTCCAGCGGGAGTCCGCGGCGTTGGCCTGAGGGGTATCTTCGCCACGCAGCGTGTAGCCAGCGGCGCTGACCGCCTTTTCCACCTGTGTGCGTACGTCTTCATCGGCTTCAACCAGCAGTTTTTCGGTGGCAAAGACCACCTTCGCTTTTTTCACGCCGGCCACCTGGGCGGCCGCCGTCTCTACTTTACGGGCGCAGGCGGCGCAGTCCATACCGTTGACGACCCAGCTGTAGCGGGCGTCGAGCACAGCGTCGGCCGGCGCTACTGTGCTCGCGCACTGGCTGTCGCAGCAGCAATCATCCTGCGGTACGAGCGCGGGCTTGAATGAGGTGAACTGAGGGGGCTTCTTGCCCTGTGTCTCTGGAGTCGACATGGTATCCTCCGGTTAATGATCGTTGATTCATTAAGCGCAGCATACACTCTGGAGTCGACTCCAGAGTCAAGCAGGAAATTACAGATACAGCGCGCGAACGATAAAGAAATGTCCGGCAAAGTAGCAGGCGGCATAAATTGCGGTATCGGCGCGGAAGCGGCGGCGATACTGGCTGAACAGCCACACAATGTTACCAATAAGCAGCAGCGAGGCGCCGAGGAAACCGGACATCGCGGTGTCCGTTGGCCGCAGGAACCACTGTTCACCCGCTACCCACACCATCACCAGCGTCATGCCGATAAAGGCCAGTACCGGCAGGCGCATCTCTTCAAGCCGCGTCCAGATGACCGCCAGCCACAGCGCGCCAATCACCAACAGCACTACCGGCAGCGGCCAGAAGAAGGTGAAGGTCAGCTGGCTGGCGAACCAGATGGTATACAGCAGGTGCGAGAGGAAAAATGCCCCTACGGCGTACAGCATCCGCTGACGCGGTAGCTGTGTGAGGGTATCGCCGACCAATGCGGCGCACAGGCCCGCCAGCACCAGGTAGCTGATGGCGTTAAACATCGGCGCCTGCCAGGCGAGAAACAGCAATAAGATAAGCGTGATGGGTTTAAAGACCCAGCGCTGCCAGGTAGGGCCACGGTAGGCGGCATCGACATAGAGCCAGCCTGAGAAGAAAACGGCGATGAACGACCAAAGCATATTAAGTCCCTGTTATCATTGATGGGTACTGTATAGCCAGTCCTGAATATCCAGTGTAGTCGGGCTGGCGACCTGATGACAATGGCTGACCGCGCCCTTTACTATCATTTGCGTAAATTCTTAAGAGAACCTGAAATGAGCAAAATGCCCCTTTTTTTCATCGTGGTCGTAGCCGTTATCGTGGTGGCGGCGTCTTTTCGCTATGTGCAGCAGCGGCGGGAAAAGATGGACAACGATGCCGCGCCGCTGATGCAAAAGCGGGTGGTCGTTAGCAATAAACGCGAGAAGGTGCTTAACGATCGTCGCTCTCGTCAGCAGACGGTAACGCCTGCGGGCAGTGAAATGCGCTATGACGTCGGCTTTAAGCCGGAGCAGGGGGGCCTGGAGGTGAGTTTTCGGGTCGATGCCGCGCAGTATCATCAACTGACGGTGGGGGACAAAGGGACCCTGAGCTACAAAGGCTCGCTCTTCGTGGCGTTTCACGCCGACTAAGATAACGCGGCCTGGCGTAGCGCCAGGCCGGCCGATTATTTCTTCTTCAGGCTGGCGCCAATTTTCTTCTGCCACACCAGCAGTTCGAAGACGCCGAAAAGGAAAATACGGACCTTTTCACCGCGCGTCATCTGCGGTCCATCTTTTGGCAGCGTCGATTGCAGCAGCGCCATCTGCATACCGTGCATCAGGACCATAAAGACCAGCGCGACGTTGACGAAAATATTCAGCGGACGCGGGAACGGATGGAACAGGTTGAGCGCCAGAAACGCCCACACGCACAGCATCAATAAGCGACCCAGATTAATCAGCATCCTTTTCTCCCTGTTCTTCACGATGATAGAGGCGGTAGGCCACCTGACCCGCTATTTTTTCCCTGTGCAGATCCCAGCCTGCGGGCACCGGCGGCAGTCCGTTTTCGACTTCGCTTTCGACGTAGATTAACGCGCTGTCGGCCAGCCAGCCGTTGCTCTCAAGCAGGCGTAGCGTCTCTTCCAGTAACCCCTTACGAAACGGCGGATCGACAAACACGATATCGTGCGGCGTACCGGCCTGGTTGAGGAAGGTAAGGGCGTTAGTATTGACCACTTTGCCATGCCCGGCCTTCAGCGTCGCAAGGTTTTTTTGCAGCTGTTGGGCGACATGACGCTCCATCTCCAGCAGCGTCGCGCTGGCGGCGTAGCGAGAGAGCGCTTCCAGCCCCAGCGCGCCGCTGCCCGCGAAGCAGTCCAGGCAACGGGCGTCGACCATCGACGGGGCCAGCCAGTTGAATAGCGTTTCGCGCACCCGGTCGGTGGTGGGGCGCAATCCTGGGCTATCAGGAACGGGGAGTTTACGGCCGCGCCACTGACCGCCAATAATGCGAATCTGGCCACTGCCGCCGGAAGTTGGTTTTTTCATTTGCTTGCTCTGGTCGCTCTTTCGGCCTGCTATTCTAGCGATCTGCTCTGCTGGGTGAAAGCGGTGAAGACAGGGAAGTTAAGTGGTAGACTAAGCCACTAATTTCATCCTTAATTTTAGCCTTCGCGTCGATTGTGGCGAAGTGGCGCCATCAAAAACAGCGGGGAGTGTGGTAGCAAATGGCAAAAGAAAAAAAACGTGGCTTTTTTTCCTGGCTGGGCTTTGGGCAAAAAGAACAGGAACAGGTTGTTGAATCAGAAGAAAAAATCGAATCGCAGCCGGTAGAAGATACGCCTGCTGCCGAGCCGGAAGTCGTTGCCGAACCGACACCTGCAGCTGAAGACGGCCATACGGTTGCCGAGAGCGAAGCTTTTGCTGCTGAAGTCGTGGAAGTGACCGAGCAGGTCGCGGAAAGCGAAAAAGCGCAGCCGGAAGTGGTTGAAGAAATCCAGCCGGTTGCCGAAGCGCAGCCGGAAGCGGTTGAAGAGATCCAGCCGGTTGCTGAAGCGCAGCCGGAAGTGGTTGAAGAAATCCAGCCGGTTGTTGAAGCACAGCCGGAAGTGGTTGAAGAAATCCAGCCGGTTGTTGAAGCACAGCCGGAAGCGGTCGAGGAAATCCAGCCAGAGGTGATTGACGACGTTGAGCCTGCGCTAACTGACGAAGAACTGGAAGCACAGGCGCTGGCGACACAGTCCGAAGACGACATCGAAGCACAAGATGATGCGCCGTCCGACGATGCCCAGCAGGAGCAGGAAAAGCCAACCAAAGAAGGTTTCTTTGCGCGCCTGAAGCGCAGTTTGCTGAAAACAAAAGAAAATCTCGGTTCCGGATTTATCAGTCTGTTCCGCGGCAAGAAAATCGACGACGATCTGTTTGAAGAGCTCGAAGAACAGCTGTTGATTGCCGACGTTGGCGTGGAGACCACCCGTAAAATTATCAGTAGCCTGACCGACACCGCCAGCCGTAAACAGCTGCGCGATGCCGAAGCGCTGTACGGTCTGCTGAAAGAAGAAATGGGTGAAATTCTCGCAAAAGTTGATGAACCGCTTAATATTGAAGGCAAAACGCCATTCGTCATTCTGATGGTCGGCGTCAACGGCGTGGGTAAAACCACCACCATCGGCAAGCTGGCACGCCAGTTTGAGCAGCAGGGTAAATCCGTCATGCTGGCGGCAGGCGACACCTTCCGCGCCGCGGCGGTCGAGCAGCTGCAGGTCTGGGGCCAGCGCAACAACATTCCGGTGATTGCGCAGCACACCGGCGCAGACTCGGCTTCGGTCATCTTTGACGCTATTCAGGCTGCGAAAGCGCGTAACGTCGATGTGCTGATTGCCGATACCGCCGGGCGCCTGCAGAACAAATCGCACCTGATGGAAGAGCTGAAGAAAATTGTCCGCGTGATGAAGAAACTCGACGTGGATGCGCCGCATGAGGTGATGCTGACTATTGACGCCAGCACCGGGCAGAACGCTATCAGCCAGGCCAAACTGTTCCATGAGGCTGTGGGCCTGACCGGCATTACGTTGACTAAACTCGACGGTACCGCCAAAGGTGGGGTGATCTTCTCCGTGGCGGACCAGTTCGGTATCCCGATTCGTTATATCGGCGTCGGCGAACGTATAGAGGACTTGCGTCCGTTTAAAGCGGGCGATTTTATTGAGGCACTTTTTGCCCGAGAGGACTAACAATGATTCGCTTTGAACACGTCAGCAAAGCCTATCTCGGCGGGAGACAAGCGCTGCAGGGCGTCACTTTCCACCTGCAGCCGGGCGAGATGGCATTTCTGACCGGCCACTCCGGCGCGGGTAAGAGTACCCTGCTGAAGCTTATCTGTGGGATTGAACGGCCGAGCGCTGGCAAAATCTTCTTCAGCGGCCACGATATCAGCCGCCTGAAGAACCGCGAGGTGCCGTTTCTGCGCCGTCAGATCGGCATGATTTTCCAGGATCACCATTTGCTGATGGACCGTACTGTTTTTGACAACGTCGCGATCCCTTTGATTATTGCGGGTGCCAGCGCCGACGATATCCGTCGCCGCGTGTCGGCCGCGCTGGATAAAGTCGGGCTGCTGGACAAGGCGAAAAACTTCCCGATCCAGCTTTCCGGCGGTGAGCAGCAGCGCGTGGGCATCGCGCGCGCGGTGGTGAATAAACCCGCGGTACTGCTGGCGGATGAACCTACCGGTAACCTGGATAACGCGCTGTCGGAAGGCATCCTGCGGCTGTTTGAAGAGTTTAACCGCGTGGGCGTAACGGTACTGATGGCAACCCACGATATTGGACTGATCTCCAGCCGTTCGTATCGCATGCTAACGCTGAGCGACGGCCACTTGCACGGAGGCCTGACAAGTGAATAAGCGCGATGCAATCAACCAGATTCGCCAGTTTGGCGGACGCCTCGATCGTTTCCGTCAGTCTGTGACCTCGGGGGGGGACGGCGGGCGCAATGCGCCGAAGCGCAGCAAGCCCGCGCCGAAGCCGAATTCACGCAAAACCAACGTGTTCAATGAGCAGGTGCGCTATGCGTGGCAGGGCGCGCTGCAGGATCTGAAAAGCAAACCGTTCGCCACCTTCCTGACGGTGATGGTTATCGCTATCTCCCTGACGCTGCCAAGCGTTTGCTACATGGTGTACAAGAACGTGAACACCGCGGCGTCCCAGTACTATCCGTCCCCGCAGATTACCGTCTATCTGGAAAAAACGCTGGATGACGACGCGGCGGCGAAAGTCGTGGGCCAGCTTCAGGCCGAGCAGGGCGTGGATAAGGTGAACTATCTTTCCCGCGACGAGGCGCTGGGCGAATTCCGCAACTGGTCGGGTTTTGGCGGCGCGTTGGATATGCTGGAAGAGAACCCGCTGCCCGCGGTAGCGGTCGTTATTCCGAAAATCGACTTCCAGACGACGGAAGCGCTGAATACGCTGCGCGACCGCGTGGCGCAGATTCAGGGCGTCAACGAAGTGCGCATGGATGACAGCTGGTTTGCGCGTCTGGCTTCGATTACCGGGCTGGTAGGGCGCGTGGCGGCGATGATCGGCGTGCTGATGGTGGCGGCGGTGTTCCTCGTCATTGGTAACAGCGTGCGTCTGAGCATCTTTGCTCGTCGCGATACCATTAACGTGCAGAAGCTGATTGGCGCGACCGATGGCTTTATTCTGCGTCCGTTTCTGTACGGCGGCGCGCTGCTCGGTTTTGCCGGCGCGTTCCTGTCGCTGATTTTGTCGGAGATTCTGGTGATGCGCCTGTCGTCAGCGGTGACCGAAGTGGCGCGGGTGTTCGGTACGCAGTTCGAGCTGAGCGGCCTGTCCTTCGATGAATGTTTGCTGCTGCTGCTGCTGTGTTCGATGATTGGTTGGGTGGCAGCCTGGCTTGCCACGGTACAACATTTACGCCACTTTACCCCCGACTAAAAAAGTTCTGTTATACTCTTCCCCTGCGACGACTTCCGTCCGCAGGGGATGCCGTTTTAAACCCCATCTTTCTGCCCTCGCGGCTATCGCGTGTCACATTTTGTGCGCAATTTATTCACACTGTTGCATGGAACTTGTGGATAAACTCACTGTCTGATAAAAGAGCGGATGATATTCTCGTTGCTCATCGAGCCTGGCATGTTTGTTGCCCTCGGGAACAAACCACGTCAGTATGAAGTGAATTGAGAGGATTTGAATGACCAAAGAAATGCAAAATTTAGCGTTAGCCCCTGTTGGTAACCTGGAATCCTATATCCGGGCTGCGAACGCATGGCCGATGTTGACGGCTGATGAAGAAAAGGCGCTTGCTGAACGGCTGCATTACCAGGGCGATCTGGAAGCAGCTAAAACGCTGATCCTGTCTCACCTGCGCTTTGTTGTTCATATTGCTCGTAACTACTCGGGCTATGGCCTGCCGCAGGCGGACCTGATTCAGGAAGGCAACATTGGCCTGATGAAAGCGGTGCGTCGTTTTAACCCAGAAGTGGGCGTACGCCTTGTCTCCTTTGCGGTGCACTGGATCAAAGCAGAAATCCACGAATATGTGCTGCGTAACTGGCGTATCGTCAAAGTTGCGACCACTAAGGCACAGCGTAAGCTGTTCTTCAACCTGCGTAAAACCAAGCAGCGTCTGGGCTGGTTCAATCAGGACGAAGTGGAAATGGTGGCCCGCGAACTGGGCGTATCCAGCAAAGACGTGCGTGAAATGGAATCACGTATGGCGGCGCAGGACATGGCGTTTGATATGTCCTCGGATGATGAATCCGACAGCCAGACGGTTGCCCCGGTGCTCTATCTGCAGGACAAATCGTCCAACTTTGCTGACGGCATTGAAGACGATAACTGGGAAGAGCAGGCGGCCAACAAGCTGACCGACGCGATGCAGGGCCTGGACGAACGTAGTCAGGACATCATCCGTGCCCGCTGGCTGGATGAAGACAACAAGTCTACGCTGCAGGAACTGGCCGATCGTTACGGCGTTTCCGCCGAACGCGTGCGCCAGCTTGAAAAGAACGCGATGAAAAAACTGCGTGCGGCTATCGAAGCCTGATTTTTGGCGTCGTACCCAATGAACCCTCGAATGTGAATTCGGGGGTTTTTGTTTTGTAGGCTGGATAAGGTGCATCCGCCATCCGGCAATCGACCCCGCTACGGGCTCGTCCTCCAGATAATCTCACCGTCATCACGCTTTCCTCTGCTTATTTCGCGTTTGCCGCTGGCGTTAATTCAGCCAATGGCAAAAACTCAATAAGCGCTACGAATTTTTCCGTCTTTTAACGGCAGGGGGTTTACCGTGAGTAACGAGTCACTGAATCATCGGCGTTTGCAGGCGACGCCGCGCGGGGTTGGCGTGATGTGCGGATTCTATGCGGATCGCGCTGAGAACGCCACGCTGTGGGATATTGAAGGGAATGAGTATATCGATTTTGCCGCCGGGATTGCGGTGCTGAATACCGGCCATCGTCACCCGCAGGTGATGGCTGCGGTGGAGAAACAGCTTCAGGCTTTCACCCATACCGCCTATCAGATTGTCCCCTACGAAAGCTATGTATCATTAGCAGAACGTATTAATGCAGCGGCGCCGATTGCTGGAAATGCCAAAACGGCGTTCTTCAGCACCGGGGCTGAAGCCGTAGAGAATGCGGTAAAAATTGCCCGCGCCTACACCCGGCGTCCGGGGTTGATTACCTTCGGCGGTGGTTTCCACGGCCGTACCTTTATGACGATGGCCCTGACAGGCAAAGTGGCGCCCTACAAAATCGGTTTTGGCCCGTTCCCCGGTTCGGTCTACCATGCGCTCTATCCAAACGCTGCACACGGTGTGACGACCGATATGGCCCTGAAAAGCCTGAACCACATTTTCAAAGCCGACATCGCAGCAGATCAGGTTGCGGCCATTATTCTTGAGCCGGTGCAGGGAGAGGGGGGCTTTAACGTTGCGCCGCCTGACTTTATGCAGGCGCTGCGTACGCTGTGCGATACCCACGGTATTCTGCTTATTGCCGATGAGGTGCAAACCGGTTTTGCCCGTACCGGCAAGCTCTTTGCGATGGAACACCACAGCGTGAAGCCGGATTTGATCACGATGGCCAAAAGCCTGGCCGGCGGTTTCCCGCTTTCTGGCGTGGTCGGGCGTGCCGAAGTGATGGATGCGCCTGCGCCGGGCGGCCTTGGCGGTACCTACGCCGGTAACCCGCTGGCGATTGCTGCCGCCCATGCGGTGCTGGACGTGATTGACGCAGAAGCGCTGTGCACGCGGGCGAATCACCTGGGCCAGCATCTCATTGAAGTGCTGAACAAGACCCGAGAAAGCTGCCCGGCGATTGCCGACGTGCGCGGCGTGGGATCGATGGTGGCCGTCGAGTTTGTCGACCCGCAAACCCGCGAGCCGTCGCCGGAATTCACCAAATTAGTGCAGGAGCGTGCGCTGGCGGAAGGGGTGCTGCTGCTGAGCTGCGGCGTCTACGGCAACGTCATTCGCTTCCTTTATCCGCTCACCATTCCAGAGAAACAGTTCCAGCAGGCGCTGGAGGTGATTCGCCGGGCGCTGGCGGAATAAGCGCAGCCGCCATGTGCATTGCCGGATGGCGGCGTTGCCTTATCCGGCCTACTTTATGTTGTCACCCGAACATTTAAGCCACTCCGATGAGTGGCTTTTTTTTGTCATTTTCGCGTTACAAATCCGTCAAAATTAACGTTTCAAATTCATAAAAATGGGGTATGTTTTAGCAGAGTATGCTGCAAAAGCACAGGCAGCGTCCCTTAATATTAATATCTTATACTTACCATGCGTAGGATATAAGAATAATGTGCTAAATAACAACATCACAACAAATGCAATAACCATAACAATGGGGAACCTCAGGATGAAAATGAAGGGTAAAGCGTTACTGGCAGGATGTATTGCACTGGCATTCAGCAATATGGCATTAGCAGAAAATATTAAAGTTGCTGTTGTTGGCGCAATGTCCGGCCCGGTGGCGCAGTACGGTGACCAGGAGTTCAGCGGCGCGACTCAGGCGGTTGCCGATATTAACGCCAAAGGCGGTATCAAAGGTAATAAGCTGGAAATCGTCAAATATGATGACGCCTGCGACCCGAAACAGGCGGTTGCGGTGGCAAACAAAGTGGTGAATGACGGGATCAAATACGTTATCGGTCACCTCTGCTCCTCCTCTACACAGCCTGCGTCTGATATCTATGAAGACGAAGGTATCTTGATGATTACTCCGGCAGCGACGGCGCCGGAACTGACCGCTCGCGGCTATAAGCTGATTCTGCGCACCACCGGTCTGGACTCCGACCAGGGCCCGACCGCCGCGAAATACATCCTCGAGAAAGTGAAGCCACAGCGCATCGCAGTCGTTCACGATAAGCAGCAGTACGGTGAAGGCCTGGCGCGCGCGGTGCAGGACGGCCTGAAGAAGGGCGGCGCGAATGTGGTCTTCTTTGACGGTATTACCGCTGGTGAGAAAGACTTCTCTACGCTGGTTGCGCGACTGAAGAAAGAGAACATCGACTTTGTTTACTTCGGCGGTTACCACCCTGAGATGGGCCAGATCCTGCGTCAGGCTCGGGCTGCTGGTCTGAAAACCCAGTTCATGGGGCCGGAAGGCGTGGCGAACGTGTCGCTGTCTAATATCGCGGGCGATTCTGCGGAAGGTCTGCTGGTGACGAAACCTAAGAACTACGACCAGGTTCCAGCGAACAAACCGATCGTTGATGCGATTAAGGCGAAGAAACAGGATCCGAGCGGTGCGTTCGTGTGGACCACCTACGCGGCGCTGCAGTCGCTGCAGGCGGGCCTGAACCACTCTGACGATCCGGCTGAGATTGCTAAATTCCTGAAGGCCAACACCGTCGATACCGTCATGGGGCCGCTGTCCTGGGATGAGAAAGGTGACCTGAAGGGCTTCGAATTCGGTATCTTCAACTGGCACGCGAACGGTACGGCGACCGACGCGAAGTAAGACTTTATTGCGCTACGGAACCGCATCAAATGGAGGCCGGATAAGGCGTATGCCGCCATCCGGCAATGTGCGTAGCGCTGCCTGATGGCGCTGCGCTTATCAGGCCTACACGAGATGTCACCCGGCCGAGGCGTTAGCCGACGCCGGGATCGTCACTACCCGCGAACCCAGCCGTCTGTCTGCGATTTAAACCCCAGTGCTTTCGCAAACGCCGCCATTTCCAGGCTCTCTTCAACACCTGACTTGCTCAGCGTCCAGCGGTTGACCTGCGGGTTATCGCGCATCACCTCTTCCACCAGATACTGCCCTACGCCGCGGCGGCGGGTGACTTCGCGTACGCAAAGATCATCAAGCTGGCCATGGGCACCGTTCAACGTCACCTTCACGGCGGCAAGCAGGCGTTCATTAAAGCGGGCGGCATACAGACGGTGAGCGTCGTCGAGCGCACGTTCTGTGGCAGTACCGGCGGGCCAGATCTTGCCAAGGCAAATGTGGTCCTGGTCGCTAAAGGTCTCTAAACGGATGATGGTCAGCTTCATGGGCAATGGGCTCAAATCACGGAAATGACGGTCAGTGTACTCAATTTATTCTGCTGCAGGCTCTCTCTTTTTTACCCTGGCAGCTAGGTGATTCGTTTTTCGATAACTCCGGCGGCAGTCCGAAACAGCATGGATCGAAAAATCGACAGAATTTTAACCTAAAATCCAGCGTTTTATTCGGCTCTTTGTACCGTTATTTTATGCTGCATAGCGGACTTTTTTTTGTTTATCTATGGCAAAAATCAGAATATTATCTTTTCTTAATAGACTGAAAAATAGAGAATTTAGTCTGTTTTCGTTCAAAAAGCTGCGCTAACCCATTAAAGATAATGGCAAAAATAGCGTTGTATAGTAAAAGTACAGAATGCTTTTTAACCACAACATTACAAAATATCTACACGCCACGACGTGTAAACACGACATCACGAATGGGGATCCCGAAGTATGAAAAGGAATACAAAAACAGTAATCGCAGGGATGATCGCGCTGGCTATGTCTCAAGGGGCTTTGGCTGACGATATCAAGGTTGCGGTCGTTGGTGCGATGTCCGGCCCGGTTGCGCAGTGGGGCGACATGGAGTTTAACGGTGCGCGCCAGGCCATTAAAGATATCAACGCCAAAGGCGGTATTAAGGGCGATAAACTGGTGGGCGTGGAGTACGACGACGCCTGTGACCCGAAACAAGCGGTGGCGGTCGCCAACAAAATCGTCAATGACGGTATTAAATACGTCATCGGCCACCTCTGCTCCTCTTCAACGCAGCCTGCTTCTGACATTTATGAAGATGAAGGCATTCTGATGATCTCCCCAGGGGCCACCAACCCGGAGCTGACCCAACGCGGCTATCAGTACATTATGCGAACCGCAGGCCTGGACTCTTCGCAGGGGCCGACGGCGGCAAACTACATTCTGAATAAGGTCAAACCGCAGCGTATCGCCATCATTCATGACAAACAGCAGTATGGCGAAGGCCTGGCGCGTTCCGTACAGGATGGGCTGAAAAAAGGCGGCGCCAACATCGTCTTCTTCGACGGCATTACCGCCGGGGAGAAAGACTTCTCCGCGCTGATTGCCCGCTTGCAAAAAGAGAATATCGACTTCGTTTACTACGGCGGCTACTACCCGGAAATGGGCCAGATGCTGCGTCAGGCGCGCGCCGTGGGTCTGAAAACCCAGTTTATGGGCCCGGAAGGGGTGGGTAACGCGTCGCTGTCGAACATCGCGGGCGCTGCGGCGGAAGGTATGCTGGTGACCATGCCAAAACGCTATGACCAGGATCCGGCAAATAGCGCTATCGTCGATGCCCTGAAAGCGCAGAAGAAAGATCCGAGCGGCCCGTACGTGTGGATCACCTACGCCGCCGTGCAGTCTCTGGCTACCGCCATGGAGCGTACCGGCAGCGATGAGCCGCAGGCGCTGATTAAGGATTTAAAAGCCAACGGGGCGAAAACCGTGATTGGGCCGCTGTCCTGGGATGAAAAAGGCGACCTGAAAGGCTTTGAATTTGGCGTCTTCCAGTGGCACGCCGACGGCTCATCCAGCGCGGTGAAGTAACCTTCATTTCCCCCTGGCGGGCGAAGATCCGCAGGGGTAGCAAAAGGCTAATTTATGTCAGAGCAGGTTCTCTACTTTGTGCAGCAGATGTTTAACGGCGTAACGCTGGGAAGCACCTATGCACTGATCGCCATCGGTTACACCATGGTGTACGGGATTATCGGCATGATCAACTTCGCCCACGGCGAGGTGTACATGATCGGTAGTTATGTCTCCTTTATGATCATCGCCGCGCTGATGATGATGGGCATCGACACCGGCTGGCTGCTGGTGGCGGCTGGCTTTATCGGGGCGATCGTCATTGCCAGCGCCTACGGCTGGAGTATCGAACGGGTAGCCTATCGCCCGGTACGTAACTCCAAGCGTCTGATTGCGCTGATCTCCGCTATCGGGATGTCTATCTTCCTGCAAAACTACGTCAGCCTGACCGAAGGTTCGCGCGATGTCGCATTGCCGAGCCTGTTTAACGGTCAGTGGATTGTTGGCAGCAGCGATAACTTCTCCGCTTCAATTACTACCATGCAGCTGGTCATCTGGATTGTGACCTTTATCGCGATGCTGGCGCTGACGCTGTTTATTCGCTACTCGCGGATGGGCCGCGCCTGCCGTGCTTGTGCCGAAGATCTGAAGATGGCCAGCCTGCTGGGCATCAACACCGACCGTGTGATTGCGCTGACCTTCGTTATCGGTGCGGCGATGGCGGCGGTGGCGGGCGTACTGCTTGGCCAGTTCTACGGCGTTATCAACCCGTACATCGGCTTTATGGCCGGGATGAAAGCCTTCACTGCGGCGGTACTCGGCGGTATCGGCAGCATTCCAGGCGCGATGATCGGCGGACTGATCCTCGGCATTGCGGAAGCGCTGTCGTCGGCCTACCTGAGCACCGAATATAAAGACGTGGTGTCGTTCGCGCTGCTGATCGTGGTCCTGCTGGTGATGCCAACCGGTATCCTGGGCCGCCCGGAGGTAGAGAAAGTATGAAACCGATGCAATTTGCGATGGCGCTGCTCTCTGCCGCCATGTTCTTTGTGCTGGCAGGCGTCTTTATGGGCGTGCAGCTGCAGCTTGACGGCACCAAACTGGTGGTCGGCAGCGCGGCGGATATCCGCTGGCAGTGGATCTTTATCGGCACGGCGGTGGTGTTTTTCTTCCAGATGCTGCGCCCGCTGTTCCAGAAAGGGCTGAAAAGCGTCTCCGGGCCGAAGTTTATCCTGCCGGCGATTGACGGCTCGACGGTGAAACAAAAGCTGTTCCTGATTGCGCTGCTGGTGATTGCCGTGGCGTGGCCGTTTATGGTGTCGCGCGGCACGGTGGATATCGCCACCCTGACCATGATTTACATCATTCTCGGGTTAGGTCTGAACGTGGTGGTGGGTCTTTCTGGCCTGCTGGTGCTGGGCTATGGTGGCTTCTATGCCATCGGCGCCTATACCTTCGCGTTGCTGAACCATTATTACGGTCTCGGCTTCTGGACCTGTCTGCCAATCGCGGGGCTGGTCTCGGCGGCGGCGGGCTTCCTGCTCGGCTTCCCGGTACTGCGTCTGCGCGGTGACTATCTGGCGATTGTGACCCTGGGCTTCGGTGAAATCGTCCGTATCCTGCTGCTTAACAACACCGAAATCACCGGCGGCCCGAACGGCATTAGCCAGATTCCAAAGCCAACCTTCTTCGGCCTTGAGTTCAGCCGCAGCGCGCGTGAAGGTGGCTGGGATACCTTCAGCAACTTCTTTAACGTCAAGTACGACCCGTCCGACCGCGTTATCTTCCTTTACCTGGTCGCGCTGCTGCTGGTGGTGCTGAGCCTGTTCGTGATTAACCGCCTGCTGCGTATGCCGCTGGGCCGCGCGTGGGAAGCGCTGCGTGAAGATGAAATCGCCTGCCGCTCGCTGGGCCTGAGCCCAACGCGCATCAAGCTGACCGCTTTTACCATCAGCGCCGCGTTTGCCGGTTTTGCCGGTACGCTGTTTGCCGCGCGCCAGGGCTTTGTTAGCCCGGAATCGTTCACCTTTGCCGAGTCAGCCTTCGTGCTGGCGATTGTGGTACTGGGCGGGATGGGCTCGCAGTTTGCGGTCATCCTCGCGGCGATTCTGCTGGTGGTGTCACGCGAGCTGATGCGTGACTTTAACGAATACAGCATGCTGATGCTCGGCGGCCTGATGGTGCTGATGATGATCTGGCGTCCGCAGGGCCTTCTGCCGATGACCCGTGTACAGATGAAGTTGAAAAACGGGCAAGCGAAAGAAGGAGAGCAGGTATGAGTCAGCCATTATTATCCGTTAACGGCCTGATGATGCGTTTTGGCGGCCTGCTGGCGGTCAACAACGTGGCGCTGGAGCTGCATCCTCAGGAGATCGTCTCCCTGATTGGCCCGAACGGCGCGGGAAAAACCACGGTCTTTAACTGCCTGACCGGCTTCTACAAGCCGACTGGCGGCACCATTATGCTGCGCGATAAGCATCTGGAAGGGCTGCCAGGCCAGCAGATTGCGCGTATGGGCGTGGTACGTACCTTCCAGCATGTGCGCCTGTTCCGCGAGATGACGGTGATTGAAAACCTGCTGGTGGCGCAGCATCAGCAGCTGAAAACCGGTGTCTTCTCCGGGCTGTTGAAAACGCCATCGTTCAGGCGTGCGCAGAGCGAAGCGCTGGACCGCGCCGCCGTCTGGCTTGAGCGTATCGGCCTGCTTGAGCACGCCAACCGCCAGGCGTCGAACCTGGCCTATGGAGACCAGCGTCGCCTGGAGATTGCCCGCTGCATGGTGACCCAGCCGGAAATCCTGATGCTCGATGAACCGGCTGCCGGTCTTAACCCAAAAGAGACCAAAGAGCTGGACGAGCTGATTGCCGAACTGCGTAATCATCACAACACCTCTATCTTGTTGATTGAACACGATATGAAGCTGGTGATGGGTATTTCCGACCGTATCTACGTGGTGAACCAGGGTACGCCGTTAGCCAACGGCACACCGGAAGAGATTCGCAACAACCCGGATGTGATCCGCGCGTATCTGGGTGAGGCATAATATGGATAAAGTGATGTTATCGTTTGATAAAGTCAGCGCCCACTACGGTAAGATTCAGGCGCTGCACGACGTGAGTCTGCACATTAATCAGGGTGAGATCGTAACGCTTATCGGCGCCAACGGCGCGGGCAAAACCACGCTGCTCGGCACCTTGTGCGGCGATCCGCGCGCCACCAGCGGGCGCATTGTCTTTGATGATAAAGACATTACCGACTGGCAGACGGCAAAAATCATGCGCGAAGCGGTGGCGATTGTCCCGGAAGGGCGCCGCGTCTTCTCGCGCATGACGGTGGAAGAGAACCTGGCGATGGGCGGCTTTTTTGCCGAGCGTGACCAGTTCCAGGATCGCATCAAGTGGGTCTACGAGCTGTTCCCACGCCTGCTTGAGCGCCGTATCCAACGAGCGGGCACCATGTCCGGCGGTGAGCAGCAGATGCTGGCGATTGGCCGTGCGCTGATGAGCCAGCCGCGCCTGTTGCTGCTGGATGAGCCGTCGCTGGGATTAGCGCCGATTATCATCCAGCAGATCTTCGACACCATCGAACAACTGCGCGAGCAGGGCATGACCATCTTCCTCGTCGAGCAGAACGCCAACCAGGCGCTGAAGCTTGCCGACCGCGGCTACGTGCTGGAAAACGGCCACGTGGTGCTGGAAGATACCGGTGATGCGCTGCTGGCTAACGAAGCGGTGCGCAGCGCGTACCTCGGCGGTTAGTTTTCAGCAGCGCCCGGGCCAAACAAAAAGAGAGCCTCATGGCTCTCTTTTTGTACAATATGGCTGTACAATTGTATTGTACATATTTGGAGGTGAATATGCGTACGATTAACTACAGTGAAGCGCGGCAGAATCTGGCGGAGGTACTGGAAAGTGCCGTCAGCGGGGGGCCTGTCACCATTACGCGCCGAGGGCATAAGCCTGCGGTGATTATCAGCGCGGAAGAATTTGAGCGTTATCAGGCGGCCAGAATGGATGATGAATTCGCGGCAATCATGGCGATAAATGGTAATGAAATCAGGGAGCTGGCAGATAAATGACCCTTCAGATTATCTCAGCGGAAGAGATAATACAGTTTCACGACAGGTTGCTCCGCGTAACGCCTGGCGTAGAGGGAATGCCCGATCCTGGCCGCGCAGAAGCGCTGATGTACCGGGTGCTCAATCAAATCGAATATCAAGGCGTGACAGATGTCTGGCTGCTTGCGGCCATGCATCTGCTGGCGATTTCGCGTGGGCATATTTTTAATGACGGAAATAAACGGACGGCATTATTTATTACCTTACTGTTTTTAAAGCGTAACGGCATTTCATTACCGGCTAATCCTGATTTTGTTGCGATGACGGTTGAGGCTGCCGCTGGGCAACTCACGCTGGAGCAGATAGCAGCCCGGCTCCGTGGATGATCCCGATAGTGCTGTGCCAGCGCCGACCCGGGTACTGACACGACACCTATACGTGTCTCAGCTCCCACTTTCCCTTCTCACAACCGTCACCGCCTTGCCATCCCTTTGTCGCGTTACTATCTTTTTTTTGTAATAAAAAAGTTATTTTTCTGTCATTCGAGCATGTCATGTTACCCCCGCGAACATAAAACGCGTGATATCGCGCATCCCGGCACAAAAAGAGAGATAACCGATGATATCGTTACGACATACAGCTTTAGGATTGGCAATGAGTCTGGCATTCGCAGGTCAGGCTATGGCGGTTACCACGATTCCGTTCTGGCACTCAATGGAAGGTGAGCTGGGCAAAGAAGTTGACTCCCTGGCGCAGCGTTTTAACGCCGCCAACCCGGACTACAAAATTACCCCGGTGTACAAAGGCAACTACGAGCAGAGCCTGAGCGCAGGCATCGCCGCCTTCCGTACCGGCAACGCCCCGGCGCTGCTGCAGGTGTATGAAGTGGGCACCGCCACCATGATGGCCTCTAAGGCGATTAAGCCGGTATATCAGGTATTCAGCGATGCCGGTATCAAGTTTGACGAATCTCAGTTTGTGCCGACGGTTTCCGGTTACTACACCGATGCGAAAACCGGGCACCTGCTCTCCCAGCCGTTTAACAGCTCTACCCCGGTGCTGTACTACAACAAAGACGCCTTCAAGAAAGCCGGGTTAGACCCGGAGCAGCCGCCAAAAACCTGGCAGGATCTGGCCGAGTATACCGCGAAGCTAAAAGCGGCGGGTATGAAGTGCGGCTACGCCAGCGGCTGGCAGGGCTGGATCCAGATTGAAAACTTCAGCGCCTGGCACGGTCTGCCGGTCGCGACTAAAAACAACGGCTTCGACGGTACCGATGCGGTACTGGAGTTCAACAAGCCGGAGCAGGTCAAACACATTGCCTTGCTGGAAGCGCTGAATAAGAAGGGCGATTTCAGTTACTTTGGCCGTAAAGACGAATCGACCGAGAAGTTCTACAACGGCGATTGCGCTATCACCACCGCTTCTTCCGGCTCGTTGGCAGACATCCGTCATTACGCCAAATTCAACTACGGCGTGGGCATGATGCCGTACGACGCCGACGTGAAGGGCGCGCCGCAAAACGCCATCATCGGCGGGGCGAGCCTGTGGGTGATGCAGGGTAAAGACAAAGAAACCTACACCGGCGTGGCGAAGTTCCTTGAGTTCCTGGCGAAGCCGGAAAATGCCGCGGAATGGCATCAGAAAACCGGCTATCTGCCGATCACCACCGCAGCGTACGATTTAACGCGTCAGCAGGGCTTCTATGACAAGAACCCAGGTGCCGACATCGCCACGCGTCAAATGCTGAACAAGCCGCCGTTGCCGTTCACCAAAGGCCTGCGTCTGGGCAACATGCCGCAGATTCGCACCATCGTGGATGAAGAACTGGAAAGCGTGTGGACCGGTAAGAAAACGCCTCAGCAGGCGCTGGATTCTGCGGTAGATCGCGGGAATCAGCTGCTGCGCCGCTTCGAGCAATCGACCAAGTCTTAATGTGAAATGCCGGGTGGCGGCTTCGCCTTACCCGGCCTACGCGTTGATGTAGGCCGGATAAGCATCGCGCCATCCGGCACTGCTCAGGAATAAAACCTTCATGTCATCATCCCGTCCGGTGTTTAAATCCCGCTGGCTGCCCTACGCATTGGTCGCCCCGCAGCTGATTATCACCGTTATTTTCTTTATCTGGCCCGCCGGTGAAGCGCTGTGGTACTCGCTGCAAAACGTCGACCCGTTTGGCCTCTCCAGCCAGTTTGTCGGCCTGGATAACTTCGTCACGCTGTTCCACGATCCGTACTATCTCGACTCCTTCTGGACGACGATGAAGTTCAGCACCCTGGTCACCGTCAGCGGCCTGCTGGTGTCGCTGTTTTTCGCCGCGCTGGTGGATTACGTGGTGCGCGGCAGCCGTCTCTATCAGACGCTGATGCTGCTGCCTTACGCCGTCGCGCCTGCCGTGGCCGCCGTGCTGTGGATCTTCCTGTTCAACCCCGGTCGTGGCCTGATTACCCATTTCCTCGGCGAGTTCGGCTATGACTGGAACCATGCGCAAAACAGCGGTCAGGCTATGTTCCTGGTGGTTTTCGCCTCGGTGTGGAAGCAAATCAGCTACAACTTCCTGTTCTTCTTCGCCGCGCTGCAATCTATTCCGCGCTCCTTAGTGGAGGCCGCTGCCATCGACGGCGCGGGCCCGATTCGCCGCTTCTTCAAGCTGGCGCTGCCGCTGATTGCGCCGGTGAGTTTCTTCCTGCTGGTGGTGAACCTGGTGTACGCCTTCTTCGACACCTTCCCGGTGATTGATGCGGCTACCGCCGGCGGCCCGGTGCAGGCCACCACCACGCTGATTTACAAGATTTACCGCGAAGGGTTTGCCGGGCTGGACCTCTCAGCCTCTGCCGCCCAGTCGGTGGTGCTGATGTTCCTCGTCATCATCCTGACCGTGGTGCAGTTCCGCTACGTGGAAAGAAAGGTGCGCTACCAATGATTGAGAACCGTCGCGGGCTGACGATATTCAGCCACACCATGCTGATCCTCGGGATTATCGTGATTCTTTTCCCGCTGTACGTGGCGTTTACGGCGGCCACGCTGGATAACCAGGCCGTGTTTGAAACGCCGATGACGCTCATTCCTGGCACGCATCTGCTGGAAAATATGCAGGCGATTTGGGTCAACGGCGTGGGTGCCAACAGCGCGCCGTTCTGGCTGATGATGCTTAACAGCTTCATCATGGCGTTTGCCATTACCGTCGGCAAAATCGCGGTGTCGATGCTCTCCGCCTTCGCCATCGTCTGGTTCCGCTTTCCGCTGCGTAACCTATTCTTCTGGATGATCTTTATCACGCTGATGTTGCCGGTTGAGGTGCGTATTTTCCCGACGGTTGAAGTGATTGCCAACCTGAAGATGCTCGACAGCTACGCGGGGCTGACGCTGCCGCTGATGGCCTCGGCAACCGCCACCTTCCTGTTCCGTCAGTTCTTTATGACCCTGCCGGACGAGTTGATTGAGGCCGCGCGAATCGATGGCGCCTCGCCGATGCGTTTCTTTCGCGACATCGTGCTGCCGTTGTCGAAAACCAATCTGGCGGCGCTGTTCGTGATTACCTTTATTTACGGCTGGAACCAGTATCTCTGGCCACTGCTGATTATTACCGACGTCAATCTCGGCACCGCCGTAGCGGGCATCAAAGGGATGATCGCCACCGGTGAAGGCACCACGCAGTGGAACCAGGTGATGGCGGCGATGCTGCTGACCCTGATTCCCCCCGTCGTTATCGTTTTAGCCATGCAGAGGGCATTTGTGCGTGGTTTAGTGGACAGTGAGAAATAAAAATGGCTGGTTTAAAACTACAGGCAGTAAGCAAAAGCTGGGACGGTAAAACCCAGGTCATTCAACCGCTGACGCTGGACGTGGCGGACGGGGAGTTTATTGTGATGGTTGGCCCGTCGGGCTGCGGGAAATCGACGCTGCTGCGCATGGTGGCGGGGCTTGAGCGCGTCACCAGCGGCGATATCTGGATTGACCGTAAACGCGTCACCGAGATGGAGCCGAAGGATCGCGGCATCGCAATGGTGTTCCAGAACTATGCGCTCTATCCGCACATGAGCGTGGAAGAAAACATGGCCTGGGGGCTGAAAATTCGCGGTCTGGGCAAGGCGCACATTGCTGAGAAGGTCCGGGAAGCGGCGCGCATTCTTGAGCTGGATGGGCTATTGAAACGCCGCCCGCGCGAGCTGTCCGGCGGCCAGCGTCAGCGTGTGGCCATGGGCCGCGCCATCGTGCGCGACCCGGCGGTGTTCCTGTTTGATGAACCGCTTTCCAACCTTGATGCGAAACTGCGCGTGCAGATGCGTCTTGAATTGCAGCAGCTTCACCGCCGCCTGAACACCACCTCGCTGTACGTCACCCACGATCAGGTTGAAGCGATGACCCTCGCCCAGCGCGTCATGGTGATGAACAAAGGTATCGCCGAGCAAATCGGCACGCCGATGGAAGTGTACGAGAAGCCGGCCAGCCGCTTTGTGGCGAGCTTTATCGGCAGCCCGGCGATGAACCTGCTGGACGGGCGGCTGGACGCGTCCGGCACGCGCTTTGCGCTGGCAAACGGTATGCAGCTGTCGCTGCCGGAGACGCGGCGTGAATATGCCGGACGCGCCATGACGCTGGGTATTCGTCCGGAACATATTGCGTTAAGCTCACAGGCGGAAAACGGCGTGCCGATGATGGTCGATACGCTGGAAATTTTGGGTGCAGATAACCTGGCGCATGGGCGCTTTGGCGAACAGAAAATGGTGGTGCGTTTACCGCATCAGTTACGCCCGCACGCAGGCACTACGCTGTGGCTGCATCTGCCGGACGATCATCTGCACCTCTTCGAAGGTGAAACAGGAATGCGTGTATGAGCAACTGGCCTTATCCTCACATCGTCGCCCACCGCGGCGGCGGTAAATTAGCCCCGGAAAACACCCTGGCGGCGATCGACGTGGGCGCGCGCTACGGCCACACCATGATTGAGTTTGACGCCAAGCTATCTCAGGACGGTCAGATTTTTTTACTGCATGATGATAACCTTGAGCGCACCAGCAACGGCTGGGGCGTAGCGGGCGATCTCAGTTGGCAGGATCTGCTGCGTGTGGATGCGGGAAGCTGGTTCAGCAGCGCTTTTAAGGGCGAGCCGCTGCCGCTGCTGTCTGAGGTGGCGGAACGCTGCCGTCGGCATGGCATGATGGCTAATATTGAAATTAAACCGACGACCGGCTGTGGGCCGCTGACCGGTAAAACGATCGCGCTGGCCGCCCGTGAGCTGTGGAACGATATGACGCCGCCGCTGCTGTCGTCGTTTGAAATCGATGCGCTTGAGGCCGCGCAGCTCGCGGCCCCCGAGCTGCCGCGCGGTTTGCTGCTGGATGAGTGGCGGGATGACTGGCAGACGCTGACCTCACGCCTGGGCTGCGTCTCCATTCACCTTAATCACCGTGTGCTGGATGAAGCGCGGGTGGACGCGCTGCGCGCTGCCGGGCTGAAGATTCTGGTGTATACGGTAAACAATCCCCAGCGCGCACGGGAGCTGCTGCGCTGGGGCGTAAACTGCATCTGTACCGATGCGATTGACGTGATAGGACCCGACTTCCAGCCTTAATAGGATTTGAGCATGCCGCCGTTGTTATTGGGCAACGGCTGCTGCTGATTGAGCATCCCGGGCTGCGCCTGCTGGACGCGCTGCTGGTTAGCTTTGAGCTGGTTTTGCAGATGCTGCTGCTGTTGCTGCGTCTGCACCTGCCGCTGCTGGTTCAGCATGCCTTTCTGCTGCTGCTGTTGGTTGAGCATGCGTGACTGCATCCGCTGCTGGCTGGGAATTTCGTAGCCCGGCTGGTTTGGGTTGTTGTCAACGTTCAGCGGTGCGGCCAGCGCGGCGAACGGCAAGAGCGCCGCGACAATCAGTAATCGTTTCATCATCTTTCCTCCTTGTAGGGGATACTCTAAGTTTACTCCTTTCCCACCGTCACGAGGATTATTTCAGCATTATGAACCAGGCTTAGTGCGGACCATACCTGCATGTCTGGAGAATAATGATGATGATAACGCTGACGTTTTTACGCCGGGTTGCGCTTGCCGCCCTGCTCTCAGGAAGCTGTTTTAGCGCGCTGGCGGCCCCGCCTCCGCCCCCGGTATCTTACGGCGTGGAAGAAGATGTGTTTCATCCCGTACGGGCCCAAAAGGGGATGGTGGCATCCGTCGATGCAGCAGCCACCCGCGTGGGCGTGGATATTCTGCGTCAGGGCGGTAATGCCGTCGATGCGGCGGTGGCGGTGGGCTACGCGCTGGCGGTCACGCACCCGCAGGCCGGTAATCTCGGCGGCGGCGGGTTTATGCTGTTGCGTACCAAAGACGGTAAAACTACGGCGATCGACTTTCGTGAAATGGCCCCGGAGCAGGCTTCTCGCGATATGTTCCTTGATGAGCACGGCAACCCGGACAGTAAAAAATCGCTGACATCGCATTTGGCTTCAGGCACGCCGGGTACCGTTGCGGGCTTTTCACTGGCGCTGGAAAAATACGGCACGATGCCGCTCAATAAAGTGATCCACCCGGCGATGAAGCTGGCGAAAGACGGCTTTATCGTGAACGATGCGCTGGCCGACGATCTCAAGACTTACGGTAGTGAAGTGCTGCCGAATCACGCCAATAGCAAAGCTATTTTCTGGAAAAACGATGAGCCGCTGAAAAAAGGCGACAAGCTGGTGCAGGCAAATCTGGCGCAAAGCCTGGCGTTGATTGCCGAACACGGTCCGGATGCCTTCTACAAAGGGTCGATTGCCGATCAGATTGCCGATGAAATGCACAAAAACGGCGGGCTGATGAGCAAGGCGGATCTGGCTCGTTATAAGGCCATCGAACGCACGCCGATTAGCGGTACCTATCGGGGCTATGAAATCTTCTCTATGCCGCCGCCGTCCTCCGGCGGGATCCATATCGTGCAGATCCTGAATATCCTTGAGAACTTCGACCTGCATCAATACGGCTTCGGCAGCGCCGACGCGATGCAACTGATGGCGGAAGCGGAAAAACGCGCCTATGCCGACCGCTCCGAATATCTTGGTGACCCGGATTTTGTGAAGGTGCCGTGGCAGGCGCTGACCAACAAAGCCTACGCTAAATCGATAGCCGACCAGATTGACATCCACAAAGCCAAACCCTCCAGCCAGATAAAACCCGGCAAGCTGGCGCCATATGAAAGTAACCAGACCACCCATTTCTCGGTAGTGGATAAAGACGGCAATGCGGTGGCGGTAACCTATACCCTCAATACCACCTTCGGTACCGGCATTGTGGCGGGGAACACCGGCATTCTGCTGAATAATGAAATGGATGACTTCTCCGCCAAGCCCGGCGTGCCGAACGTGTATGGTCTGGTGGGCGGTGATGCCAACGCGGTAGAGGCAAGAAAACGCCCGCTGTCGTCGATGTCGCCGACCATCGTGGTGAAAGACGGTAAAACCTGGCTGGTCACCGGTAGCCCGGGTGGGAGTCGCATTATTACTACGGTGCTGCAAATGATCGTGAACAGCATTGATTTTGGGATGAACGTCGCTGAGGCGACCAATGCGCCGCGCTTCCACCACCAGTGGTTGCCGGACGAGCTGCGGGTTGAGAAGGGGTTCAGCCCGGATACGCTTAAACTGCTGGAAACGAAAGGGCAGAAGGTGGCGGTGAAAGAGGCCATGGGCAGCACGCAGAGCATTATGGTCGACCCGGACGGTAGGCTGTACGGTGCGTCCGACCCGCGTTCGCCGGATGACTTAACCGCAGGGTTCTAGTTGACCCTAACGTTAACCCTCTCCCCGTAAGGGAGAGGGAGCCGTTCAGTGCGCCGTCTTCAGCCGCGCCATAAAGTAGGCATCGACATACTCACCGTTACGCAGCGCGTAGCGCTTACCGGTGCCTTCAATGTCAAAACCGAACTTACGGTACAGCGCCAGCGCCACGGGGTTATCGACGAAGACCGTCAGTTCGATGCGCTCGACGCGCAGCCAGTTGTCGCACAGGTTGATCATTTCACGCATCAGCGCGCTGCCCACCCCGCGCCCCTGAAAATCGGCGGAAATACTGGTGCCGAAGGTGGCGACGTGGCTGCGGCGCGGGTTATCCGCCACATCCAGCACCAGATGGCCGACCACCTGCTCGTCGATGCAGGCCACCAGATGTCGACGGCCTGGACGCGGTTTTAGTCGTTCTTCCCACATTTCCATGGCCGGATGAGGAATTTGTAGCGTGTCATGATAAACCCCCGGATGTGCGGTGATGCGGCGTAAAGGTTCAGCATCTCTGGCTTCGGCGTGGCGTATCACAATATCGCTCATTCATCTTATCCTCTGTGGTTGATAGTCATCTTTACCATCATTGATTTTAAAATGTGCGTCAATGCGCTTTTTTTGCAAAAAAGTGTTGGACAAGTGCGAATGAGAATGATTATTATTGTCATGCATTCAGGGCGTCCTTGCGGAGTACCTGAAAGCACGACATTGCTCACATTGCTTCCAGTATTACTTTAGCCAGCTTAACGCTGGCTTTTTTTTGCCTGTCGTTGCGCTATGGTGTTCAGTAAACACTTCAAAAGGACTGAACCATGACTCTACACTGTGCCTTCATTGGCTTTGGCAAAAGCACCACTCGCTACCATCTTCCCTACGTTCTGCACCGTAAAGCCGATTGGCACGTGGCGCACATCTATCGCCGTAGCCCAAAGCCGGACGAACAGGCGCCGCAGTATGCGCACATCCACTTTACCAGTGAGCTCGACGACATCCTGAACGATCCGCAGGTGAAGCTGGTGGTGGTGTGTACCCACGCCGACAGCCACTTTGAGTACGCGAAAAAAGTGCTGGAAGCGGGTAAAAATGTTCTGGTTGAAAAACCGTTCACCCCGACGCTGGCCGAAGCTAAAGAACTGTTTGCACTGGCGAAAAATAAAGGCCTGACGATTTCGCCTTACCAAAATCGCCGCTTTGATTCCTGTTTCCTGACCACGAAAAAAGTCATCGAAAGCGGCAAGCTTGGGCAGATTGTGGAAATTGAGAGCCACTTTGACAACTATCGCCCCGTAGACGCGGGTCAACCGGGGCTGCCGCAGGATGGCGTGTTTTATGGCCTTGGCGTGCATACGCTGGACCAAATCATTGCGCTGTTCGGCCGCCCGCAGCAGGTTTCTTATGACATCCGCCACCTGCGTAACAAAGCTAACCCGGATGATACCTTCGAAGCGCAGCTGTTTTATGGCGACCTGAAAGCCATCGTCAAAAGCAGCCATCTGGTGAAGCTGGCCTACCCGAAATTTATCGTCCACGGTCATAAAGGGTCATTTATCAAATACGGTATCGATCAGCAGGAAACCAGCCTGAAGGCGAATATCATGCCGGGAGAACCGGGTTTTGGCGCTGACAATAGCGTAGGCCTGCTGGAATACGTCGATGATGACGGCAATACCGTACGCGAAGAGGTCATGATTGAAACCGGCGACTACGGGCGCGTATACGATGCGCTGTATGACACCCTCGTCAACGGTCGCGAGAGCTTTGTCAGTGAATCTGATGCTCTGACGAATATAGAGATACTCGAACGCGGCTTTGCGCAGCCTTCTCCGGCTACGATAACCCTCTAACATCAGCACCGTTGGCGTCTCTAATCTTATTCATATTTTTTGACTAGAGGCGTCAATTTTCACCCACTATCATCCTGCACGATTTACGTCCAAACTGGTTTCATCGAAAACATGAGGGGGTAACAAATGATTTTCTTACGCAAAGCAAATGAACGTGGTCACGCGAATCATGGTTGGCTGGACTCCTGGCATACCTTCTCTTTTGCCGACTACTACGATCCAAATTACATGGGCTTCTCCGCGCTGCGCGTCATTAACGATGACGTGATTGACGCCGGTCAGGGCTTCGGGACCCACCCGCATAAAGACATGGAAATTCTGACCTACGTGCTGGAAGGCGCGGTAGAGCATCAGGACAGCATGGGCAACAAAGAACAGGTGCCGGCGGGTGAGTTCCAGATTATGAGTGCGGGCACCGGCGTGCGTCACTCCGAGTACAACCCGAGCGCCACCGATAAGCTGCACTTGTACCAGATCTGGATTATTCCAGAAAAAACCGGCATCACGCCGCGCTATGAACAGCGCCGCTTCGACGCTGCGCAGGGTAAACAACTGGTGCTGTCGCCGGACGCCCGTGAAGGCTCGCTGAAGGTTTATCAGGATATGGAGCTGTACCGCTGGGCGCTGGCAAAGGGTGAACAGTCGGTTCATCAGATTGCCGCCGACCGCCGCGTATGGATTCAGGTCGTGAAAGGCGAAGTGAGCATTAATGGCACCAAAGCAACCACCAGCGATGGTCTGGCTATTTGGGATGAACAGGCCATTTCGGTCCATGCCGATAGCGAAAGCGAAATTTTGCTCTTCGATCTGCCGCCAGTTTGATCAGGCTTAAATAATTAGCGCAACCTCCCCAATCTAGCGGGGAGGTTGCGTCATCTCCGTGGTAAACTTCAAAAATACTTCACATTTGTTTGCCTTTGGACGATGAAAAAGAAAAGACCCGTACTGCAGGATGTTGCCGACCGCGTGGGCGTCACCAAAATGACGGTTAGCCGTTTTTTACGTAATCCGGAGCAAGTGTCTGAAGCGTTACGCGGCAAAATTGCAGCGGCGCTGGACGATCTGGGCTACATCCCCAACCGGGCCCCCGATATTCTCTCCAATGCGACCAGTCGCGCCATCGGCGTGCTATTACCCTCATTAACAAACCAGGTTTTCGCTGAAGTGCTGCGCGGCGTGGAAAGCGTTACCGACGCCCACGGCTACCAGACGATGCTGGCTCACTACGGCTATAAGCCGGAGATGGAGCAGGAGCGTCTGGAATCCATGCTCTCCTGGAACATCGACGGTCTGATTCTCACCGAACGCACCCACACGCCCCGCACGCTCAAGATGATTGAGGTGGCCGGTATTCCGGTCGTCGAGCTGATGGACAGCCAGTCGCCATGCCTCGATATTGCCGTTGGTTTTGATAACTTTGAAGCCGCACGGCAGATGACGGCGGCGATTATCGCCCGCGGCCATCGGCACATCGCCTATTTAGGCGCGCGTCTTGATGAACGTACTATCATCAAACAAAAGGGCTACGAGCAGGCCATGCTTGACGCTGGCCTCACGCCGTACAGCGTGATGGTTGAGCAGTCGTCGTCGTACACCTCGGGCATTGAGCTGATGCGCCAGGCGCGACGTGAATTCTCGCAGCTTGACGGTATTTTCTGCACCAACGATGACCTGGCCGTCGGCGCCGCGTTTGAATGCCAGCGTCTGGGGCTGAAGATCCCGGATGACATCGCGATTGCCGGTTTCCACGGTCACGATATCGGCCAGGTGATGGAGCCGCGCCTCGCCAGCGTACTGACGCCGCGTGAGCGTATGGGGCGTATCGGGGCAGAGCGCCTGTTAGCGCGCATTCGTGGTGAAGCAGTTACGCCAAAAATGTTAGATTTAGGTTTCACTTTGTCACCGGGCGGTTCTATTTAGCCCTAACAAATTTGAACTAGATCACACATATTCACTCAGAATTCACTTCCGGCACGAATGGTTATTGCTTATCCAGTTGCCCGGCGGGACAATGTTACCGATAACAGTTACCCGTAACAATTACCCGAATCACATTGCTAGTGCCCAACAGGAGGACGCCTTGAGCACGACTAACCACGATCACCACGTCTATGTACTGATGGGCGTATCCGGCAGCGGCAAATCCGCCGTTGCGAGCGAAGTCGCGCATCGCCTGAACGCCGCATTTCTGGACGGCGATTTCCTGCACCCGCGCAGCAATATCGTCAAAATGTCCTCCGGCGAGCCGCTGAACGACGACGACCGCAAACCGTGGCTGCAGGCGCTGAACGATGCTGCCTTCGCCATGCAGCGTACCAACAAGGTTTCGCTGATTGTCTGCTCCGCGCTGAAAAAAGCGTACCGCGATATTTTGCGTGAAGGTAACCCGAACCTCTCCTTCGTTTACCTGAAAGGGGATTTCGACCTGATCGAGAGCCGCCTGAAGGCGCGTAAAGGCCACTTCTTCAAAACGCAGATGCTGGTGACGCAGTTTGAAACGCTGCAGGAACCGAGCGCTGACGAACGCGATGTGCTGGTGGTTGATATCGATCAGCCGCTGGACGGCGTTATCGACAGCACGATTGAAGTGATTAACAAAGGCCGCAAAGCGTGACAACTTTATCGTTAGTGTTAACCGCAGTGGGCTCCGTTTTGCTGCTGCTGTTTTTAGTCATGAAGGCGCGTATGCACGCCTTCCTGGCTTTGATGGTGGTTTCCATTGGTGCCGGGCTTTTCTCCGGTATGCCGCTGATTAAAATCGCGCAAACCATGGAGAAAGGGATGGGCGGTACGCTGGGCTTCCTGGCTATCGTTGTTGCGCTGGGGGCGATGTTCGGCAAAGTGCTGCACGAAACTGGCGCGGTCGATCAGATTGCCGTCAAAATGCTGAAATCGTTCGGCAACAGCCGTGCGCATTATGCGATCGGTATTGCTGGCCTTATCTGCGCACTGCCGCTGTTCTTTGAAGTGGCCATCGTGCTGCTGATCAGCGTCGCCTTCTCAATGGCGCGCCACACCGGGACCAACCTGGTGAGACTGGTGATCCCGCTGTTTGCGGGCGTTGCCGCCGCTGCGGCGTTCCTGCTGCCGGGGCCTGCGCCGATGCTGCTGGCATCTCAGATGCATGCCGACTTTGGCTGGATGATTCTGATTGGCCTGTGCGCAGCCATTCCTGGGATGATTATCGCCGGGCCGCTGTGGGGCAACTTTATCAGCCGCTACGTCGAGCTGAATATTCCTGATGACATCACCGAGCCGCATCTTGGCGAAGGCAAAATGCCGTCCTTCGGCTTTAGCCTGGCGCTGATTCTGCTGCCGCTGGTTCTGGTGGGGCTGAAAACCGTCGCCGCGCGCTTTGTGCCGGTGGAGTCAGAAACCTATCAGTGGTTTGAATTTATTGGTCACCCTTTCACCGCGATTCTGATTGCCTGCCTGGTGGCGATTTATGGCCTGGCGTTCCGTCAGGGCATGGCGAAAGATAAAGTGATGGCGATTTGTGGCGCAGCGCTGCAGCCGGCGGGGATTATTCTGCTGGTGATCGGTGCGGGCGGCGTGTTCAAACAGGTGCTGGTGGATTCTGGCGTCGGTCCGGCGCTGGGCGAAGCCCTCACCGGTATGGGCCTGCCGATTGCGCTGACCTGCTTCATTCTGGCCGCTGCGGTACGTATTATTCAGGGTTCGGCAACGGTCGCCTGTCTGACGGCTGTGGGTCTGGTGATGCCGGTTATTGAACAGCTGAACTACAATGGCGCGCAGCTGGCTGCACTGTCTATCTGTATCGGCGGCGGTTCTATCGTGGTGAGCCACGTCAATGATGCGGGCTTCTGGCTGTTTGGTAAATTTACCGGCGCGACCGAAGCCCAGACGCTGAAAACCTGGACCATGATGGAAACCATCCTCGGTACGGTTGGGGCGATTATCGGTATGATCGCGTTTACGTTATTAAGTTAATGCCCCACTTGTCGGCCTGATAAGCGCAGCGCCATCAGGCAGCTCAGCGCACATTGCCGGATGGCGGCGTAAACGCCTTATCCGGCCTACAGAGGGTATTTGGCCGGGCACTTGCCCGGCCAAATTGTTTTATCCCTTCATCCACATCCGAATGCCGTCCAGGAACATCTGGGTCGCCATCATCACCAGAATCAGCCCCATCAGGCGCTCAAGCGCGTTCACGCCTTTTTCCCCCAGCAGACGCAGGAACAGCGACGACTGCAGCAAAATCACCACCGTACCGCCCCAGGCAATCAGCAGCGCAATGACCAGGTGTGACAGGTTATTCGGATACTGATGCGACAACAGCATCAGCGTGGCCAGCAGCGTCGGCCCGGCAACCAGCGGAATCGCGAGCGGCACGATAAACGGCTCTTCGCCCGCCGGCAGCCCTGAGCTACTGCCGGTCGCGCTGGGGAAAATCATCTTAATGGCAATCAGGAATAAAATGATGCCGCCGGAGATGGAAACCGTTTCGGCGCGCAGGTTTAAAAAGGCCAGAATCTTCTCGCCCGCGAAGAGAAAAATCAGCATGAGTAGAAGTGCGATTAAAAGCTCACGAATCATGATCGCCTTGCGGCGCTTGGGTTCGGTGTGCTTTAGCACCGACATGAAAATGGGTAAATTTCCCAATGGATCCATAATCAAGATCAATAAAACGGCGGCGGAAAAGATTTCACTCATGACTCAAATTCCCTGATAATTGTTGTGGAATTTCTGCTCTACACATCCTCTTTGTTGCGGAGTTCAACGCGGAGAGATGTGGCCCCCAGGGTAGGGGGAATAAGTTGCATTTCTGATTGCTTTGCAATCATTGATTAATTTCACTTGCGACTTTAGCTGCTTTTTGTAATGTGAAGGGATGCCCAGTGGAACTGGTACGCATTAACAGCACATATTCGCAGGAAAACACGTTATGAAAAATGTTGGTTTTATCGGCTGGCGCGGGATGGTCGGCTCTGTACTCATGCAACGCATGGTTGAAGAGCGCGACTTTGACGCCATTCGCCCGGTCTTCTTCTCCACCTCTCAGTTAGGTCAAGCTGCGCCGTCGTTCGGCGGTACCACCGGTGGTAAGCTTCAGGACGCCTACGATCTTGAAGCGCTGAAGGCGCTCGACATTATTGTCACCTGCCAGGGCGGCGATTATACCAACGAAATCTATCCGAAGCTGCGTGAAAGCGGCTGGCAGGGCTACTGGATTGACGCGGCTTCTTCGCTGCGCATGAAAGATGACGCCATCATTATTCTCGACCCGGTGAACCAGCAGGTCATCACCGACGGTCTGAACAACGGTATTAAAACCTTCGTCGGCGGCAACTGCACCGTCAGCCTGATGCTGATGTCATTAGGCGGCCTGTTTGCCAACGATCTGGTTGAGTGGGCCTCCGTGGCGACTTACCAGGCGGCGTCAGGCGGCGGCGCGCGCCATATGCGCGAACTGCTGACCCAGATGGGCCAACTGCACCACCATGTTGCCAGCGAGCTGGCCGATCCGGCCTCCGCCATCCTCGAGATCGAACGCAAAGTCACCACCCTGACCCGCAGCGGCGATCTGGCGGTTGATAACTTCGGCGTACCGCTTGCAGGCAGCCTGATCCCGTGGATCGACAAACAGCTCGACAACGGTCAGAGCCGTGAAGAGTGGAAAGGCCAGGCCGAGACCAACAAAATTCTGGCAACCTCTTCCGTCATCCCGGTTGATGGCCTCTGCGTGCGCGTCGGCGCGCTACGCTGCCACAGCCAGGCATTCACTCTGAAATTGAAAAAAGATATTTCCATTAGTTCCGTAGAGGAATTACTGGCGGCGCATAACCCGTGGGCGAAAGTCGTGCCGAACGATCGTGAAATTACGATGCGCGAACTCACCCCGGCCGCCGTTACCGGTACGTTGACCACACCGGTTGGGCGTCTGCGCAAACTGAATATGGGGCCGGAATATTTGTCAGCGTTTACCGTTGGCGACCAGCTCCTGTGGGGCGCGGCAGAGCCGCTGCGCCGTATGCTGCGCCAGCTGGCGTAAACATTTGGTTATTGATGAGGGGTGGCAAACCACCCCTTTTTTTTGCGTAATACAAGGAGTAAACGCAGTGATGTCTATTTTTCTCTCAGGAGTCAGGTAAAGCGTTGACTATGCTTTAATCAAGGTCTGTCACCTTGACTGAAGGTTGGACGGGGCTGAAAGAGGCACACAACTTCGTGCCGTGCCGTTCAGGTCACATATGTCGCCATGAAAATTGGATTAAGGCGAGACAAAACAAAGGATGATGAAGCATGTCCGATCGTGTTGATAGAGACGTGATTAATGCGCTGATTGCAGGCCATTTTGCAGACCCTTTTTCCGTTCTGGGAATGCACAAAACGGAAGCTGGATTGGAAGTTCGGGCGCTGTTGCCCGACGCGACTGATGTTTGGGTGATTGAACCGAAAACCGGCCGTAAAGTCGGCAAGCTGGAGTGCGTGGATTCACGTGGCTTCTTTAGCGGCATTCTGCCGCGCCGTAAAAATGCGTTTCGCTATCAGTTGGCCGTCGTCTGGCATGGCCAACAGAACCTTATTGACGATCCCTATAGCTTTGGCCCGTTGCTCCAGGAGATGGACGCATGGCTGCTGTCCGAAGGAACCCATTTGCGCCCGTATGAAAAGCTGGGTGCGCATGCGGATACTATGGACGGCGTCACCGGGACACGCTTTGCCGTTTGGGCGCCTAACGCTCATCGCGTTTCCGTGGTGGGGCAGTTTAACTACTGGGACGGCCGTCGTCACCCGATGCGACTGCGCCGGGAAACGGGCATTTGGGAGCTGTTTATCCCCGGAGCGCATAACGGCCAGCTGTATAAATTCGAGATGATCGACGCTCGCGGCGCGCTGCGCATCAAGGCCGATCCGTACGCCTTCGAAGCGCAAATGCGTCCGGAAACGGCTTCGCTGATTTGCGGGCTGCCGCCAAAGGTGGAGCAGAGCGAAGCGCGGAAAAAAGCGAACCAGTTCGACGCGGCGATCTCTATCTACGAAGTGCACCTGGGCTCCTGGCGTCGTCATACCGATAACAACTACTGGCTCAGCTACCGCGAACTGGCCGAGCAGCTGGTGCCCTACGCGAAATGGATGGGGTTCACCCACCTGGAGCTGCTGCCGATTAATGAACACCCTTTCGACGGTAGCTGGGGCTATCAGCCGACCGGACTGTACGCGCCGACCCGCCGTTTCGGCACCCGCGAAGACTTCCGTTACTTTATCAACGCCGCGCACGCCGCCGGTCTGAACGTGATTCTTGACTGGGTGCCGGGCCACTTCCCGTCCGATGATTTTGCCTTAGCCGAGTTCGACGGCACCAACCTGTACGAGCACAGCGACCCGCGTGAAGGCTACCATCAGGACTGGAATACCCTGATCTACAACTACGGCCGCCGCGAGGTCAGCAATTTCCTGACCGGCAACGCGCTGTACTGGGTTGAACGTTTTGGTATTGATGCGCTTCGCGTCGACGCCGTGGCGTCCATGATTTATCGCGACTACAGTCGTAAAGAGGGTGAATGGATCCCTAACGAGTTTGGCGGCCGTGAAAATCTTGAAGCGATTGAGTTTCTGCGCAGCACCAACCGCGTGCTGGGTGAGCAGGTGCCGGGCGCCGTCAGCATGGCGGAGGAGTCAACCGACTTTGCCGGGGTTTCGCGTCCGTCTGATATGGGCGGCCTGGGCTTCTGGTTTAAGTGGAACCTCGGCTGGATGCACGACACCCTCGACTACATGAAGCTCGACCCGGTGCACCGTCAGTATCACCACGACAAAATGACCTTCGGCATGCTGTACAACTACACGGAAAACTTCGTGTTGCCGCTGTCGCATGACGAAGTGGTCCACGGGAAAAAATCGATTCTTGACCGTATGCCAGGCGACGCGTGGCAGAAGTTTGCCAACCTGCGCGCCTATTACGGCTGGATGTTCGCCTTCCCGGGTAAAAAGCTGCTGTTTATGGGCGATGAGTTCGCTCAAGGGCGGGAATGGAACTTTGACGGCAGCCTCGACTGGCATCTGCTGGAAGGCGAGGATAACTGGCACAACGGGGTGCAGCGTCTGGTACGCGACCTCAACCATACCTATCGCCACCACAAAGCGATGCACGAGCTGGACTTCGACCCCTACGGATTTGAATGGCTGGTGGTGGACGATCATGCCCGCTCGGTGTTCGTCTTCGTGCGCCGCGATAAAGCCGGCAACGAAGTGATTGTCGCCAGCAACTTTACGCCGGTGCCGCGTCACGATTACCGCTTCGGCATCAACCAGCCCGGCCGCTGGCGCGAAGTGCTGAACACCGACTCGGCCCATTACCATGGCAGCAACGCCGGTAACGGCGGCGTGGTCCATAGCGATGAGATTGCCAGCCACGGCCGCGCGCAGTCGCTGAGTCTGACGCTGCCGCCGCTGTCGACGATTTGGCTGGTTCGGGAAGGAGATTAAGCATGGGGCCACTCGCTGTAGGCAAACCCGCGCCGTTAGGCGCGCACGCCGATGACAACGGCGTGAACTTCACGCTGTTCTCGGCGCATGCGCAGCGGGTGGAACTGTGCGTGTTTGATGCGCAGGGCAATGAGACGCGTTATGACCTTCCCGCCCGCAGCGGCGACATCTGGCACGGCTATTTGCCCGATGCGCGCCCCGGGCTGCGCTACGGCTATCGGGTCCATGGTCCGTGGGAACCGCAGCAGGGTTACCGGTTTAATCCGGCGAAGCTGCTGCTTGACCCGTGCTGTTATCGCGTTGAGGGCGACCCGATCGACGATCCGCGCTTTCACGACGGTTACGGTGCACCGGATACCCGCGACAGTGCCCCGGTGGCGCCAAAGTCGGTGGTCGTCGATCTGAGCTACGACTGGCAGGATGACGTCGCCCCGCGCACCGCGTGGGGCAAAACGGTTATCTACGAGGCGCATGTGAAAGGTCTGACCCTGCGTCATCCGGGTTTACCGGAAGCGATTCGCGGCACCTATCGTGCGCTCGGCCACCCGGTGATGATTGCCTATTTCAAGCGGCTTGGCATCACCGCGCTGGAGCTACAGCCGGTGGCGCATTTCGCTAACGAGCAGCGCCTGCTGCGTATGGGGTTAAGCAACTACTGGGGCTATAACCCGCTGGCGATGTTTGCGCTGGCGCCGCGTTACGCCAGCGCGCCCGAGCGCGCGCTGGATGAATTTCGCGATGCGGTGAAAGCGCTGCATAAGGCCGGCATCGAAGTGATTCTCGATGTGGTGCTTAACCACAGCGCCGAGCTGGATCTTCACTGTCAGACCTTCTCGCTGCGGGGGATTGATAACCGCAGCTATTATTGGTTGAGAGAAGACGGCGATTACCAAAACTGGACGGGCTGCGGCAACACGCTAAACCTCAGCCACCCGGGCGTTGTTGAGTACGCCCGCCAGTGTCTGCGCTTCTGGGTAGACGTTTGCCACGTCGATGGTTTTCGCTTTGATTTAGCCCCGGTGATTGGCCGAACGCCGGGCTATCGCCAGGATGCGCCGTTGTTTAACGCTATCCACGACGATCCCGTGCTGTCTACGGTCAAGCTGATTGCCGAACCGTGGGATATCGGCGAAGGCGGTTATCAGGTGGGGAATTTCCCGCCGGCATTTAGCGAGTGGAACGACCACTTCCGCGATGCGATGCGTCGATTCTGGCTTGAAGAGTCGTTATCGCTGGGGGATTTTGCCCAGCGTTTCGCGGCGTCGAGCGACGTCTTTGCGCATCAGGATCGTCGCCCGCGCGTGGCCGTCAATCTGGTGACTGCGCATGATGGGTTCACCCTGCGCGATTGCGTTAGCTTCAATAACAAGCATAACGACGCTAATGGTGAAGAAAATCGTGACGGAACAAGCAATAACCATAGCAATAATCATGGTATCGAAGGATTGGAAGCAAACCTTGACGTCATGGCGCGTCGGCGAACGAGCGTTCAGGCGCTGTTGACAACGCTGCTGTTATCGCAAGGAACGCCAATGTTGCTGGCCGGTGACGAACACGGTCACAGTCAGCAAGGTAATAATAATGCCTACTGCCAGGACAATTCGTTGACCTGGCTCGATTGGAAAAATGCGGATGATGCGCTGACCGACTTTACCGCCGCCTTAATTCATCTGCGCCAGCAAATTCCGGCCTTAACGGACGACCGCTGGTGGCAGGAGGGAGACGGCAACGTTCAGTGGCTCAATCAGGACGCGCAGCCGCTGTCTGCCGAGGAGTGGCAGCACGGCGCGCGACGGATGCAGATTCTGCTCTCCGATCGTTGGCTGATTACGCTTAATGCAACGCAGGACGCGGCAAACTTGCAGTTACCCGTGGGGGAATGGCGCGCTGTTCCTCCTTTCACCGGCAATGAGGAGCCGGTGGTCATGGCTGTCTGGCATGGGCCCGCGCACGGAGTTTGCGTATTTCAAAGGTCATAGTCTCTGAATTACCCGGAACCCCGCCCTCGGGCGAGGAAACCTAATAACCCGGAAGGACGAGCATCAAAAGGAGTTAATCATGGTTAGGCTAGAAAAGAACGATCCCTTAATGCTGGCTCGCCAGTTACCGATTAAATCCGTCGCGCTGATTCTGGCGGGCGGACGCGGCACGCGGCTGAAGGATCTCACCAATAAACGGGCAAAACCCGCCGTCCACTTTGGCGGTAAATTCCGCATTATCGATTTTGCGTTGTCTAACTGTCTGAACTCCGGGATCCGTCGTATCGGCGTGATTACGCAGTACCAGTCCCATACGCTGGTGCAGCATATCCAGCGCGGCTGGTCATTCTTCAGTGAAGAGATGAACGAATTTGTGGATCTGCTGCCGGCTCAGCAGCGGATGCACGGTGAAAACTGGTATCGCGGCACCGCCGATGCGGTCACGCAGAACCTCGACATTATTCGCCGCTACAAGGCGGAGTATGTGGTGATCCTCGCCGGTGACCACATCTACAAACAAGATTACTCGCGCATGCTGATCGACCACGTCGAAAAAGGCGCGCGCTGCACCGTTGCGTGCATCCCGGTGCCCATTGAAGAGGCAACGGCGTTCGGCGTGATGGCGGTCGATGCGAACGATAAGATTATCGATTTCGTGGAAAAACCGGCTAACCCGCCGGCGATGCCGAGCGACCCGAGCAAGTCTCTGGCGAGCATGGGTATCTATGTCTTTGATGCAGATTACCTTTATGAGCTGCTGGAGCAGGACGACCGCGACGAAAACTCCAGTCACGATTTTGGCAAAGATTTAATTCCAAAAATCACCAAAGCTGGCGCGGCTTATGCACATCCTTTCCCACTGTCCTGCGTGCAGTCTGACCCGGATGCCGAGCCGTACTGGCGTGACGTGGGTACCCTGGAAGCGTACTGGAAGGCGAACCTTGACCTGGCGTCGGTCACTCCAGAGCTGGATATGTATGACCAGCACTGGCCTATCCGTACTCACATGGAGTCGCTACCGCCGGCGAAGTTCGTTCAGGACCGCTCCGGCAGCCACGGTATGACCCTGAACTCGCTGGTGTCCGGCGGCTGTATTATTTCCGGCTCGGTGGTCGTGCAATCGGTGCTGTTCCCCCGCGTACGCGTGAACTCGTTCTGTAACATTGATTCGGCAGTCTTATTGCCGGACGTCTGGGTCGGGCGTTCCTCGCGTCTGCGTCGCTGCGTGATTGACCGGGCCTGCGTGATTCCGGAAGGCATGGTGATTGGTGAGGATGCGGAAGAGGATGCGCGTCGTTTCCACCGCTCAGAAGAGGGAATCGTGCTGGTTACGCGCGAGATGTTGCGGCAGTTGGGGTACAAACAGGAGCGATAATGCAGGTTTTACATGTTTGTTCTGAGATGTTCCCGTTATTAAAAACGGGCGGCCTTGCGGATGTTATCGGCGCGCTGCCGGCGGCACAGATTGCAGAAGGGACCGACGCACGCGTGCTGTTGCCTGCGTTTCCGGACATTCGCCGTGGGATTACCGATGCCAAAGTCGTTACCCGTCGCGAGACTTTTGCCGGGCGCATGACGCTGCTGTTCGGCCATTATAACGGCGTTGGCATTTACCTGATTGATGCGCCGCATCTCTACGATCGTCCAGGGAGCCCGTACCACGACACCAACATGAACGCCTATGCCGATAACGTGAAGCGTTTCGCGCTGCTGGGGTGGGTGGGCAGTGAAATGGCCAGCGGGCTGGATCCGTTCTGGCGTCCGGAGGTTGTGCATGCCCATGACTGGCATGCGGGCCTGGTACCGGCGTATCTGGCGGCCCGCGGCCGTCCGGCGAAGTCGGTATTTACGGTGCATAACCTGGCGTATCAGGGCCTGTTTTATGCCCATCATATGAGTGAAATTCAGCTGCCGGGCGAGTTTTTCAACATGCACGGGTTGGAGTTCCACGGGCAGATTTCATTCCTGAAGGCCGGGTTGTTCTACGCGGATCACATCACCGCCGTCAGCCCGACCTACGCGCGTGAGATAACCGAGCCGCAGTATGCCTACGGCATGGAAGGCCTGCTGCGTCAGCGGCATAAAGAGGGCCGTCTGTCGGGTATTCTCAATGGCGTGGATGATAACGTCTGGAGTCCGGAAAAGGACATGCTGCTGCCAGCGAGCTATTCTCGCGATACGCTAGAGAAGAAGGCGGAGAACAAACGGCAGCTGCAAATCGCCATGGGTCTGAAGGTGGACGAGAGCGCACCATTGTTTGCCGTGGTGAGCCGCCTGACCAGCCAGAAAGGGCTGGACCTGGTGCTGGAAGCTCTGCCAGGCCTGCTGGAGCAGGGCGGTCAGCTGGCGCTGCTGGGTGCAGGTGACCCGGTGCTGCAGGAAGGTTTCCTTGCCGCCGCCGCCGAGCATCCGGGGCAGGTTGGGGTACAAATTGGCTACCATGAAGCGTTTTCGCACCGCATTATCGGCGGCGCTGACGTCATCCTGGTGCCGAGCCGCTTTGAGCCGTGTGGCTTAACGCAGCTCTACGGCCTGAAGTACGGCACGCTGCCGCTGGTTCGCCGCACCGGCGGCCTGGCGGATACCGTTGCCGACAGTTCGCTGGAAAATCTGGCCGACGGTATCGCCAGCGGCTTTGTTTTTGAGGACAGCAACGCCTGGTCGCTGCTCAGAGCTATCCGCCGTGCCTTCGTATTATGGTCTCGTCCTTCGCTCTGGCGCTACGTTCAGCGCCAGGCGATGAATATGGATTTTAGCTGGCAGGTCGCTGCGCACGCTTATCGTGAGCTTTATCAACGCCTGATTTAACTACGGGGATCTTAGTTATGAATGCACCCTTTACGTATGCATCACCGACCCTCAGCGTTGAGGCACTGAAGCACTCTATTGCCTATAAGCTGATGTTCATCATCGGGAAAGATCCCGCTATCGCCAACAAACACGAGTGGCTGAACGCCACGCTGTTTGCCATTCGCGATCGTCTGGTCGAGCGTTGGCTGCGTTCTAACCGCGCCCAGCTTTCCCAGGAAACGCGGCAGGTGTACTACCTGTCGATGGAGTTTCTGATTGGCCGCACCCTTTCCAATGCGCTGTTGTCGTTGGGTCTGTATGACGACGTAAAAAACGCGCTGGAAGAGATGGGGCTGGACCTCGAAGAGTTGATTGACGAAGAGAATGACCCCGGGCTGGGCAACGGCGGCTTAGGCCGTCTGGCGGCCTGCTTCCTGGATTCGCTGGCGACGCTGGCGCTGCCTGGCCGTGGCTACGGCATTCGCTACGACTACGGCATGTTCAAGCAGAACATTGTCGACGGCCGCCAGAAAGAGTCGCCGGACTACTGGCTGGAGTATGGCAACCCGTGGGAATTCCCGCGCCACAACACGCGCTACAAGGTGCGCTTCGGCGGCCGCGTCCAGATGGAAGGCAAAACCAGCCGCTGGCTGGAAACCGAGGAGATCCTCGCGGTTGCTTACGATCAAATTATTCCTGGCTATGACACCGATGCCACAAACACGCTGCGTCTGTGGAATGCGCAGGCCAGTAGCGAAATCAACCTGGGTAAATTTAACCAGGGCGATTACTTCGCTGCGGTAGAAGATAAAAACCACTCTGAGAACGTATCCCGCGTGCTGTATCCGGATGACTCCACCTATTCCGGGCGCGAGCTGCGCCTGCGTCAGGAGTACTTCCTGGTTTCCGCGACGGTGCAGGATATTTTAAACCGCCACTACATGTTGCATAAAACCTATGACAACCTGGCGGACAAAATCGCTATTCACCTGAACGACACCCACCCGGTGCTGTCCATTCCCGAGCTGATGCGCCTGCTGATTGACGAGCATAAGTTCAGCTGGGATGAAGCGTTTACCGTGACTTGCCAGGTCTTCTCTTATACCAACCACACGTTGATGAGCGAAGCGCTGGAAACCTGGCCGGTTGATATGCTGGGCAAAATCTTGCCGCGTCACCTGCAGATTATCTTCGAGATTAACGACTACTTCCTGAAGACATTACAGGAGCAGTACCCGAACGATACCGGCCTGCTGAGCCGCACTTCCATTATTGACGAGTCCAACGGTCGCCGCGTGCGTATGGCGTGGCTGGCAGTGGTGGTGAGCAAGAAGGTGAACGGCGTTTCTGAACTGCACTCTAACCTGATGGTGCAGTCGCTGTTTGCCGACTTTGCCAACATCTTCCCGATGCGCTTTATCAACGTCACCAACGGCGTAACGCCGCGTCGTTGGCTGGCGCTGGCGAACCCGGCGCTCTCTGAGGTGCTGGATGACAACATTGGCAAGACCTGGCGCTCCGACCTCAGTCAGCTGAGCGAGCTGGAGCAGCACATTGATTATCCGAAGGTGAATCAGGCGGTACAGCGCGCCAAGCTGGAGAATAAAAAGCGTCTTGCGGCCTTTATTGGTCAGAATCTTAACGTGGTGGTCAACCCGCACGCGCTGTTTGACGTGCAGATTAAGCGTATTCACGAGTACAAGCGTCAGCTGATGAACGTGCTGCACGTCATCACCCGCTATAACCGCATCAAAGCCGATCCGGACGTGAAGTGGGTGCCGCGCGTGAATATCTTCGCCGGGAAGGCGGCTTCGGCCTACTACATGGCGAAGCACATCATTCACCTGATCAACGATGTGGCGGACGTGATCAACAACGATCCGCAAATTGGCGATAAGCTCAAAGTGGTGTTTATCCCCAACTACAGCGTGAGCCTGGCGCAGATGATCATTCCTGCGGCGGATCTCTCCGAGCAGATCTCACTGGCGGGGACCGAAGCTTCCGGCACCAGTAACATGAAGTTTGCGCTTAACGGTGCGCTCACTATCGGTACGCTGGATGGCGCGAACGTTGAAATGCAGGAGCACGTGGGCGCGGATAACTTCTTTATTTTCGGCAACACCGCAGAAGAAGTGGAGGCGCTGCGCCGCAAGGGCTATAGCCCGCGCGACTACTACGAGCAGGACGCCGAGCTGCGTCAGGTGCTGACGCAAATCGCCACCGGTGTATTCAGTCCGGGCGAGCCGGGTCGCTACCGCGATCTGGTGGATTCGCTGATCAACTTTGGCGACCATTACCAGGTGCTGGCTGACTATCGTAGCTACGTCGATTGCCAGGATAAGGTTGATGAGCTGTACCAGGAGCCGGATGAGTGGTCCACCAAAGCGATGCACAACATCGCCAACATGGGCTACTTCTCTTCCGACCGTACGATCAAAGAGTATGCCGAGCATATCTGGTATATCGAGCCGGTCAGGCTGTAAAACAACAATGGGGCCGGATGGCCCCATTTTTTTCCTTCGCCCGTGCATGCCTGATAAGCACAGCGCTATCAGGCATGACGCGGCGCGATCGTATTACGACGCCTGCGCCAGCTCAGGCTTTCCCAGCGTTTTCACCAGCCATTCACTTATCCGCGACTGCTGCTCCGCATTCAGCCACATCCCCTGTTTGGTACGGCGCCAGATGGCGTCATCGAGCCTGCGTACCCACTCATGTTCGACCAGATACCGCAGCTCGGCTTCGTAAAACTCATGGCCGAAATCGTCGCCCAGCCCGGTAACGTCGCGAGCATCGCCAATAATCAGCTCGCTATTGCTGCCGTAGGTTCGGGCGTAGTGGCGGGCCAGCGATTCGCTGATAAACGGATAGCGGCGGCGCAGTTTCGCTGCGTAGTCATCGCGATCGCCGCCGATCTCGCCACCCGGCAGCACTGCGCCTTTGGTCCACGCCGGGCCGATGCCCTGATAGTATGGGGACAGTTTTTCCAGTGCGTGCTCCGCCAGCTTGCGGTAGGTGGTGAGCTTACCGCCAAAGACGGAAAGCAGGGGGGCTTTACCGTGGTCGTCGTGGATATCCAGCGTGTAGTCGCGGGTAATCGCCTGCGGTGAATCAGACTCGTCGTCGCACAGCGGGCGTACGCCGGAGTATGTCCAGACGATGTCTTCGCGGGCCAGCTGCTTTTTAAAGTGACCGTTGTACACCTTCAGCAGATAGTTAATCTCGCTTTCGTCGATCTCAACGTTTTTCGGGTCGCCGTGGTATTCCACGTCGGTGGTACCGATGATTGAGAATTCATCCATCCACGGGATCACGAACACGATGCGCTTATCTTCGTTTTGCAGAATGTAGGCCTGCTTTTGTGTATGCACGCGTGGCACGACAATATGGCTGCCTTTGATCAGGCGAATGCCATACGGCGAAGGCAGATGCATGCCGTCGTCGAAGAACTGTTTTACCCACGGGCCGGTAGCGTTGACCAGACCGCGCGCCTGCCAGCGGAATTTTTCACCGCTGTCGATATCTTCCGCTTCCACAACCCAAAGGCCATTTTCACGTTTTGCCGAGATAGCACGAGTGCGGGTCCGGACTTCACCGCCTTTCTGCACCACCATCTGCGCGTTAGCCAGCACCAGCCGCGCGTCGTCGACCCAGCAGTCTGAATATTCGAAACCGCGCACAATTTCCGGCTTCAGGACCGATTCTGCGCCAAAACGCAAGCCGGTAGAGGCGGGAAGGCTGGTGCGTTTACCGAGGTGATCGTACATAAACAGGCCAGTACGAATCATCCACGCCGGGCGCAAATGCGGGCGGTGCGGCAGCCTGAAGCGCATCGGGATGGCGATATGGGGGGCCATTTTCAGCAGTACTTCGCGTTCGGCCAGCGCTTCGCTGACCAGGCGGAATTCGTAATGTTCAAGGTAGCGCAGACCGCCGTGGATCAGTTTCGAGCTGGCGCTGGACGTGGCGCAGGCCAGGTCCCTGGCTTCCAGCATCAGCACGGATAGCCCGCGCCCTGCTGCGTCAGCCGCAATGCCTGCACCGTTAATGCCGCCACCTATCACAATCAGATCTTTGGTTTCCATTATTGCTACCTCAGGGACTTTCGTTATAGCTCATTAATGTTCGATATCGCTCATAATAGCAAGTAAACGCGCTTTTGGTAACATAGAAAAAACATTTTAGAGTGATGTGCATAACATATTGGCGTTTACGTGGCCTGAGGACGTACACTTGGCGGTAAAATGTCGTGAGCCACAATACCTGCCATAAAGATAAGAGAGCACCATGGAACAGTTTGAATGCATTAACGTAGAACAGGCACACCAAAAGCTGCAGCAGAGTGCCGCTGTGCTGGTGGATATTCGCGATCCGCAAAGCTTCGCGATGGGCCACACCCCGGGCGCGTTTCATCTGACGAACGACACGCTGGGCGCGTTTATGCGCGATAACGATTTTGAAACGCCGGTCATGGTGATGTGCTATCACGGTAACAGCAGTAAAGGTGCCGCGCAGTACCTGCTCCAGCAGGGCTATGACCAGGTTTACAGCGTGGACGGCGGCTTTGATGCCTGGCACCGCCATTTCCCGGCAGAAGTGGAACACGCCGCTTTCTAAGACAGCGCCAGCACCCGTTCCCGATGCCGCCTGTCGTCAGGCGGCAATGCGCGCTGCAACGCATCTGTCAGGGTTTGGGTATATACTGTCCCCTTTTGTGTGGAATAGAAGCGACCTGCTGATGTTGATGATCACCTCTTTTACTAACCCGCGCGTGGCCCAGGCCTTTGTTGACTACATGGCGACGCAGGGCGTTATTCTGACTATCCAGCAGCATACGCGCAGCGATGTCTGGCTTTCTGATGAAGCGCAGGAAGCGCGCGTCCGTAGCGAGCTGGAACGCTTTCTCGCCAATCCTGCCGACCCGCGTTATCTGGCGGCGAGCTGGCAGTCCGGGCAGACCAACAGCGGTTTGCACTACCGTCATTTCCCGTTTCTCGCCACGCTAAAAGCGGGCGCAGGGCCGGTGACGATGGTTATCATGGCAGTCTGCGTGCTGGTCTTTATTCTGATGAACATCGTGGGCGATCAGCCAGTGATGATCTGGCTTGCCTGGCCGTACGATGATTCGCTGAAATTTGAGGCCTGGCGCTATTTTACTCATGCTTTCATGCATTTCTCATTCGTTCATATCCTCTTTAACCTGCTATGGTGGTGGTACCTGGGCGGGGCAATCGAAAAACGCATCGGTAGCGGTAAACTGGTGGTGATTACCATCATCAGCGCGCTGCTCAGCGGCTTTATTCAGCACCAGTTTAGCGGTCCGTGGTTCGGCGGCCTCTCCGGCGTGGTTTACGCCCTAATGGGCTATGCCTGGCTGCGCGGCGAACGCGATCCGCAGAGCGGCATTTATCTGCCGCGTGGGCTGATTATATTTTCTCTGATCTGGCTTGTTGCCGGGTGGTTCAACGTTTTTGGAATGTCGATTGCGAACGGCGCTCACGTCACCGGTTTGGTGATTGGTCTGGCTATGGCCTTCGTCGATACGCTAAATGTGCGAAAGCGAGCATAATTTTTCCAGGGATTCATCATGAAACAAACACAACGTCATGACGCGATAATCGAGCTGGTAAAACTTCAGGGCTATGTCAGTACCGAAGAGCTGGTGGAACACTTTTCCGTTAGCCCGCAGACCATTCGTCGTGATTTGAATGACCTTGCGGAGCAGAAAAAGATCCTGCGCCATCACGGTGGCGCGGCGCTGCCGTCGAGCTCGGTAAACGCCTCCTGGCACGACCGTAAGGCGACGCAGACGGCGGAAAAAGAGCGCATCGCCCAAAAGGTCGCCAGCCAGATTCCCAACGGCTCAGCGCTGTTTATCGATATTGGCACTACGCCGGAGGCGGTGGCTCACGCGCTGCTCAATCACAGCGACCTGCGCATCGTGACCAATAACCTCAACGTGGCCAACACGCTGATGGTGAAAGAAGACTTTCGCATTATTCTCGCCGGTGGTGAGCTGCGAAGCCGCGATGGCGGCATCATTGGTGAGGCCACGCTGGACTTCATTTCTCAGTTCCGCCTCGATTTCGGCATTCTGGGCATCAGCGGCATCGACAGCGACGGCTCGCTGCTGGAGTTTGACTACCATGAGGTGCGCACCAAGCGCGCGATTATCGATAACTCTCGTCACGTGATTCTGGTCGTCGACCATTCGAAGTTTGGCCGGAACGCCATGGTCAATATGGGCAGCATCAGCATGGTAGATGCGGTGTTTACCGACGTTCTGCCGCCGCCGGGCGTGATGCAGGTGATTGCCGAAAATGAAGTGCAGCTGGAACTCTGTTAAGGGGGATCCGGCCAATTTTACTGGCGGGAAAAAGCAATGCCCCTCAGCCTTCAAAAGGGAGAGGGGCATTCCGCGCGAATACTGCTGTTCCGGGGGTTATGACATCTGCTGCTGGAATTTACCCTGACTCAGATCGGAGACGATGACGTTCATGCGGTCTTCGGTCAGCCGATAGTAGCGGATAGAAATGGCCGTAATCAGATAGAAGATGGCCGGCAGCACCGTAAACAGTATGAGCACGCCGCGAATGGCTTCTGCGGACTGCTGCTCAACCCCCGCCTGATAACCGTAAAATGCCAGCCCCCAACCGGTCAGCGCGCCGCCGATTGCAACGCCGAGTTTGATAATAAAGATGTTTGCCGCGACGTTCATGCCGGTAATACGGCGCTGGGTTTTCCACTCGCCGTAGTTATTGGCGTCGGTAATCATCGACCACTGCAGCGGGGCGTTAATCCCCTGCAAAATATTCAGTATCACGTGGACGATAAACGCGGGCATCCAATAATCGGTTGGCAGCACCAGGAACAGCAATCCGAATAGTGCACTGAGAATATTCACCCACACCGAGGCGCGAATTTTACAGAACCATGAGCCCACATGTTTTGCCGCCAGGCTGCCGATCACGGCAGCAACGGTCGTCGCCAGCATAAACAGAGAAATAACGCTGCTGCCCTGTTGCAGAATATACTGTACGAAATACACCAGCAGGCCGCCGCGAACCACCACGCCGCATAGCATCGCCAGGTTATATATCGACAGTACGCACCACTGGTCGTTTTTCATCAGAATACGCACGTCGCGCAAAATGTTCAGGTTCTCTTCTTTCACCGGCGTAATACGCTCTTTGGTGGTGGCAAAGCAGATCAGGAACATCACGCAGCCGATGACGCCAAATATCCCCATCGCCCACTGCATGCCGCTTGCCCGGTCTCCCGGCGCAAGCAGGTCTGCCAGCGGCAGAATCAGGGCGGTACCCATTGCGCCGCCAATAGGGGCGACGGCAAAACGCCAGGATTGCAGCGACAGGTTCTCTTTCGGATCGGCGGTTATCGCCGCGCCAAGCGAGCAGTAAGGAATATTAATCGCCGTGTACATCAGGGTCATAAAAATATAGGCCACGACGGCGTAGACAATTTTACCCGTTTGCTCAAAGTTAGGCGTGGAATAAACCAGCACGCAGCTTACGGCAAACGGTACACAAATAATTAATAGCCACGGGCGGAAGCGACCCCAGCGACTTTTGGTTTGATCGGCAATAGCGCCCATTATTGGATCGGTAATGGCATCCAGCACCCTGACGACGAGAAATAATGTCCCCATGACTGCCGGTGGTAATCCATAAATATTGGTATAGAAATAAGCGAGAATAGCGACAGAGGAGTCAAATACGATATGGCTGGCGGCGTCGCCCAGACCAAATCCAAACTTTTCCTTGTTACTGATTTTTGCGGTTAATGCCGACATAGGGTCACCTTTTATAATATGTGCCAACATACGACATCCTTTATAAAAGGTGGCTATGAACCTGAGTATTCTAATTTTTCACTTTGCGGTTATGTTAATTCTTTAATGTGACGTGGCTATCTCTTTGCTCTCTGGCGCGTGCAACGCCGGATAGCGCTTCGTTTATCCGGCCTGCCAAAAGGGGGTGTTTAATATCGAACCCGCGCTTGGTATAGGCCGGATAAGGCGCAGCCGCCGTCCGGCACAAACTACACGCCATACCCCATCATCTTCAGCAGCTGCTGTGCGTGCTGCACCGCATCCTGACGGTGTGCCACGCCGAGCTTCTGATAAAGGTTACGAATATGGGTTTTGATGGTCGTAGCCGCAACGTCCAGCTCGCCGGCAATTTGCTCGTTGCTGTAGCCCGAGTAAATCAACCCCAGTACCTGCCACTCGCGCTGGGTGAGTGGGCTGGTGCGGATGAGCTCCGGCACTTCCGGGTGGTTGAGCAAGCGTTCAACGAAGCTCTCGTCGAAGTGGGCAAATTTATGACGATGGTGCTGGTTAATTTCACGCAGAATGCGCTGGGCGCGGTGCTGGTCCAGCTCCGGCAGCGTATTCAATTGAATCAGCTGGCGCAGCTGCTGCGCCATGGCTTCACCTTCAATCACGAAGTGGCTAATAAACCCGGTGCGGTTCGCCAGCTGGAGCGCTTCCAGCAGTACGCGCTGAGCTTCGTTCTTATTGCCTGCCTGCCAGTGCAGCTGATTAAGCAGCAGCAGGTTACGGTTGAGATCGCTCATCAGACGCAGGCTTCGGGCGTTCTCGTTGAGCTCTTCGAGCACCATTTCGGCCGAGTTGAACTCGCCCAGCAGAATCTGCGCGCGAGCGATGTTGCGCCACTGTCCCTGCAGGAAGTGGTTATTGGCGAACTCCGGCTTCGGCGTGTGGCGCAGCCAGTTGGCCGCCGCTTTTTTGTCGCCGACCATCTGCCAGTAAATCACCCGTACCTTATCAGCGTTAGAAACCCAGTCGCTGTGATAGGCTCCGTTGCCCAGCAGGTTTTCCAGACGGTTCAGGTGATTGCGGGCGTTATCCAGATCGCCGCGCGCCAGCGAGCACTGCACCTGTAAGGTCAGGCACTGCAGCTGCTGTTGCGGCTGGAAGCCGCTCAGGACTTCAATCCCGGTGCGGGCGGCGGTTTCCGCTTCGTCGAGACGCGCCCACGCCCACAGCAGCTGTGCGCGAATGCGCAGCAGGAATTCATGCATCGGCAGTTGTTCAAGGTGTTGCTCGTGAATCAGCTGGAAGCCTTTCTCCTGGCACTCCCAGGCGGCCTGCAGGAAACCCTGAGCAAACAGAATTTCACTCTGCTGGATAAGGCTCCACAGGGCGTAGTGCCAGATATCGTGGCGGCGCGCCATTTGTTCAGTCTGCTGCATGACGGCAATCGACTGGCTCAGCAGCCCTTTGCAGTGCAGGACCTCACCGTGCACCGAGGTGGCGACGATGCGGCTGTAGAAGTTTGCCAGCGGCAGCTCTTCGAGCGCCACGGTGGACAGGCGCTCGGCTTCATCCTGATCGCCGTCGTTGATGGCAACCTGCGCCCGCAGCGCGTTGAAATCACCGTGCAGCGAAGTGTCCATCTCAAACGTCATCTCCTGCTCGGCGCGAGCCAGCAGGGTGTTGACTTCACTGTAACGGTGCTGGCTTTGCATCAGCCAGGCCTGCAGCAGGACCAGGCGCGGATTTTCCAGCAGGCTTTCCCACGGTAGCGCGGAGAGTGACTCTTCGAGCAGCGCCAGTTCGCTATGATGGAACAGACCCCAGGCGTGGTTAAGCAGAATATCGCGCAGCATTTTCGGATCGCCCGCCGCCAGCGCGTGGTGGATGGCTTCGCTCGGAAAACCTTGCGCCATCCAGCTTTCCGCCGCCGCGCGGTGGATTTCCGGCAGTTCGGTCGCCAGCTCCCACTGGCAGCGCTGGCGCAGGAAACTGCAGAACAGCGGATGGTAGTTAAACCACTCGCCGGAGTTGTCCATGCGCTGAATAAACAGCCCCTGACGCTCGATCTCTTCCAGGCGCATTTGCCCGTTCTCTTCGCCGGTTACGCGGGCGATGAGCGAGTCGTTCATGGAACGTAGCAGCGAACTTTTCAGCAGGAAATTACGCGTTTGCGCGTCGACGTTGTCCAGCACTTCATCAACCAGATAATCGGAAAGATGGCTGGCGTTAATGCCCGCCAGACGGCGCGCAGAGTGCTGGGTCGCGTTATTACGCTGGCGTGCGGATAGCGCGATCAGCTGCAGCGCGGTAGCCCAGCCGGCGACGTCATCGCACAGGCGACTGCTTTCTGCCGCTTCAATCGGCGCGGCCAGACGGCAGTCGAAGAATTGTTTGGTCTCGGCGTGCGTAAAGGAGAGCTGCTGGCTGCCAATTTCCAGTAGCTGATCGCGCACGCGCAGGTTGGCGATGCCCAACTGCGGCAGGTTGCGCGATAGCACCACCAGCGTCAGATTTTCCGGCTGATGGCGCAGGAAGAAGCGCATCGCATCGTGGATCACCGGGTTGGTAATCAGGTGGTAGTCATCAATGACCAGATAGAGCGGACGCTGCCATTCGCTGAGTTCAATGAAAAGTTGCGAGAAAAGGGAGCTCAGGCTCGCATACTGGCGCTTTTGCACCATGTTTTCGCTCGCCTCGCAATGGCCGCCCGTCGCCTGCTGGATAGCGGCGATCAGGTAGCTGGCAAAGCGTTCCTGCTGGTTATCGCCTTCATCAAGCGAATACCAGCCAAGGTCACTCATCCCTGCAGCCCATTGCGACACGAGCGTTGTCTTTCCATAGCCAGCCGGACTGGTTATCAGCGCCAGACGATAATTGTTCGCGCCTGAAAGTTTCGCCAGCAGCCGCTCGCGAACCACGGTGTGTTCGAGACGGACGGGTCGACTTAATTTTGACGGAATCAACATAGCTAATCACTTCACTGTGAGGATTGGAAAACGAGATTTTTTTTGCGCTTCGTAATTAATCCTTACAAAGGTCGGTCAAATAGCTATGTATTGCAAGTTATGTCCTGTTTTGATGCTTGCGAATTTGCTATATGTCACAATTTCTCATATTCCCTCCCCACTACGTATTAGGCCCCGTAGGGTGCGTAAAATCTAGGGAAGGTGCGAACAAGTTCCTGATATGAGATCATCATATTCATCCGGAGCGCAT